>NZ_CP139418.1:954252-1293878 GCF_034137685.1 Streptococcus sp. S1 | reverse complement strand
CGTGAGGCGACTGACGAAGTCCCCGCTCCCTTGTTTATCTAGATAAGACAAGGGCAATCGGTATACTTTTTCCATCACTTCTGCTCTTAGGCTTTGGCTAAAACGATAGACCAATTGATTGTAGAGAAGAGGATTGATCCATTGGATCAAGGTATTGGCCACAATGACCAGAACCATTTGGATCAAAACGGGCCATAAGACTGTCATCCCTTGAGGATTAATGACCAAGTCAACCGCATGTCCGATCAGGATCGGCAACCAAACCGTTAAGGCCACTTGAGCGATGGTTCCAAGACTAGCTAGGATCAGGAGCCCGGGATGGTGAGCAAAATCTCTAAATAGACGTTTTACATAACTAGAACGTTTTTGACTCATGCTTCCTCCCTCCCGTGTTGTGAATAATGAATTTCTTGATAAATCTCATTGGTAGACAAGAGGAAATCATGATTTCCCAGTCCAACTTGATGTCCCTTGTTCAAGACTAAAATCTGATCAGCAGACTTGAGACTATTGGTTCGTTGTGATACTAAGATCAAACTCGTATCACTCAATTCTTCTTTAATCGATTTTAAGAGACGAGCTTCCGTCAAATAATCCAAGGCAGAAGTTGAATCATCCAAAATCAAGAAAGGAGCCTTCTTCAAAAGGGCACGCGCAATGGTCAACCGCTGGCGTTGGCCACCTGAGAAATTTCGACCAAAGGCTTCCACTGGCTCATCGAGTTGTCCTTCTTTTTCACGAACAAAATCAGCCGCCTGAGCTGTTTCTAGTGCCCACCACAAATCTTCATCCGATAGATTTTCTTCCATTCCAAGTAAGAGATTCGAGCGGATGGTTCCTCTAAAGAGCTCTGCCTTCTGTGGGACAACAGCTACCCACTCCCGCCACTCCTTAAGAGTTTTAGGAGAGTGACCTTGATGAAAGAGGGCTAATTTTCCATGACTAACGGAATATAAGTGACTCAATAACTGAACCAGGGTGGATTTCCCAGATCCTGTACCACCGATAATTCCCAACATCTGTCCATGATCCAGATCAAAGGAAATATCTTCTAGAGCTGGGCTTGAAGCCGTTGGATAAGTGAACGAAACTTTCTGGGCGCTGATCGCTTCTTGCTCTCTTGCAGTTTCTACTGGCAAAGCTTCAAGGAGGTCTTCTTCCTTCAAATCAAAAATCTCTTGGACACGCTTGGCAGAAATATAGCTGACATTTAAAGACGTAACCAGCATCGCGAGTTTGATCAATTCTGTTAAAATTTGCAATAAATAATTGACCAAAGCGACCAACATCCCTTGGGTTAGTAGGCCAGCAGAGATAGTTAGTTGTCCCTGCCAAATGACACAGACCAAGGTCGTATTGACCACAAGGAAGGTCAAGGGACTCACCAAACTAGACCAGATACCAACACGAATTTGCCAGATCTTGTAGTCCTGATTGACCTCTCTAAAATCTTCTAATTCACCAGACTGTTGTCCAAAGGCTCGAATCACCCGCATCCCTTGAAATTGCTGACGCGTCACCGTAACCATCCGGTCTGTGATTTTCCGAATCTTAGCAAAGAGCGGATTGACAATCCGTGACATGATCACAATAATCAGGGTTAAAATCGCCACCATCCCCAAGAACCAAAGGGTTAGTTTAGGACTGATGGTGAAAGCCATGATGATCGATCCAAAGACAATAATGGGTGCTCTCAAAAAGAGGCGCAAGAATTGGTTGATCCCAACCTGGATTTGATAGGTATCAGAAGTGAGACGGGTTACCAAACTAGAAGTCCCGATCCTATCTCGCTTGTCCTTTGGAAGTGATAAGATCTTATCATACAAATCCTTGGTCATCTCTCGGGTAAAGCCGACAGCTGCTTTAGAAGAAAAATACTGGGCCGTAATAGCTACGACGACACCAAAGCTCGCAAATAAAAACAAAACACCGACCGTCATCACAACTGCGCTCGTTTCCTTTTTTGGAATGACCTGATCGACTAAGTGGGCGATGATTAAGGGGACACACAATTCAAAAATAGCTTCTAAGAGTTTAAAAACGGGCCCTAGAAAAGTTTCCCATAGATAGCCCTTAAAATACTTCAATAATGATTTCATACGACTCGATTCTTTTTTTAATGGATATACATATTTTACCACAAATTCTTAAGATGAAAAAACTCTCCCTGGAAAGCAGAGAGAGTTGAATACTGACCAGATGAAGGTCAGAAATCTTATTCCTTCTTTGTCACCTTGCTTAAGGTCTTGCCCATTTTCCCCAACCCAAACATCAAGAGAGGGAAAGAGAATAGCGTTATAAGGCCTAATACAAGAAAGACTGCTACAAAGCCATAGCTATCAATGAACCAACCAGTCAGTGGGAAAATGACAATCATAGATAAACTAAACATCATCGAATTGATACTCAGCATAGTTGCTCGTACACTGGATGGCAGATAAGCTTGTAAATCATTGTAGTAGATAGGTTGATAAACGGCATAAAGGGCATTGGTCAAGAGATAGACACTCAGATAGGCAAATGGAGTCTTGAATGTTACCAAAAGCAAGACCAAACCTGTCAGTGCAACTAGAATCGGAAAGATTTGATTACTATTCCATTTTTTCCCGATTTGACTGGCCAAATAAACCGCTAGGAGATTGAATCCACTACCAATCAACATGATAAGCGAAACCTGCCAACTGGCTAGGTCACTGATTTTCTGTTGGTAGTAAAAATAAAACATACACATGATGGTCCCTACCAACTGATAGGTGAGCATCCAGTAAAACAAGACTGGTTTGTCCTGCCATTCTTGTTTCACTACCTCCAATATCCGCTTTAAGGTCAAATGATTTCTTTCATCACTCTTGCTCTCTGGCTCCTTCATCAGAAAAATCAGGAGAATAGAAAGCAAGGAAAGCCCAATAGCAATATAATAGGTCCAAGCCAATGCTCCGTGAATAAAGAAGCCTGCCACCACTGTACCTAACGTTCGGGTAACTTCGGCCACACCAGACAAGAAGCTGGAAATCTGAAGATAACGGTCCTTTTGGCCCGCTTCTACTGCTGAATCAAATAAGAAAGCGGTACTGGTCCCCGAGTCAAAATTATAAGACCAAGCATTGACCATCATGGCAATGGCATAGATCCAAAAATTCCCCTGACCAAATAAAATCAAGATAGAAGATCCAATACTGGACAAGCGAGCCAAATAGAGATTGGTCTTGTAGCTAAATCGATCAGCTAACATACCAGACGGGATCTCACACAAGAGACTCGTCCCATGAAAGATACTCTCTAATAAACCAATCTGAAGTAAAGAAAGACCATTCTGAATAAAAAAGAGAATCCAAAAACTGGTGATTCCAAAATAAGATGTAAATTCCAGACCTGCTAGGAGTGAAATATTGCGTTTGTAAGTTCTTTTAAACATCGTTTTTCCTCTTTCAATAGATTATATAAGTGTTTCTAAAAGACTTACTTAGATTTGCCTACATCTTCTCCACCTCCTTCATTTTTTCTTGATTCATTTCTTGACGCAGCTGGGCCACTTGATTAGACAAGGACACCAACAATTCGGTTTGCAACTTTTGAATTTCCAGTAAATCCGTCTGGTCTTGCTGCACCATATGATCAATCTTCGTATGCAGTAAGCGAATTTCTCTTTCCGACTCCATATTGACGTTAAAGTCATTTCGCGCTTGCAGGCGATCATAATCTGCTGCCCTGTTTTGGCTCATCATGATCAAAGGAGCTTGAATCGCCGCAATCGTAGAAAGTGCAAGATTGAGCAAGATGAAAGGATAAGGGTCAAAATTCCAGCCAAAGGGATGCAAGACATTGATCAACATCCAGATAGCCATCATCATGATGAAGCTAATAATAAAGGTCCAAGAACCACCGAAGCGCGCAACAGAATCCGCCACCCGCTGACCGAAGGTATAGCTGGCTGTCAAGCGGTCTTCAACGTTAAAGGGACGCTCGCTTTCAGGCATGACACCTGTCACCTGCTGTTTAATGGCTTCGTTTTTATCATTGGCACGCTCAATAATCTGTCCAAGATAATCCATACAATATTGGCTCAAATTTTTATACGTGATAAAATCATCTATTTGACTTTCCGGGTAGGAGGTCTTGAGCATCTGTTGAATACTATGGTCTAGATCTGCGATCAAAGACCCCTGACCATCCTCGTATTCTTTCCCATCGATGATATCTATTTTCAGCATTGAGTTTCCTTTCATAGTTTTTGGAGCAGATAAAAGTGAAAAACGCCTAATGGCGTTTTTACGTCTATTAAGGTTTGATACGATGCAACATACGTGGGAATGGAATGGCTTCACGGATGTGTTTAGTACCAGCTGCGAAGGTTACCATACGCTCGATACCGATACCAAATCCACCGTGTGGAACTGTACCGTATTTACGAAGATCAAGGTAGAATTCATACTCTGTAAGATCCATGCCAAGAGATTCCATCTTCGCAACAAGGGCGTCGTAGTCTTCCTCACGCATAGATCCACCGATGATTTCTCCGTACCCTTCTGGTGCAAGCAAGTCTGCACAAAGCACGCGGTCTGGATTACCAGGAACTGGCTTCATGTAGAAGGCCTTGATGTCAGCTGGATAGTTGATCACGAAGGTTGGTACACCAAAGTGGTTTGAAATCCACGTTTCGTGTGGTGAACCGAAGTCATCACCATGTTCAAGATGTTCGTAGTCCGCATCTTCATCGTTCTCATGCTCTTGCAAGAGATCAATGGCTTCATCGTAAGTAATGCGTTTGAATGGCTCAGCAATGTAGCGTTTCAAGAGCTCAGTATCACGCTCCAATGTTTCCAAGGCTTGAGGAGCACGGTCCAACACACCTTGGAGCAAAGCTTTAACATAAGCTTCTTGCAAGTCAAGTGACTCATCATGTGTCAAGTATGAGTACTCCGCATCCATCATCCAGAACTCAGTCAAGTGACGGCGAGTCTTAGATTTTTCAGCACGGAATACTGGACCAAAGTCAAAGACACGACCAAGCGCCATAGCACCTGCTTCCAGATAAAGCTGACCTGATTGGCTCAAGTAAGCTGGAGTACCGAAGTAGTCTGTTTCAAAAAGTTCAGTTGAATCTTCTGCAGCATTTCCTGAAAGAATTGGGCTATCAAACTTCATGAAGCCATTCTTATCAAAGAATTCATAAGTTGCATAGATGATAGCGTTACGGATTTGCATAACAGCAACTTGTTTGCGTGAACGCAACCACAAGTGACGGTTGTCCATCAAGAAGTCTGTTCCGTGTTCTTTTGGAGTGATTGGGTAATCTTGAGATTCACCGATCACTTCGATGTCTGTAATATCGAGCTCATAACCAAATTTAGAACGCTCGTCTTCTTTGACAATCCCTGTTACGAAAACAGATGTTTCTTGGCTTAGACGTTTGATGGTGTCAAATTTTTCAAGACCTACTTCTTCGCCGAATTTTTCGATAAAGTTTGGTTTGAAAGCAACACCTTGGAAGAAGGCCGTTCCGTCACGCAATTGCAAGAAAGCGATCTTCCCTTTTCCTGATTTATTCGCAACCCAAGCACCGATGGTCACTTCTTGACCTACATAGTCTTTTACTTCGATGATAGTAATCCGTTTTGTCATCATTCATCTTCCTTTTCTCGTTAAACTTGTCCGAAGACATTATCTTCTTAATTGTATCATAAATAGGCTTTCAGTGCTAGGTTCTACCTGTGAAAACCAGATATTTTTTAAAGAAAAAGATCCTCAGCTCATTACTAAGGATCTTGTAATTTTATTTTTCCATAAAGGCCTTGAGTCGGCGAACAGCTTCTTTCAGGGTATCCAAATCTGTCGCATAAGACAAGCGAACATTTTCAGGGGCACCAAAGCCAGCTCCCGTTACTAAAGCAACCTCTGCTTCTTCTAAAATTGCTGTGGTAAATTCCGTCACATCCGTATAGCCCTTCATCTCCATGGCCTTCTTGACATTTGGGAAGAGATAGAAGGCTCCTTGAGGTTTGATGGCTTCAAAACCAGGTACTTCATTCAACAAAGGATAAATAGTATTCAAGCGTTCTTCAAAAGCTTGACGCATGATCTCAATAGAAGATTGATCTCCTGTGAGGGCTTCGATTGCAGCATATTGGGAAACGGTTGTTAAGTTGGAAGTTGTTTGGCTGATTACCTTGGCCATGGCTCCAATAATCTCAGGATCTCCTACAGCAAAACCAACCCGCCAACCTGTCATAGCATAGGTTTTAGAAACTCCATTTATCACGATAGTTTGCTTGCGAATCGCTTCTGATAAGCTAGAAATGGGCGTAAAGGTATTGCCATTGTAGACCAATCGTCCATAGATATCGTCTGCCAAAATCAAGATGTCATGCTCGACAGCCCAATTTCCGATCGCTTCGAGTTCTTCTTTACTGTAGATCATCCCTGTTGGATTGGATGGCGAATTCAGCAAGACAACTTTGGTCTTGTCTGTCCGAGCTGCTTCCAGTTGCTCAACCGTTGCCTTGAAGTGATTTTCTTCTGTTGTTTGGAAAGTAACAGGTGTGCCTTCTACCATCTTGACCTGGTCTACATAAGAAACCCAGCAAGGGGTTGGAATGATGACTTCATCACCTGGATTGATGACAGAAGTAAAGAAGGCATAGAGGATAAACTTAGCACCAGTACCGACCACAACCTCATTTCGGTTCACTGCATAGCCATAAAACTCTTTCATATAGTCGCTAATGGCATCCTTCAATTCTGGAAGTCCAGATGCTACCGTATAAAAGCTAGCGCGACCATCCTCGATGGAAGCGACTGCTGCTTCTTGAATATTTTTTGGAGTCGCAAAGTCAGGTTGACCCAGGGTCAAACTTAAGATATCACGACCTTCTGCTGCCAAAGCTTTGGCACGCGCATTTGCAGCCAAGGTCACACTTTCTTCCATTTCCAATACACGATTTGATAATTTCATATTTCCTCCTCAAATCTTAAAAAACACCGGTGACTTTCCCAGTCTTGAAATCCACCACATAATAGGAACTCCCGGCCTTGACTTCCCAGATCGGTTTTCCTTTAAAGCGTCCAAAAGTGACACGATCAATCGCGTCCTGACTCTTCTCTTTGACGACAGAAGCTGCCTCTTTGGAACTAACTCCTTCTTTCAAAGGGTAGGTATAGACTGCATCATCCGCCTGCGCCACCAAGACCGCTAATTCTTGTCCTTCTTGGTCCTTGCCAATGAAGGAAAGATACGCTTCTTTGCCATGAAAGAAACTCTCCGTCTCAATGGTCGTAATCGAAGAGTGAGACAGAGCTATTTTTCTTGCTTGCGCCATTTGATCCTGCAAGCGATCAGAAGTTTTTTCAGCAAGAAATAGCCAAGAAAAAAGGATCGTCAACACTAAGATACAGATTCCTATTATATGTTGCCATACTATAAAAAGATTATTTTTCTGTTTCACTCCCTCATTATACACCAAAGCTACCTAGAATTCTATAGATTTTCAAGAAAGAATTGTTGCTAATATTTCATACCTATTACAATGTTTTAGCATGAAATTATTTGATAAACAAACTAAAATCAACACCTTTGCTATTATGTGTTCATAGTTTAATAAATTTGTCACAATTTTGTAACTAATTTGAAAATAAAATTAAACGACAGAAATACTATTTATTGATAAAATATAGATATGGAAAATTTAAAGAGATTATTCAAAGAAGCAAACGTAGATTTAAAAACCATGATCGTCTTCCACAAGGCAGAACGATTGATCCGTGCCTCTGAGGCTCATATCTTTAAAAAGCACCAGTTGACACCAACTCAATTCTCTGTACTTGAGACCTTGTACAGCAAAGGCGATCTCCGCATTCAAGATCTGATTGATAGCATTCTTGCGACCTCTGGGAATATGACTGTGGTTATTCGCAATATGGTCCGCGATGGTTGGATTACACGCGAAACCGATCCAGAAGACCGCCGTGCTTATCTTGTATCTATTACAGATGCCGGTCGTAAAAAAATCGAAGAAGCTCTTCCAGATCATATCAAAAATATTCAACGCTTGATGCAAGTCTTTAATAGTGGCGAGCAAGCTGAGTTGACAGAACTCTTGAAGAAATTCAAACATATCGCCTAAGCCTACTGCTCAAGACGATTCTGACTCCAAAATCCTCTATTTTGGAGTTTTCATCGTGCATTCTCTTTATCTAACAGATCAAAAAAATATTCCTGACGCTTCTCAGGAATATTTTTATTTATTCTTTCACAAAGACCCATTCTTTCTCTTGCGATAAATCCTCACGATAAGAGAAACCTGCTACTTCTAATGATTTCAGATCTTCTAGATGGGTGATTTCTTCCTTCATCATGGCTGTCACCATGGCCCCACGTGCTTTCTTTGAAATCGTCGAGTGAATCTTCAGTGTCCCATCACGATTCTCCATGAATTTGATCCGAATTATTCGCTCACGAATGGCTTTTGAAAAGACCTGTTCAAACTCAGAGGACAAAAGGGATAAGATCTGCTCCTCACCTTCTACTGCCTGATCATAGTCCTCTTTCCAGAGTACCTTTAGAGATTTTCCAGCTGGTTTTAACTTCATCATAAAATCCAAGCGATGGGGAGCAATCCCTTCATAGGCAGGTAGCACACCGTATAAAGCAGTCGTGATCAACAAATGCTCCTGCAGATAAGCCTGCTCTTTTTCGGATAAGTCTTGACGCTCGATACTACGATACATAAGGCCATCAAACAGTTCTAAAGCAGGATAGGTTTTAGCACTCCCAGCTAACAGAGCCTCAATTCTTTCCTTTTCTACTAGGGCTCTTTCCTCTGAGATACCGTAAAAGGTCGCTAATTCTTCTAGCGAGAATGCCTTCAAAGCTTGGAGGATGGTTTTTGTGTTCTCTGACAAGGGTTGGGGCTCGACGATACGAGCCTGTTCGTTCAGTTCTTTGGCGGATGGAATTAATAGTTTCATAGGTCTATTGTACCATATTTTTCAAATTTTCTTGACAGGAGTTTTTATTAATGTTATTATCTAGTTATGAAAACTAGATTAAAGAAAGGTGAAGATTTCGTGTCCACTTTTTCCTATCCAACGTGGGAGCAACTGCCTGAGCTAGACCTCTATCTCGATCAGGTCCTTCTTTATGTCAATAAAACCTGTGCACCTGTTCTCTCTTCTTCAGACAAGGGCTTGACGGCTGCCATGATCAACAATTACGTAAAACATGGCTATGTCGAGAAACCAGATAAGAAGAAATACCAGCGTAGACAGGTGGCCCGCTTGATCGCTATTACAACCTTAAAAACGGTCTTTTCTATTCAGGAGATTGCTTCTACCTTGAATTTCTTGCAGGACCAGGCAAGCTCAGATCTTCTCTATAATAGCTTTGTCGCTTATCTCAATGAGCAAAAAGAGCCAATCGCTCCTATCATTCGCTCTGCCTGTCAGACAGTTCAACTTTATCTTGAAACCCTATCTTATATTCAACCAGTAAAAACGGAGGAAGAAACTGATGAATTACACCATGAAACTAAGTAAAAAATTATCCTTTGGAGAAGAGATCGCAAATAGCGTAACCCATGCTGTTGGCGCCCTCCTCATGTTGATCTTACTTCCGATCTCAGCAGTCTATAGTTTTGAGCAACACGGTCTTCTCAGTGCTTGCGGGACTTCTATCTTTGTTATCAGTCTCTTTTTGATGTTTCTGTCTTCGACCGTCTACCATGCTATGTCTTACGATTCACCTCAAAAGTATGTGCTTCGTATTATCGACCATTCCATGATCTACATTGCGATCGCAGGCAGTTACACACCAGTTGTCCTCACCTTGATGAATAACTGGATGGGCTACAGCATTATCTTGATCCAATGGGGGACCACCATCTTTGGTATTCTCTACAAAATCTTTGCCAAAAGAGTCAATGAAAAGTTCAGTCTCGCTCTTTACTTGATCATGGGCTGGTTGGTCATCTTTATCATTCCCCAAATCGTTAGTCAAACCAATCCGATCTTCTGGGGTCTCATGCTCATGGGTGGTCTGTGCTACACGGTTGGAGCCGGCTTTTATGCCAAGAAAAAACCTTACTTCCATATGATATGGCACCTTTTCATCCTTGCAGCTTCTGCTCTTCAGTATTTAGCCATCGTTTACTTTATGTAATACTGCTACCACTCTTCGGAGTGGTTTTTTTGTGATTTTTTCTGTACAATAGAAAAAAACTGTATGGGGACAGTCAGAATGAAGACAAGCAAATACCAAGAAATTATTCATGTTTTAAAAAAAGGTATTCAAGATGGTGAACTAGAAACTGGACAGAAAATTCCTTCTGTTCGTCAATTAGCCAGTCAATTTTCTTGTAGTAAGGACACGGTGCAACGAGCCTTGCTGGACTTGACTTACCAGCACTTCCTCTATGCTAAGCCTCAAAGTGGCTACTATGTTTTGGAGCAAGAACCGAATCGACATGAGGATCTTCCACTAAAATTAGAGAAAGATCGCAACCAGGCTTTTGAGGACTTCCGGACCTGTATCAATGAAACCTTGATTGGACGGGAGAATTATCTCTTCAACAACTTTTCGGACCAAGCAGGCTTACTCGAAGTACGCCAATCCATTCAAGGCTTATTAAAGGAGGAAGGGATTTATACGACTGCGGATCAGATTGTTTTGACTGCTGGTACCCAGCAGGCGCTTAATATCCTCAGCCAGATTGATTTTCCCAATAAAAAATCGCAGATTTTGATCGAGCAACCGACTTATCACCGGATGAACCAACTCCTTGATTCGCAGCAACTTGCCTACCGTACCATTCAACGTAATTTAACGGGGATTGATCTCGAAGAACTTGAAGAGATTTTCAAAAGTGGCCATATCAAATTCTTCTACACGATTCCTCGTTTTCACTATCCGCTAGGTCATAGCTATTCGACCAAGCAGAAAGAAGCGATCTTGCAACTAGCTGACCAATATGATGTCTACCTTGTTGAGGACGACTATTTGGGAGATCTTGATGGTAGTAATGCTCCATCTTTTCATTATTTGGATCAAAAGGGCCGAGTCATCTACATCAAATCTTTTTCGACCAATCTCTTTTCTGCTCTTCGCATCACTTCCATGATCCTTCCTCAAGACCTTCTAAAGCCGGTCTTAACCTATAAGACGATTCTGGACTATGATAGCAATCTGATCATGCAAAAGGCCTTAAGTCTCTACATTGATAATGGTATGTATCTGACAAATAAAAAGCGACTCCTAGCCAGAAAAAAAGAGGAAGAAGCCAGTCTAAAGACCTTGATGGCCCAGTCTCCTCTTCTTCCCCATCTGACCCTGACCCACGATGGGATCCTTTTAGAACTCGGCCAAGTTCAATCACTTGCTGCCTTAAAACACAGTGGACTCCCGCTTGATTTCTTTGAAGCAGCCTACATCACTTCTTGTCCTTATCAACTCGCCAAGATCCAATCAGCAGATGTGGCCAACGTTTTACCAAAACTTACAACTTTTTTTGAATGAGAAACCCTCGTACAGATTATACGAGGGTCTTTCTTATTTCTTCAATTGCTCATAAATAAGTTTGGCATTTTGAAGGCCGATCCGATAATCGAGGCGAATCAGGCGAATCGCTTCCATCTCTGGTTCTTTGAGGTACTTCTCTCTTTGTTCCTTGGAAATACTACCTGGTTTTAGAAGATAATGAGTAAATTGATTTCTGACTTTATTGAGCTCAACTTGAAGGGTGAAATAGAGTCCAAATAAGACAATAACAACTCCCATCAGGATCAGATCGTTTGACATGGTGTATGCTCCCTTTTTCTGTTCTTTTCTTTATTTTACAGCTTTCAAGCAAGAAAAACAAGGTTAAACTTGCATTTAGACCTTGTTTGTCCTTATTTCATCATACCGGCCTGGAGGTCATACATTTTCTTATACGTTCCTCCTAGAGCAATGAGTTGGTCGTGGTTGCCTGATTCGATGATTTTTCCTTTATCGAGAACATAGATGCAATCGGCATCTTGGATGGTAGAAAGGCGATGGGCAATGGCAATGGTTGTCCGCCCTTGGCGCATCTTCTTCAGAGAATTTTGGATCATCTCTTCCGTCTCTTGGTCGATATTGGCAGTGGCCTCATCCAAAATGAGGATCTTAGGCTGGGCAGCAATCGTTCGGGCAAAAGCCAGAAGCTGACGCTGACCGGTCGACAAGGTAGAACCCCGCTCTGTTACCGGATGATCATAGCCACCAGGTAAACTCTCAATAAAGTCTGCTACATCCACAAATGCAGCTGCTTGTCGGATTTCCTCATCAGTCAGTTCTTCATGGTACATCCGGATATTAGAAGCAATGGTTCCATGATAGAGGAAGGGTTCCTGCAACACTAGACCAATGGACTTGCGCAAGGCTTCCTGGCTGTAGTCCTTGATATCCTGTCCATCAATCAAGATCTGGCCACGATCAAATTCATAAAAGCGCATGAAGAGATTGATAATAGAGGATTTACCAGACCCAGTATGACCAACAAAAGCGATGGTTTGCCCATTTTTGACCTCAAAGGAGATATCTTTTAGGACATCCCGTTTGCCATCATAAGAAAAAGATACATGGTCAAAACGAATATCTCCCCGCTCGATCTCTTTCAGGCTACCAGCTTGCTTGGGCTCATAGTCGTCTCGATCCATCATTTCAAACACACGACCTGCAGAAATGGTTGAGGTCTGCAAGGTTGCAAAATTTTGGGTGACATCAATCAAGGGCTGGAAAAGCTGGTTAACATATTGGATAAAGGCATAGATAAGACCTGCTGTAAAGCCTGAGGACTGCCAATTTAGGCCAAAAAAGGTTAGAATGACCGCATAAGCCAGGACCTGTAACAGGGTCATAGCTGGCCTCAAAAAGAGGGAATTGACATCCACAGATCGGTTGGCATAATCCAAATGTTCCCCATTAATCTGTTCGAATTCATCCGTCAAGCGCTTTTCTTGACGAAAGGCCTGCACGATCCGCATTCCTTCAATGGATTCCGATAATTTCACATTGATATCTGATAATTTTTGTCGGGTCATCTTGACCAAGCGATTGGATAACTTGCGATAGAGACGAATAGAAAACCAAATGATGGGAAGAAAAGGCAGGATCCAAATGGTCAAATGCCAGTCCAAGCTAAACATAGTTACCAGGGTGACTAGAAAGAGTAAAAAGGATGAAATCAGGCTTGAAAAGACCGTAGAAAACATATCTGCGACTGCCTGTGTATCATTAGTCACCCGCGAAACAATCGAACCTGCTGCTGTCTGGTCATAAAAGGACATGCCCAGCCTTTGAAGATTTTGGAAAATATCTAGACGGATATCTCTTACGATAGAATTGGATACACGCGCAAAGGTTAATTGACTCAGGTAGGTTGCTAGCACGCGCCCAATGAATAAGCCATAGTAGAGAATGAGAAACTGAAAAGCTGTCAGTACTGGAGAGCTAGCTTCTGTCGGATCCACTAGGTGGTCAATATACCAGCGAGCTGCAAGAGGAATCTCCGTCAATAACAGACTAGTCAGGAAGGTAAAGACTAAGGCTAGGGCTGTTAACCACTTATAACGCCACATGTAAGTCAAGAGCCGCTTCATCACATGAGCTTCAGATGTTTTCATTCAGCTTTCCCTCCATTTCTTCTGATAATTGTTGGGCTTGGTAGGTTTCATAATACCAACCTTTTTGAGCCATTAATTCCTCGTGATTTCCTCGCTCCTTGATCTGTCCATTCTCTATTACCAGAATCAAATCCGCATGAACGATAGCTGATAGGCGGTGGGCTGTGATGATCGTTGTTTTCCCCTTGCGTTCCAGCTTCATATTTTCAATAATTTGATGCTCCGTTTTAGCATCTACTGCAGACAGGGAATCATCCAAAATCAAGATCTCAGGATTCATGACCAAAGCACGACTCATGGCAATCCGTTGCTTTTGCCCGCCAGAAAGAGAGACCCCTCTCTCTCCCAACACTGTCTCCATCTGGTCTGGCATGGCCAGAATATCCTCATAGACTCCACAAGTTCTCAGAGCCTTCATTACCTCTTCTTCCTTGATCTGTGGATCTGAAAAAGCTACATTCTCGCGAATGGTCATGGCAAAGAGGATCTGATCTTGAGGGACGTAGCCGATCAAGCTTCGAAGATCTTCTAAGCGATAATGTTTGATGGAGATTCCATTGAGCAAAATATCTCCCTGCTCCAAGTCGTGCTCTCTAAGCAAGAGACGCAACAAGGTGGTCTTTCCAGATCCAGTTGGACCCACAATTCCAAGGGTTTGCCCTTTTTCTAAATAAAAGGCAACCTTTTCAAGGACAGGCTCTTTCTCATAGGCGAATTCTTTAATGTCATATTCCAGATCGCCGTTTTGAATGTCTGTGACTGGTTGACTCGGATCTTGAATATCAGGTGTTTCTGCTAAAAGTGTCTCAATCCGATCATAGGAGACGCTAGCACGCTGACTAATATTAAACAAGAAGCCCATGGCTTGAAGGGGCCAGACGAGCATATTGAGATAGGTAATAAAGGTTACGATTTGTCCAACCGTCAGGCTCCCTTCCTGAACAAATAGCCCTCCGAAGTAGAGCGTCAAAACATAGGAGAGACCGACAAAAAGAAGAGTAGTCGGATCAAACAAAGCATTGTAACCGGCTGAAGTCATATTCTTTGAAAAGACCATTTGATTGGTTTTTTCAAAAGCCCGAATCTCATCTGCCTGAAAACCAAAAGATTTGGTCACCTTGACTCCTGATACGGATTCCTGAACAAAGTTGTTCAGCTCTGAGAAGCCTTCTTGGGCCTCTTTGAAGGCTTTGTGGTTTTTGCGTCCAATAGCTGAAGTCACTACCACCATAACCGGTAAGGGCAAAATAGCTAAGAGGGTTAAGCGCCAATCAATCATGAAAAACATGCTGACCAGGGTCACCAAGGCTGTCACGGAAGCATCCACTGCAGACATAACCCCGCCACCGGCAAACATGGTTACCGCATTGATATCATTAGTAGCATGGGCCATGAGATCCCCTGTGCGATAACGCTGATAGAAAGATGGAGACATGAGCGTAAATTGCTTAAACAAACGGTAACGCAAGATCCGAGCCAACTTATTAGCCGTCCCAAAAATATAGCGTCTCCAGACAAAACGAAGGCCATACATGGAAAGAGCTGCTAGGACCAAAAGGGCAATATCCATAACTAACTGCCCCAGAGTCAGCCTTTTTTTATCGATCAAATCGATCACAAGCCCCATGATTCTTGGAGGAATGAGGTTTAAAAAACCAACCAAGATCAAGGACCCTATCCCGATCAAGTATCGCTTCTTCTCTAAATTAAAAAACCAAGATAATTTCCTCAACAGATTCATCTTATTTCCCCTTTTTGGTGAGTTGCCAGCTACTATCCACCAGAGCAAACAAGTCCTCATCAGCAATTGTTCCATCTAAGGGGATACTCACCCAATATTTTTTATTCATATGAAAAGCTGGATAAATCCCTTTCTGCTGGATGAAATGGGCTACTTGATCAGACTTAACATTCAAAACTTCTATTTTCCCAGACTTGCTAGCATCCAGTTTTTTCCAATCAATGGTCATAAAGACACCATACCACTTGAGGGTGTCTCGGTGGCGAATAGCGCCGGATTCCGGAGATCTTTCCCACAAATACTCAATCGTTCCCTGATAGTGCAGGGAGATATAGGCCATGAGACGCTTGGCTTGAGGATAGAGAAATTCTTCTACCTCAAAACAAGCTTGCCGAATCCTTGCAAGACTTTCCTGACAGGCTTCCCTGACTTGGCCGACGAAATTTCCTTGTAGCTGTTCCAGATGGATCTGGATATACTCGTCCCCTGTATCCTGATCATAGACCTGAAAAGAAATCTTCTGGTCGCAGACACGGACCTTTAAGAGAAAAGTGTCAGATAAGACGGGACACTGGTACTCATAGCCTGCCCCTCTCTTCTCAAATCCGTAAGCCAATCCCTTTTCTGGCTGAAAGGTGTACCGGTCAAAATAATGCTCTAAAAACATTTTCTCTCCCTTATTCATTTTTGCACTAGAAGAGGCTGGAAACAACGTCCCCAACCTTGATAACGGATCTTCAAAACTACTTCAAGCAGTGATCGTTTCTTCTTTAAAACACGATGCGCGTGCCATGCAGTTGACAAACGCCCAATTGCTCCAAAAAGAGCTGACGATTGTCAAGGGTCACACCTCCACCTGGCAGGATCTGAATTTTTCCCTTAGCCGCATCTAATAAACGATGATAGTGTGCAAAACGTTGCTCTAGTGGGTCACCTGGACTTCCAGCTCGTGATAAAATGCGGGCTACACCCTGATCAGAAAGCCACTCAATCGCTTCTAGCTGATCTGTATGAGCTAACTCATCAAAGGCCATATGAAAGACAACCTCTGCCTCTCCACAGGCTGCTAGTAAAAGCTGCATGATCCTCTGGTCCAACTTTCGATCGCTCGTCAGCGCTCCCAGCACAAAACAAGTAACCCCTATTTCTTTCGCAGCACGAATATCCGTCAGCATAGCTTCGACTTCCAGATCAGTATAGACAAAATCGCCACCTCGGGGTCGGATAATGACACATAGATCCACGGACTTCGCTCTTGTCAGTTTGATTGCTTCATTGATCACACCTATACTAGGTGTGGTCCCTCCTACTGCCAGGTTATCGCACAGTTCAATGCGACCTGCCCCAGCAGCAATCGCCTTATCAATATAAGTTAAATTCTCTGCACAAAATTCAAAGACAAGCATGACAACTCCAATTACAAAGACTTAAAACAAGGATATACTAACGGTTACCTTAGCATTGCCATTTTCCACTCTCGCTTTTGAGATGCTATAGCCTGCTTGAGGGATATCAAGGGTGATTTGATCACCATTCACTGTGAAGCCGCCTCCATTTTGATTGGATTGATCCTTCAAATAGTTGAGAACCAAGAATTTTGGAATGGGCATTTTCCCTAATTTAGCACCGGTCACGGTCAAATTCATGACATTGTTTTCAACTTGACCGGTCATGGTTAAATCTAGATAGCTATCAACTGGCCCTAAGGAAACAGGAACTTTGACATGAAGGTCATTGCCATCCATTCCTAATGCCATCTTTTGATAGTCAGAATTGTCAAGGGCGGATCCAGCACTTGTTTTTACGACCTGACTCAATTGCACTGAATTGAGACTTAGCTCAGTTGAGAGCCCTTCAGTGCTCACAGAGGCATTTGAAACAGCATTTTGAGCCAACTCAATCAAAGAACTCCCTGCCTGCACATTTCTCAGTTGCTCTCCTTCAGGGATAGATCCAGGAACCAACAAGATCACTAATAACATAAATAAAACGATCACCATGCCAATTAGGCGTCTCATCCACTTAAACATCTGCTCCTCCAATACGTGAAAAGTTGTATTCTTATTGTACCCTAAATCTAAAGAAATTGCGACTAAGAGGGGCCTTTAGAAAGCAAAAGAGACCGAGGAAACCTCGCATCTCTCTTTGCATTATTTCGATTTAATGTAGTTAACACCATCTGCTTTAGGCGCAACTGCTTGTCCGAAGAAGGCTGCCAAGACAACCATGGTCAAGACGTAAGGCGCAATTTGCAAGTAGATGGATGGGATACCTTTAAGCAAAGGCAATTGATTCCCGATAACAGCCAAACTTTGTGAAGCTCCAAAGAAGAGACTAGCAAGCATTGCCCCGATTGGGTTCCATTTCCCGAAAATCATAGCTGCGAGGGCGATGAAACCAGGACCAACAATAGTAGTCACCGCGAAGTTAACGGAAATAGACTGAGCGTAAATGGCTCCTCCGATTCCTGCTAGGGCACCTGAGATCATCACTCCTAAGTAGCGCATTTTATAAACATTGATTCCCAATGTATCTGCTGCTTGTGGGTGTTCCCCAACTGAACGAAGACGCAATCCAAATTTTGTCTTGAACATGATGAACCAAGCAAAGAATGAGAAGAGAATCGCAACCCAGCCGATGATGCTGGCATTGTTGAAGAAAATATCCCCAATTACCGGAATTTTAGATAAGACCGGAATGGAAGTCTTCCCAAAGGCAACTTTGATATTATCCGTTTGCCCCTTGTTATACATCGCTTTAACTAGAAAGACGGCTAACGGAGGTGCCATCAAGTTCAATACTGTACCTGAGACGATATGGTCAGCACGGAAATGAATGGTTGCCACCGCGTGGATCAAGGAGAATAATACTCCAATTCCTGCAGCAACAATCAAAGACAACCATGGTGTCAAATTCCCTAAGCTTGGCTCAAAAGTCAGGTTAAAGACAATTCCTGAGAAGGCTCCCATAACCATAATTCCTTCCAGACCAACGTTAACAACCCCAGCGTGTTCTGAGTAAGCTCCTCCGATACTTGTGAAGATCAGTGGCGCCGCATACACAATCATAGAGGAAACAAGAATACTTAAAATCGTTACAATACTCATTAGTTTGCTCCTCCTTTTTTAGCTGAACGCATTGAAATCATCTTTTCGATAATGTAGTGAGCACATACGAAGAAGATAATGGATGCTGTCACAATTTGAACGACTTCTTCAGGGATTGCAGCTGGCTTCATACCAACTCCCCCAATTTGAAGTGCTCCAAACAAGAAGGCAGCAAATGGAATCCCAATTGGTGAATTCATTGCAAGAAGGGCAACGGCCATTCCGTTAAATCCAACACTCATTGAGCTAGTTTGAACATAGACATTTGAGTAAATACCCAGACCTTCTACTACCCCACCGATACCAGCAAGAGCACCAGAAATGATCATAGAAAGGATAATGGTGCGTTTTGCAGACATCCCTGCGTATTCTGCCGCATTGGCATTGAGACCAACGGCACGGATTTTAAAAACCAAGAGTTGTTTTCTTCATCAAGAACCAGATGACTACCACTGCAATGATAGCAAAGAAGATCCCGATGTTCATTTGTGATTTGTCCGTCAAATTACGCAACCACTCCGTCTGGTAGACAGCGTTGGCTCCCACATCAATAGTTGAGTCCTTGTTTTTCATCAAGGAAGCTGGGAAGCTATGGATCAAGGCATTCCCACCATAGAGAACAATGTAGTTCATCATAATGGTGATGATCACCTCACTGGTTCCAAGATAGGCACGAAGGAAACCTGGAATCGCTCCAATAAATCCACCTGCAATAGCCGCAATCAAAACGGTTATTGGAATCATCAGTAATCGAGGCATATTTGGGAAGGAAAGAGCAAACCAAGTCGCCATGATCCATCCTGCAAAAGCCTGACCAGGAAGTCCAACGTTAAAGAAGCCGGCTCGGCTAGCTACCGAAAATCCAAGAGCAACCAAAATCAGTGGCCCCATAGCACGGGAAATATTACCCCAACTCTTAATCGAACCAAAGGCTTTCTTAAACAGCAATTCATATCCCCAAAGGGCATCATAGCTGAAGGCCCACATAATAATGGCACCCAAGACCAATCCTAAAAGGACAGACACCAATGGAACAGCAATTTGTTTTAAATTCTTATTCATTAGATGCTCCCTCCTCTACTTTTCCTCCTGCCATGAGGATTCCAAGTTCTTGCTTATTCGTCGTTTCAGGGGTTACGATCCCTTGGATCTTCCCATCATGAATAACCGCAATACGGTCAGAAACATTCAAAATCTCATCTAATTCAAAGCTGACAACCAGAACGGCTTTCCCATTATCCCGTTCTTGAATCAAACGTTTGTGGATATATTCAATCGCTCCAACGTCCAAACCACGAGTTGGCTGGCTGACGATCAAGAGATCTGGATCGCGATCGATTTCCCGCGCGATAATGGCTTTTTGCTGGTTTCCTCCAGAGAGAGCCTTAGCTGGTACCACTTCACTAGCTGCACGAACGTCAAACTCATCCATCAACTTCTTGGCATAAGAGGTAATATTTGGATAATTCAAAATACCATTCTTGCTAAGAGGTTCTTTGTAGTAAGTTTGAAGAGCCATGTTTTCAGAGATCATCATATCAAGGACCAAACCATCCCGGTGACGGTCTTCAGGGACGTGCCCTACCTTCATTTCTGTGATTTGACGTGGACGTAGTCCTACAACATCCTTGCCTTTAATCTTAATTGAACCCGATTTTACCTTCCGTAGACCTGTAATGGCTTGGATCAACTCAGATTGACCATTTCCATCAATCCCTGCGATCCCAACGACTTCACCAGCACGAAGTTCTAGCGAAAGATTCTTAACAGCTGGGACTCCCCGGTTTTCGTTTACAACCAAGTTCTCAATCGACAAGACCACTTCTTTCGGTTCAGAAGGACCTTTCTCCGTTTTAAAGGAAACAGAACGACCGACCATCATTTCGGCCAAGTCTTGGTTGGTAGCTCCACCAATCTCGACTGTTTCAATAGATTTCCCGCGACGGATAACCGTTACGCGGTCTGAAACAGCACGGATTTCATCCAACTTGTGCGTAATCAAGATAATGGATTTTCCTTCATTCGCCAAGTTCTTCATGATTGTCATCAATTCTTCGATTTCTGCTGGTGTCAACACTGCAGTTGGTTCATCGAAGATCAGGATGTCGGCTCCACGATAAAGCGTCTTTAAGATTTCCACACGTTGCTGCGCACCAACGGAAATATCCTCAACTTTAGCATTTGGATCTACTGCCAGGCCATATTTTTTAGACAAGTCAAGGATATCTTGGCTGGCTTTTTTAAGGTCCAAAACACCATGTTTAGTGGTTTCAGAACCAAGGATGATATTTTCAACAACAGTGAAGGCTTCAACTAACATAAAGTGTTGGTGCACCATTCCAATTCCTAAAGAAGCTGCTTTTGAAGGTGAGTCTAGGTTAACAGTATTTCCATTTACCACAATGTCTCCGCTTGTTGGTTCCAACAAACCAGCCAGCATATTCATCAGGGTAGATTTCCCTGCACCATTTTCTCCAAGAAGTGCATGGATTTCACCTTTGCGCAACTGAAGATTAATCTTGTCATTTGCTACAAAGTCACCAAATTTTTTGGTAATCTCACGCATTTCGATGACATATTCATGTGTCATGTGGGTGTTTTCCTCTCAAAATTTTTTTATTTCAATAAAATCTGCTAGAGAACTAACAGATTTTATTGAGACAAAAATGTCTCACTTTAAAAGAAACGGCCCTTAAAGGGAGGGCCGCCCAATCAAATATTATTTTTCAGGAACTTTAAGAGATCCATCAAGGATTTTAGCTTTGGCATCTTCGACAGCTTTTTTAGCATCTGCAGAAAGGTTGTCAGTTGTCAAATCAACTCCACCATCTTTCAAGCTATAAGTAATCACTTTACCGCCAGGGAATTTACCGTCAGCAGCTTTCTTAGCCAAGTCTTTTACAGATTCTCCGACTTTCTTCAAGCTTGAAGCCAAGACAAAGTTAGATTTTTTACCATCTTTAGAAGTGTATTCACCCTCAGCTTTTTGGTCACGGTCCACACCAAGAACCCAAACTTTTTCGTCTTCATTTTTCTTCTCGTTCAAGTCTTTTGCTTCAGAGAAGACACCTGCTCCAGTACCACCAGCTACTTGGTAGATAACGTCTGCACCTGCAGCGTATTGTGCAGCAGCAATTGTTTTACCTTTAGCAGCGTCACCGAATGAACCAGCGTAGTCTACTTGAACTTTGATAGATGGGTCAACAGATTTAACACCAGCTTCAAATCCAGCGCGGAAACGAGTGATAACTTCACTTTCCATACCACCTACAAAACCAACTTGTTTAGTTTTTGTAGTTTTCGCAGCAGCGATACCAGCAAGGTAACCAGCTTCGTTGTCGGCAAAGACAGCAGATGCTACGTTCTTTTTACCTTCAATACGGTCGTCAATGATAACAAAGTTTGTTCCTTCGTTGTCAGAAGCCGCTTTTTCTACTGCATCACGCAAGGCAAAACCAACACCAAAGATCAATTTGTAGTCGTTAGAAACAGCTTCATCAAGGTTTGTCGCATATTGAGATTCATCTGTTGATTGGAAGTAGTCAAATCCGTTTCCTTTAGAAAGACCGTTTTCTTTCCCCCAAGCTTGCAAACCTTCCCAAGCAGATTGGTTGAATGATTTGTCATCCACACCACCAGTATCGGTAACGATAGCAGCTTTCAAATCAGTTTTTGATTCTGAGTTTGCGCTATCTTTTTTAGACGCACGATTTCCACATGCTGCAAGTCCGATAGCAGCGACAGTTACTAGACCAAGGCCTAGCCATTGTTTCTTGTTCATTACTGAACCTCCTAAATTATTGTGCAACATTGTTGCGAAGTATTGAAAGGGTCAAAAGACCGCCTCACAGACCAACTAAGTCAAGTCTGTAAAGGAATATGGAAGTAATTCCTTGACCGTCATCACGACCGTCGATTTATCTTTAGATACCAAAGTTACAGGCAGGTCTGGTTCAAAAAATTCAGCCATGACCTGACGACAAGCACCACACGGAGAGATGGGCTTTTCTGTTTGCCCATAGATAATCAGCTCTTTGAACTCGCGAGCTCCTTCAGAAACAGCTTTAAAAATGGCTGTCCGTTCTCCACAGTTGGTTAATCCAAAACTGGCATTTTCGATATTGACACCTGTATAGATTTCCCCATCCTTCGTTAGCAGTACAGCTCCAATTGGGAAGTGAGAGTAAGGCACATAGGCTTGTTGACTCACTTCAACTGCTAAGTCAATCAACTCAGTAGTCGCCATGAGCCACCTTTCCTTCCATGATGGCTACACCAGAAGAAGTCCCGATACGGGTCGCACCTGCTTCGATAAAAGCAAGAGCATCTTCATAAGAGCGAGCACCACCAGAAGCCTTAACACCCATGTCGGGTCCAACAGTTTGACGCATTAAGGCTACATCTTCTACCGTTGCTCCTCCAGTTGAAAAGCCAGTTGAAGTCTTCACAAAGTCTGCGCCAGCTAACTTAGCAATTTGACAAGCAACGATCTTTTCATCATCGGTTAAGAGACAAGTCTCAATGATGACTTTGACCAGCTTATCACCGCTCGCTTCGACTACAGCTTGGATATCTTCCTCAACTAGTGCTAAATTCTTAGACTTAAGAGCCCCGATATTAATGACCATGTCAATCTCATCGGCACCATTTTGAATCGCATTTTTTGTCTCACACGCTTTGACAAATGGTGTATTTGCTCCTAAAGGAAAACCAATGACGGTACAAACTTTAACGTCTGAATCGCGCAAGCCCTCAGCCGCAAAATTCACCCATGTCGGGTTCACACAGACACTCGCAAAATCATAAGCCTTGGCTTCTTCGATCAGCTTTTCGATCTGTTCTTGTTGTGCATCTGGTTTTAAAAGAGTGTGATCGATATATTTATTTAACTTCATACAATCTCCTGAGCTGCTTAAGATATTATTTCAATAATTTCTTTAACGCTTTCAGCCCTTTCTAGTATTTTAACATTTTTTTTGAATTCTGTAACTCTTTCTTGTGAATTTTTTTCATTCATGAAAATGCGGGCAATGCGTTCCCCTTTTTTGACGTGCTCTCCCACTTTTTTGTCAAACACAATCCCTGTTTCATAATCGAGGGGATCCGATTTGACAGCACGACCAGCACCCAGCCTCATAGCAAACAAACCAAACTCCATGGCAGGTAAAGCAGCAATAACGCCATCTTGGTCCGCTGTTACTTCAAGGACCTGATCCACTTTGACGGGACGATGCAAATCTTCTAAGTCTCCACCTTGAGCCACAACCATTTCTTCAAACTTCGCTAAAGCCTGACCATTGTTCAAGTGTTCATGGATGGCTTCAATTGATTGATCTACATTGGCCAATTTCAACATGATTTGCGCTAATTCACAAATAAACTCTGTGACATCAGCGCGTCCTTGTCCTTTCAGAATATCCAGGGCTTCTAAAATTTCTAAACGATTACCAATGCTGGTTCCCAAAGGTTGGCTCATATCTGTAATGACAGCGATGGTTTTCCGACCCACTGCATTTCCAAGATCCACCATGGTACGTGCTAAGCGACGAGCATCCTCAATATTCTTCATGAAGGCACCCTCGCCTACCGTCACGTCCAAAAGAATGGCATCCGCACCTGCAGCAATTTTCTTACTCATGACGGAGCTAGCAATCAAAGGAATGGTATCCACTGTCGCCGTTACATCACGCAGAGCATACAAAAGTTTGTCTGCCTTCACAAGTTGGTCAGATTGCCCAATAACCGATAAGCCAATCTCCTGAACCTGCTGGATAAATTCCTCTTGGGTCCGTTCAATTTGGAAACCTTTAATGGATTCCAACTTATCGATGGTTCCACCCGTGTGGCCTAAGCCACGACCGCTCATTTTAGCAACCGGCACTCCAAAACTTGCAACCAGAGGCACCAAGACCAAGGTCACCTTGTCTCCCACACCACCAGTCGAATGTTTGTCTACCTTGATTCCTGGAATAGCTGACAGATCAAACTGTTGCCCCGTTTGGACCATCTTCATGGTCATATGGGAGATTTCTTCCGTCGTCATCCCTTTAAAATAAACAGCCATAGCAAAAGCGGACATTTGGTAATCTGGAACCGTTCCAGCCACATAGCCCTCAATCAGCCATTCAATTTCTTCCTTGTTTAAGGCAAGACCATCTCTTTTTTTCTGAATGATATCTACTGCTCTCATGATTCTTTCTCACTTCTTAAAATATAATAGCCCTTGTCTTTTTTTACTGTCTCACAATTGCCAAAGGTCTCTTCCATCTTGGCCTTAGCACTTGGAGCCCCTTGTTTTTTCTGAATGACAATGGTCAAGTCTCCACCTGGTTTCAAATGTTCAAAACTACCAGTGATCACTTGGTGAACCACTTTCTTACCAGCTCGGATCGGCGGATTACTGATCACATGGTCAAAGACCCCTTCTACTGCTTCATAGACATCCGAAGAAAAGATCTGAGCTTCCACGCCATTTCGGCTGGCATTTTTCTTAGCCAAGTCCAGCGCCCGCTCATTAACATCCACCATAGTCACTGCAACTCCTTGCGCTTTAGCGAGAGAGAGGCCAATTGGACCATAGCCACAGCCAACATCAAGGACACTTTCTCCTTCTTGAAAATCCAGGGTTGATAAGAGCACCTGGCTTCCATAGTCAATCATTTTTTTACTAAAGACGCCGGCGTCCGTATAAAAATTCATCTTTTGCCCCAATAAAACTACAGCCAGATCATGAATATCATGGGCTGCATCTGGGTTTACATCAAAATACATTTTACTCATAAGGTTATTTTATCATAATTCACTCCTTTTTTAAATCGTTTACATGACCTCTAAAAATTGGTATACTAAAGACTACAATAGGAGTGACATATGGACAAAGAATTTCTACATTTTGAAAAAATTAATCGGGAAACTTGGCAAAATTTGCACCGCAAAACCACCCCACCTCTCTCTCAAACAGAGCTCAATTCTATTAAAAGTTTTAACGACCGCATCAACCTCCAGGATGTACGTGACGTCTACCTGCCTTTGACAAACCTGATAGGCATCTACAAGCGTTCCAAAGAAGATTTGGCCTTCTCAAAAGGTATTTTCCTTCAAAAAACGAGTGAACGCCAACCCTTTATCATTGGGGTTTCAGGGAGTGTTGCGGTTGGAAAATCCACCACTAGCCGTTTACTTCAAATCCTGCTGTCACGAACCTTTGAAGGCTCGACGGTGGAGTTGGTAACAACGGATGGCTTCCTCTATCCAAATGCTATCTTAAAAGAACAAGAGATCCTCAATCGAAAAGGATTTCCGGAAAGCTATGATATGGAATTGCTCCTTGATTTTCTCAATCAAATTAAAAACAACAAGAGCGTAGAAATCCCTGTCTATTCCCACGAAATATACGATATTGTCCCAGATGAGAAGCAAACCATTTTACCGGCTGATTTTGTCATTGTAGAAGGGATCAATGTCTTTCAAAATCCACAAAATGACAGTCTCTATATGACCGATTTCTTTGATTTTTCAATCTATGTGGATGCCGCAGTCAATGATATCGAATCTTGGTATATCGATCGCTTCCAAAAACTCCTTGCATTAGCTCAGAATGATCCCAATAACTACTACTATCAATTTACAGAGCAACCCCTAGAAGAAGTTTTAAGCATGGCCCACCAGGTATGGGAATCCATAAATTTAGTCAACTTGCAATATTACATCCAACCAACCAGAAACCGAGCTGATCTGATTCTCCATAAAGCAACCAATCATGAAATCGATGAAATTTATCTCAAACGCTAGAGAAAATGGCCTGTTAACGGTACTTTTTTAAGGAAAAGCTATTTTAGGCTTGTCAAATCTTAACTTTTCATATATAATGAGATAGTTAGATTATCAATGGAGGTGAATAACTTGGCAAACATTAAATCAGCTATCAAACGCGCTGAATTGAACGTTAAACAAAACGAAAAAAACTCAGCTCAAAAATCAGCTATGCGTACTGCAATCAAATCTTTTGAAGCAAACCCATCTGAAGAACTTTACCGCGCTGCTAGCTCAGCTATCGATAAAGCAGAAACTAAAGGTTTGATCCACAAGAACAAAGCTAGCCGTGATAAAGCACGTCTTGCAGCGAAACTTGGTTAATCAAGAACAGCATAAAAATCAAGCTCTCCGGAGCTTTTTTTGTGCCTAATTTTTTGAGAGGTGCTTATGAAAATCGTTATTATCGGCTATTCTGGATCAGGTAAATCCACCTTAGCTGAAAACTTATCCCGCCACTACTCCATTCCCAAGCTCCACATGGATACCCTTCAATTTCAACCGGGCTGGATAGACAGTGACCGGGATACGATGGAAGGTGAGATGAGACAGTTTCTCAGCGATCATAAAGCCTGGGTCATTGATGGCAATTACTCTTGGTGCTGCTATGAGGAGAGAATGGAGCAAGCCGACCAGATTATCTTTCTCAACTTCTCTCGTTGGAACTGCCTCTTTAGAGCCTGGAAACGATACTGCCGTTATAAGGGACGCGTCCGTGAGAGTATGGCAGCAGGCTGCCCTGAACGCTTTGACTGGGAATTCATCCGTTGGATCCTTTGGGATGGACGAACAAAAAGTGCCAGAGAAAGGTATCAAAGCATCCACTCCACCTACCCTGAGAAATTTCTCTCTCTCAAGAATCAAAAAGAGCTAGATGCGTTTCTAAAAAACATACAATAAAAAGGTTGGGATATCAATCCCAACCTTTTTTATTTATCAACGTAATCGCCACCGGTGAAGCCATAGTATTCTTCCAGACTCAAGCCTGAGTCCGCGATATCTTGTGCTTCTTTTCCGATATAGCGGAGATGCCAGCTTTCTGGCATGTAGCCTGTCACTTTTTCTTTTCCTTCTTGGTAACGAACCACAAAGCCATATTTAGCGGCATTCTTGAGCAACCACTTACTTGGTCCAGGTTCTGTCACCAGATTACCACTGGTATCGATCAAATCAAAGGTCAAACCTGTCTGGTGTTCACTATAACCCGGTCTTGCGGAATAACGATCTGCTGCTTCCTGACCATCTTGATTGACATAGTTTTGATAGAGGCCAACTTGGGTGTCGTAGCTACGAAAACCACTGTATTGATCACTAATTGGATAACCCTCTGCCTGCATGGCTGCGATCAATTCATGAAGGGCTGAAACAGCTTCAGGATCTTCACCTGGGTTAAAGTCAGGCGACAAGGGATAATGTTTGTTGGCGATCATGACCTCACCATATTTCCCTTTTACACTATAGTAAGAACCATTATAGCTGACACCAGAGTCCACTTTCACATCTGACTTGCCAGCTTTTGACGACTCTTCTTTGCCAGTTTCTTTTGACGTATCCTTTGTAGAAGACGTTTCTTTGGAAAACTTGGTTTGCGTTTGTTTAGTTTCTTCTTTTGCAGAAGATTTAGAACTAGTGGATTGAGATTGGGAGCAAGCTGTCAGGGTTAACAAGGCAACTGTCACCAAAGTGAATTTGGAAAATCTTGCTTTCATGGGGAATCTCCTATGATTCTTTTGTTACGACAATATCCGTAATCACATAACTTGCACCTACTTTTTTCAAGGTGTAGGTCTTGTACTTGCGGTTTTGTGAATCTGGATGGCTATCTGTATAATGCACGGTAAAGTCTTCATAAGTCTTGATCGTCACCACACCATTTTCTTCCGTGACACTTTGAATGTCCAAAGCTCCTGGAGTATAGTAGTCAATTTTAGCCTTTCGAACCCCATCACCAGTTGTGAACTCAACCATGTCCTTGTAGGCTTGACTTTGTGTGTCATAGTATTTAGAGTAGGTGTTGTTTCGATTTGAAACTGAGCTAAAGACAGCGTCGCGGTACTCTTTCAAGAACTCTTCTGCCAAGGTCCGATTTTGTTCTTCTTTGGCTGCTTGCGCTTTCTTAGCATCTTGTGCACTCTTGATGCGTTTTAGGGTATCTTTGGCTAGTTTAAGTTCGATCGGATCGTTCTCACCCTCTTCAATCGTCACCTTAGCCTTTTCAGTTGTATAGGTTTCCCCATTCATGTTGAAGACGGCATGTACTTCAATTTCTTGATAAGGGATGCTATCTACCTCAAAGGTCGTGCTCGTTCCGACTTCTTTGCCGTTGACCACAACCTTCACATCTGTTGGGTTTTCAACTTCATCTGGAAACTCAACTTCTAAATTGCGTTTTTCAGAATTCAACTGCAATTCTAAATTATTCTTGGTTGCTTTTTTAGGATTGAGATGGATCTTAGAAGTAACATTTCCGACCTCTGTTTTAGCAGTTAATTCCATTTCTTTTGTATTGTAATGGAAAGAACCAAGATCTGTCACTGCATCTTTTTTCAAGGTTACCGTTTTATTGGCAGCCACTTTGAGTTTGGCTTGGTCCAAATTGGTCTTGACCTTCACTTGTACTGGATAGCTGGCCACACGGTATTCTTGGAAGATTCCAAATTTCTTGTCCGCTTTTTCCAAACCAAAGATCTTGTTTCCAGATTTATCCGTATAGCTGCCTTCTCCACCATTATCAATGATCTTGTTCAACTCTGTGCCGATATCGACCCCTTGATCTTCCATGCTGGTAATAAAGCTTTCGGCTTCATCCTTTGTCCATTTATCGTTATCGGTTGAAAGTAGATCTGCTGCTTCGCGATAATCCTTGGTGTCCACTGCCTTAATAAATTTATCTGCAGTCACTTCGACACGCGTTGTTGACTGGAAGTAAAAGAAGGCTGCTACCATAGCGATCACAAGGACTGCAATAGCAGAAATAATCCCAATTTTCTTCTTGGAAAGTTTCTTTCCACCCTTCGTTTTAGGAGCCTTTTGTTTTTTCTGAGCTGGACCTGCTTCTGTAACATTTGGACCAGCAAAGACCTGCGTTTGCTCAGCAGCAAGTGGAGCCGTATACGCTTGAGTCGGCTGTTGAGGCACATATTCCTGTGTTACTTCTGTTGCATCTGGGTTCGCAAATTCTGCTTCAGGAACAGGTCCTACAAAAAACTCAAAGTTTTGACTTTTAGCCGCGGTAAATTCTTCTGCACTTGGCTTGCGCCCATAGGTTTCTTCAAAATGTTGCAACCAAGCCTGACGAGCTGCTAGAAGTGGATCAACATTCTTCACTTCTTCAACTGGTTCAAGCACTGGTTCCTCAACAGGAGCGACTTCCTCTGCTGGGGCATTCCCTGCGATAGACTGAATTTGTTTCAAATCAAATCCACAAGCTTTCCCAGCCATAAACTCTTCTGGTGACGGTTTGCGACCGATCACTTTTTCAAATAATTCAACCCATTTCTTTTGCATGGATCTCTTCTCCCTCATTATAAAATAGGGAAAGTGGGTCCCCCCACCTTCCGTTTTGTGATATTGTTAGAATCCAAAGTTAGAGAAATTTGGAGCACTTGGAATAAATCCTACGGCTACTTGTTCTAAAATACGAGCATTCACATAAATGACAAAGATGGCAATGAGAAGCAAGACAACAAATGATGCTACTAGAAGTAAGAATTTATCTGCTTTAAAGCTTGTCTTGTTCAAACCTTGATGAACAACATAGCATGTTCCAACAAAGAACAAGAAGAAAATAAAGAAATTTACAAAGCCATAAAATTCATAAACTTTTACAAGACCTACTAAGAAAGCAAGAAGGGCAAGTGGCAAAGTGTAGACAGACAAACGTCCAAATTCTTCAAATGAACGACTATAACTGTATTCCTTATCTTGAAGAAGTACACGGCGAACAAAGAATCCTGCTACTTGGAAGGCGTAAACGCTAAAGAATAGGGAAATCAATGTCAACATAAAGGCACGGAAATCCATTCCATAACCACCTGTAGCTCCACTAGCTGTGAAGAAAGTTGATAGGGTCAAGACAAAGGCAGTTAAGACATACTGTAAAATTCCGTTAAGAGCTTTTGGATTTTCTACAGCAGTTGGACGTTTCAAAGCTGAAAGGAACCAATTCCAGTAACCACCAACGGCTACACCAAATTGACTTGGTTGGCCAGGATAAGGTTGTCCTGGTTGACCTTGGTAAGGAGCTTGTTGATAAGCTGCTTGAGTAGGTTGTTGGTAAGCTTGTTGTGGAGCTTGTTGGAAAACAGGTCCATTCGTTGGAGCTGCTTGAGGGGCAGGCTCTTGAACTTGAGCTGCGACTGGCTCTTCAAAAGGTGCAGTTGGGGCTGCAACAAACTCTGGGGCTTGTGGAGCTGCAACTGGTTCTTCAGTAGGGGCAGTTGGCGCTGCGACAAACTCTGGGGCTTGTGGAGCAGCAACTGGTTCTTCCACAGGTGCAGTTGGCGCTGCGACAAATTCTGGAGCTTGTGGAGTTTCTGGAACCACTACTTCTTCTTGAAATTCTCCTGCAGCCAGTGCTTGAGCAATTTCTTCTGCACTAGCAGAACGACCATTTACGGCTTCGAAATAATCCAGCCAATCTTGTTTTGACATAATGAATCTCCTTAACTATTGTTCATACTAGGATATTATACAAAATTTCTTAACCATTTTCAATGAAAGACTGGAAAATCCCTGTAATATCTTTTGAAAAACATACAAATTCTACTCATTTTTAGAAATTAGTAAAGAAAAAACCTCTTTTCAGAGGTCATTTTTTAGGATTCAAATGCATCCATGCCACCTTGGACGTTGGTCACATCATAGCCTTGCTCTTCCAAAAATTGGCAAGCGCGTGCTGAACGTCGACCTGACTTGCAGATGACATAATAGGGATGATCCTTCTCTAATTCCTGGTAGCGATCTGCTAACTCAGATAAGGGAAGAAGACGAACCCCATCTAAGTGAAGGGCATCATATTCCTCCTGCTCGCGTACATCAAGAACGTGTAAGTCTCCTTTTTGATAAGCTTGGTAAAAGCTTGAAAATGGAATTTCTTTCATGATTTCTCCTATAAGTTATGTTATGGAAGGGTTAGAATTTCATAGCTAAAGCCAATTGACTCTAAAAATCGGAACAAGTCTTGGGTTTTAATAAAGATCGTTTTTTCGTTGGTATTGGGATGGAAGGTCATGATCTCCTCTGACACAATGTCTTTATCGAAATATACTCGAATATCTTTTTCTTCATTGTTCAATAAACCAAATGGAGAAACCGTTCCTGGCGATAATTGCATTTTTTTAGCTAAAGAATCTGCTGAGGCCATGCGGATCCGGTTGGCTTCCACTTGCTCTTTGAAATCATCCATATCCAATGGCTTCTGGTCATCCATGATGAGCAGATAGTATTGGGTTTTCTTCTTGTTGGTCAAAAACATGGTCTTGGTCCGGACACCTTCTAAGCCTTCAATATAAGAATCCGCCTGCTCCGTCGTAAAGGCAGGTGGGTGTTCCACCACGTCAAATGAAATGCCTAACTCATCTAATTTTTCTTTAACTTGTTGATAAGGATCCATCGTCGCTCTCCTTTATTTTTGAATGATCTCTTGTACTAAGGTTTGCAATTCCGGCACCACCTTTGCCTCAAACCAAGGATTTTTAGCCATCCAGATTTGATTGCGAGGGGAAGGGTGAACGAGTGGAAAATAGGTTGGCAAATAATCTTTAAAATGGTGGACCCGTTCGGTTACTTTGCCACTAACCTTCTCATGAAGGTAGTATGCTTGGGCGTATTGTCCAATCAGGAGGGTCAACTCAATATCCGGACACTCTTTGAGAAGTTGAGGGTGCCACTTTTCCGCAAAGCCTTTGCGAGGTGGAAGGTCACCAGATTTTCCATGCCCTGGGAAATAAAAATCCATGGGAATGACCGCAAACAAACCAGAATTATAAAAGGTGTCTTCGTCAACTCCTAACCATTCGCGCAAGCGATCACCACTCTTATCCTTCCAGTAAATGCCTGCTTCTTGTGTTTTCAGTCCAGGTGCCTGTCCGATGATATTGATGCGAGCTGTCTTTGGAGCTGCAAAGAGTGGCTCGATTCCTTTATCCGTATATTCTTTATTTTGAGGATCTGCCATAATGACTTGTTTAATGGTTTCAATCCTTGACATAAGTCCTCCTTCTATGGAAAAACTCAGCCAGAAAAAACTGGCCGAGTAGTGGATTATTTGATTAGTTCATAGATAGCTTCTGCGTAAATAGCAGCTGCACGATAGAGATCTTCGACATCTGCGAACTCATTAGCTTGGTGCATGGTATTGACATAGTCTGGGAACATAGCACCAAAGGCAACCCCACGTTTCAAGAGACGACCAAAGGTACCACCACCGATCACTTGTTCGTGTCCTTTGAGGCCAGTTTGTTTTTCGTAAACACGCAAGAGAGTGGATACCAATTCGTCATCCATCGGAACATAGTGAGGTGTGTGACCATGAGCGGACAAGCTTACTGTAGCCACTCCTTCAATCTTTTCAAGGGTGGATTTGATGGTTTCAGGATCTGTACCTTGGGGGTAACGGATATTGAGGGCAATAGTGTTGTCTGCTTGGCTATCATCAAAATGGAAGACACCTGCATTCATGCTCAATGGTCCCATTTTGGCATCCGTATAGGCAATACCTAATTTTTCACCAGCAAAATCTTCGTGAAGAAGTGAAGCTGTCACATGAAGGTAAGCCTTAGCAGCACCACCAAAATCAAATTGGTTCAACAAGAGAGCCAAGTAGGTCGCACCATTGATCCCATCTTCAGGAGTTGATCCATGAGCAGATTTCCCAACAATCGTAACGGTATAGGTTTCTTCATCAACAGCTGAGATTTCATACTGAAGCTGGTGTTCCTTAGCAAAGGTATCTAAGAGGCCAGCAAGATCTGGAAGTTGTCCAGAAACGACTGCAGTCGCTGACTCTGGTACCATGTTTTCACGAAGGCCACCTGTAAAGCTATGAAGATGGGCACTTCCAGTGTTGTCATTTCCAAAATGAAGGTACTCAGTGATGTTTCCTTTTTCCCCATTGATGATTGGGAATTCCGCATCTGGTGAGAAACCAAAATCTGGCTCGGGAAGTCCGACGTGTTTGAAATAGTAATCCATATCGCCCCAGCCAGATTCTTCATCAGTACCGACCACGAAGCGCACGCGCTTAGATACAGGTAATCCCAGATCCTTGATAATCTTCAAGCCGTAGTAACAAGCTACTGTAGGCCCCTTGTCATCTGATGAACCACGCGCATAGAGCTTGCCATCGATAATCTCAGGTTTGTAAGGGTCTGTATTCCAGCCACTACCTGCAGGCACGACGTCCATATGGGCAAAGATCCCAAGCTCTTCTTCTCCTTCACCAAAAGTAAAGTGACCGGCATAATTGTCGACATTCTTGGTTTCATAGCCATCACGTTTGGCAATTTCCAAGAATTTTTCAAGAGCTTTTACAGGACCAGGTCCAAAAGGATGCTCTGCATCTGCCTTGCTGTCATCGCGTTCAGAATTGATTTCCAAGAGGCTGTATAGGTCAGCCATCATCTCATCGCGACGTTTTTCTACTTCTGCTTTAAAGTCAACTGTTGTCATGAATTCCTCCTCAATCTTCTATTTGCTAATTGGCTTAGCGTTTGTCAATGATTTCGTCCACTGGTAAGCGATAGCTTGGCTCTACTTTTTCAGCCGCGTAGCCAACCGTAATCAAGACTTCTGGACGGAAACGCTCTTCGATGTCCAATACTTCATTGATTTTTGATTTATCAAATCCCAAGATAATATTGGTTCCAATGCCTTGGTCCGTCAAAGCAAGTACCAAGTTCATGGCCACAAGACCAGCATTCAAAGCCAAGTAATCACTTGTTTGTTGGGCATCATAGCGTGCAAATTCAGCAGGAAGATTTTGCATAAAGTATTGCAACTGCTCGTCTGTGAAGTTTTTCACCCCACCGACACGTGCAATCTTGCGAGCCCGTTTTTGCAAATCAGTATCTGTAAAGAGGGCGATGGTCACAGGTGCTTCCATGACTTGATCGTAGTTTGCACCATAGGCTAATTTTGCCAATTCCGCATTTTTTTGACGAACGACCACAAATTTCCAAGGCTGGCTATTGTGGGCGCTAGGGGCCAAGGTTGCAATCTCAATGGCAGTCCGTACATCCTTTGGATCGACCGGTTGGTCAGTGAAATGCTTGATCGCATGGCGTTTTTTATTGAGCTCTAGAAATTTCATAAGCTTCTTCCTTTTCTATTTCTGTTACCTCTATTTTAACACAAAATGAAAGAGCTTGCAGGGTTTTACAGCCTAAGATTGTGAAAAAAGAAGCGGACATTTTGAAGATCCGCTTCTTTTTTATAGGTTGAATACACAAGAGATCCACCTATTATTCATTGGAAAGATTGAAATAGGCAGCTACTTCTTTGGCATAACCGTATTTCTCAATTAAGCTAGTTAGAAGCTCGATGTTATGGCCCCGATAGTTATCCTCGCGTCTCAATTCTTCGTACATCTCAATAAAGGAAAGGCCCTTGTCCTTAGCATCTTGGAGCTCTGCTTCATAGTCATAGGCCACCTTACGAAATTGCAGGTTGGTCACCCCATCTTCTTCGACATCGATCAGAGCATACTGAGCTCTATGGTTTTGAATTGGTTCCCAGTCGAAATAAGGCATGCCAATAGTCCCCGGATTGAGGATCTGTTGGCCCTGACTGCCATAGCGAAGTATCTGTTTGTGGACATGACCATAGATCGCCAGATCCGTCTGATCATCCAGCAATTGGTCAAAGTTCTCCGTCGCATTTGCTGGACGCAAATCTCCACCATAATTCTTTTCTGGCAAATTGTGGGTCAGTGAAAAGCGAATACCGTTGACCTCCTTCTTCTCTACCAATGGAAGGGAGCGAAGCCAATCGATCCGCTTAGGATCTAGTCCTTCCATAAGATACTGAGTAAGACGTAGAAGTTGGATCTCCTGCGGATCCTCAAGACCGTACTCGCCATCCAAAGCCTCTAGGACACAATCGTCCCAATTTCCACGAACAGCTGCTGTAATAGGTATCGCATCCAGCAATTCAAAAAGGTCCTCTCTTCCAGGCCCCGGTAGCAAAATATCTCCCAAAAGCCAGTATTCCGTTGCGCCTAGAGCACGCGCATCCGCAATCACTGCCTCCAGGGCTGTCGTATCTCCGTGGATATCAGATAAAATAGCGATTCGATGGTTCATTTTAAACTCCTTATGATTGGTATGATTCAGAATCCTCCGCAACTTCCATCAAGAGACTTGCTTCTTCTTGCTTTCCTTGATGGAGCTTAGCTTGCACCGCTTCAGCCACTGCTCGTGGGATGCCAACTGTGACGATCTCATCTACAGTAGCTTCTTTGATTTTGGTCAGTGACTTGAAGTGTTTCATCAGCAACTGCTTGCGTTTTGGTCCCAAGCCTTCGATCCCATCCAGCTGGGAGGAGAAGGAATTCTTAGACCGAAGCTGGCGGTGGAAGGTGATGGCGAAACGGTGGACCTCATCCTGGATCCGTTGCAGGAGGAAAAATTCCTGCGAGGTTCGAGAAAGTTCGATGACTTGGAGAGGATCACCGAAGAGCAATTCATGGGTTTGGTGCTTGTCATTCTTTTGCAGGCCTGCGATGGGAATGTCCAGCCCCAACTCTTCTTGGATGACTTGCTTAGCGACATTAACCTGGCCCTGACCCCCATCGATGACGATTAGATCTGGTGGCGTCAAGCCATCCCGCATGACCCGACTGTAGCGTCTGCGAATGACCTCCCGCATGCTGGCATAGTCATCTGGTCCGACAACGGTCTTGATCTTGTACTTGCGGTAGTCCTTTTTACTTGGCTTCCCATTGACAAAGACCACCATGGCAGAAACGGGACTGGTCCCCATGATGTTGGAGTTGTCAAAGGACTCAATACGCACAGGAGTTGGGATTTGCAGGAGTTTTCCAAGGTTTTCAATAGCACCTTGGGTCTTCTCCATGGATTTTTCAAGGAGATTGAACTTCTGCTCCAGACTGACACGCGCATTTTTAATAGCCAGATTGACCAACTGCTTCTTCTCCCCACGCTGGGGCTTGAGGACCTTGGTATCCACTAGGGCCTTGACCGCTTCCTCATCGATATCCTGAGGGATCAGGATTTCATTGGGGATCAGGTGGGATTTCTCCTGGTAAAACTGCCCCACATAGGTCAAAAAATCCTCGTCCGGATCATTGTAGTAAGGAAAAAGGTTGACGTCGCGCTCGATCAGCTTACCCTGACGGACAAAGAAGACCTGCACACACATCCAGCCTTTGTCCACGTAGTAGCCAAAGACATCCCGGTTCTGCAAATCCTTAGCCATGACCCGCTGTTTGGTCCGCAGGGTCCCGATGGCCTGGATCAGATCGCGGTACTCGGCTGCCCGCTCAAATTCCATGTTTTGCGCAGCGGTATTCATCTTGAGCTTGAGCTCATCGATAATCTTGTCATCCTGCCCCTTGAGGAAGTCAGAAACCTCCTGGGCCATGCCCTTGAAATAGGCCTCGTCCTTGTGGCAGACTGTGTGAGCCATACACTGTCCTAAATGGTAGTAAAAGCAGACCTTGGAAGGCGGATTGGTGCACTTGCGGAAAGGGAAAATCCGATCCAAAAGCCTTTTGATCTCATTAGCCGCTCCTACGTCTGGATAGGGACCGAAATAGAGACCGCCATCTTTTTTGACCTGGCGCGTGATGATAAGACGGGGATAACGCTCATTGGTAATCTTGATGAAGGGATAGGACTTATCGTCCTTGAGCATGATATTGTACTTGGGCTTGTTCTCCTTGATGAGGTTGATCTCAAGAAGCAAGGCCTCAATATTGGACTCAGTGACGATAAACTCAAAATCCACAATCTCAGATACCAGCGCTTCTGTCTTGGTATCGTGGCTTCCTCTGAAATAGGACCGCACGCGATTGCGAAGATTCTTAGCCTTCCCCACATAGATGATGGTACCGTTCTTATCTTTGTGAATGTAACAGCCCGGACTCGTCGGCAAGAGCTCGAGCTTGGATTTAATCAAGTTATTCATACTCTCTATTATATCAAAAAAGAGAGGCGCTTACCTCTCAATTGTATGTATCCAACTTTACATCCTCAGCCTTTGAGATTAGCCATCTGGAAGATCGGAATCACATAAGGAACAATAGACATCAGGATAGTGAATAGCACGAAGAACCAGAACCAGAAGGAAGCGAGGGCACGCTGGAAAACTCCTGGCTGTGGTTTATTGGCCTGAATATAAGCCTTGATAGCTGGCCATTTGGTCGCAAGAACCACTATCATGACAATGGAACCAATGGCTAAAACACCGATTTGGAGCCAATTCGCTAGTCCCTCGTCCACATGATAAGCTACATAATGCAAACCTTGGGAAATGACAAAGTTATTGAAAATGTGATAGAAAATCGCCCACCAGATATTGTATTCAAAGGCAATGTAGCCGAATCCTAGACCAATGATACCCGCGAAAAAGAGCTGGTCAAAATTGGCATGGAAGAGGCCGAATAAAATAGCCGTCATGACAATGGCAAAGATTTTGCCATACCGTTCCAAGCCTCGCAAGCCTGCCCCACGGAAGAAGAATTCCTCTGTGATAGGACCAAAAAAGCCAGCATACAAGAGCATAGTCCAAGATCGCTCAATCGTATCTCCTAGATCTGGTGTTGGAGAATGAAGGCCAATGGTCTCAAACATGCGCTCAATCACTTGTGTCATTACAGATGAAAAGACTTGAGAAAAGCCAAGAAAGGCGAGAAGAATAAAGAAGACTGAAAGTGTCATCTTACGTCCCTTATGCTTAAGATCATATTTATAAAGGGCCTTCTTGCGATAGGCATTAAAAAGAAAGAGTCCAATGGAAATAGAGATGAGGTAGGGAATACCTGCCCACACATTCAGGGTATTGAGCTTCTCCGTTACTTGACTTGGATCTTTTCTGAGCGAACCTGAAAGGATCATGCCTAGGAGCACTTCCCACAGGACGGTTACCAAAGTCATCACCAAGAGATAAATGGCAAGTGTCCCAGAATACATTCCTATATCTTTTTTAGGGTCTAATAATCGGTTATATTGGTTCATTTCTTCCTCCTAGAAAATAGATAAAAACTCGCACAGACTCCTTCGTATAAGACAAAGAAAATCAAAAAGGCATGCATAAAGTAGTCTTCTGGTAATGCAAGAATAATCGAATCCACGCGCGGATCAAAGAGCCAAGTATTATCTCCAGCAAATAAGACCTGATGAAAGAGCGTAAAGAATTGATCAAAGCCAATCATAACAGTCATCACTGCAAGCACTACTGGTAAAACCATCATCCAAAAGAAGAGACTTCGGTACAGGGCCAGGTAGCCTTTTTTGACGACTGTTCGCATAAACTGGATAAAACCAGGTAGAGTCACCAAGAAAACGACCGTCACCAAGTGAAATAGGTACTTGACGGCCTCAAAATGGTGCAAGCCATTTTTTGAAGAGGGGAATTGAGGCATCTTCAACACCCATTGAAAAGGATTGGTCAAATAGTTCATCAAGACATTAAAATTCTTCATGATGACTGAAGCCGAAAAACCAGTTCGGCTTTGAATCCCCAACCAATGAATCTCCATGGGATAGAGGACCCATGCTAGGCCAATGGTGAGAAGGATCGTGGCTGACAAGATAAAGAAAAATTGGTTGATTGATTTCAGACTTTTAAGCATCAAAATCCCACTCCGCTAAACTGGAAACAACATGTGTCGGTGCAATTGGTAAGGTCGGCACTTCTTCTGGTTTGGTAAAACCTGTCGTCACCAAAAGGGTTGGAATCCCATTGTCAATACCTGCACGAATATCTGTTAGATAATTATCCCCGACCATAACGACTTCTTCTCTTTCAAGACCCAAGTGTTCAATAGCCTTATCCATGATGATGGCCTTTGGTTTTCCAATGATCACTGGCTCCACCCGTGTCGCTGCTTCGACAAGGGCAATCAGGGATCCCGCACCCGGCATCAAGCCACGCTCTGTTGGAATGTTCAGGTCCGGATTGGTTCCAATAAAGTGAGCTCCTTTTTGAATCGCCAAGGTCGCAATAGCAAACTTCTCATAATCCACTTGCCAATCCAGGCCAATCACCACATAATCAGGCGCTTCTTCATCGATGATATAGCCAGCTTCTTCAATAGCATCTTTGAGCCCCGCTTCTCCGATCACATAGACCTTTTTGCCCAGATTTTGATCATTCATGTAGTCAATGGTCGCAAGGGTAGCTGTATAGATAGTCGAAACTGGGGTTTCAATATTGAAATGAGTGGCCAACATATCCCGAACAGTCTCTGGTGTGCGGGTTGTGTTATTGGTGACAAAGAGATAGGGAATCTCACGCGCCTGCAATTCATGGACAAAAGCTTCTCCTGCTGGAATTCGTGATTTACCTTTGTAAATAGTGCCATCCAAATCAATTAAATAGCCCTTGTAGTGCATTTATTCTTCCCTTTCTGTATCAGCTTTTTCATGCAACTTCTCTGCATCGACTCGTCCACCAGAACCATATAAAAGCAAAGCTCCAGCATAGAGGACAAATTGTAAAATCAACCCTGTAAAATTGATCCCTTGATTTCCTGATTGGGTAAACAAGAAGGAAGCCACCATGAGAATCACAATGGTCAATAACAGGCCTATTACGGTTGCCTGATCCACACTGATTTGATAAACCGTGCGTTTGGTGCTCCGGTTCCGGCCGTCTGACTTGGTTTCTGGTTGCAAATTCTCCACAAAATCCGTCACCAAGGTCGCAGCGAGGCTGACTGTTGTGCTAAAGAGCACGCCTTGAGACAAACGATGATAGAAATTAGACCAGAAAGAGCCTGATTGGCTGGTAATGCCAACTGAAAAGATCACGACAGGCAAGAGAAAGGCCAAGGTGAAATGGATCCAGACCCGGTACCAACGTACATCTTCTTTCAAGAAACGGCTAAAACTCTCTAAATTCAAACGGTAGCGGAAAAATTTGTAAATTTCTTCCACCAGGATGATGCCCAAAGCACAAAGAGTCAAGAGCCAATCTCCCAACATGTACAAAGGGTTCTTTTGACGCTTAGCATAGGCCACAACCCGTTTTTGGTAGCCTGCTAGCTCTTGTTTTTTATTTTTTAATCTTCTACTTTCCATAAGTCCAACCCTTTTCTTCTACTTCTTCCCACTCAATTTCAGCTTGGGCATTGATATGACCATCTGAGCTAATTTGGTGCTGGGTCTTCAAGCCCTCTTGTTCATATTGAGAGGTAATGACACCTCCTGCCAGCACTTCTTTGACATATTTTAAATGAACTTTTTTAGGGACATGATGGGTCAAAAAGTCTGCTCCCATCACCTCAAAGACCCAGTCCAAGTACTTGCTATTATTGACATGTCCGTTCATATCCAAGTCGTAAAAACGAACCCGATATTCCTGTTCCACGCCCCCTTCTAATTCTTTAAAACGGGGACCACGGAGCATGGTTTTTGAAAACTCTGAGTCAAAGGCATCCGTAATCTCAGACATGACAGGATGAACCTTGCGTGTATCACGATCCATCAAGACAAAGGTCGCGACCATCTCAATGATGGTATTTCCCGCTTCGTCCTTGATATTAAAGGCCCGGTAGCAGAACAGACGATTATGACTCATGGCATAGGTTTCGATAGTGATCTTCTCATCAAAAACTGGGAGACGATCGATCTTCATATTGTAATCCGTGATAATCCAGACCAGATTGTAATTCTCTAGAATGTACATATCACTCATGCCCAGCTCAATCGATTGCATGCCTGATACCTGCAAAGACAGCAAGATCAATTGGGGAATTTTTATAAATCCATTGACATCGCTCATATCAAAAGGAATTTTCATGCTGTATTCAAATGTTTTTGCCATCTTCTACTCCAAAATAAACTTCTCTGCTACAGTGTCTCCTAAAAAGAGACCTTTCTTGGTCATGCGAACAATATCCTTGTCAGGCACCAAGAGTCCCTGCTGGGTCAATTCCTCAACCACTGGTCCATATTGTTGGTCAAAATTCACACCAAACTTTTCTTCGAAACGCTTCTTAGAAACACCTGTTTTCTTACGGAGACCTAGAAACATCTCTTCTTCCATCATTTCAGTCTGACTCAGATGTTCTTCTTGGACACGCGCATTTCCCTCTTCGACCGCCTGCATATAGTGACGAATAGGGCCATGATTCTTGTAGCGAACACCATTGACATAGCCGGATGCACCAGCTCCTAAGCCATAATACTCCGCATTATCCCAATACATGAGGTTGTGGCGACTTTCAAAACCAGGCTTGGAGAAATTGGAAATTTCGTAATGCTCAAAGCCCGCACGCTCCAACTCCTGAATGATGTATTCAAACATCTCCGCTTCCAACTCCTCCTTTGGTAGAGGAAGCTTGCCCCGTCGCATGCGATTCATAAAGACGGTGTGATTCTCCAGAATCAAGCTATAGAGGCTCATATGGGGAATTTCGAGGGCAAGAGCCTTAGCGACATTTTCCTGGACCTGTTCCATAGTTTGCGTCGGAAGCGCATAGATGAGGTCGATCGAAATATTATCAAAACCTGCCAGCTTCAGACGATCGATATTGTCATAGATATCCTGCTCCTGATGGCTCCGACCAATCTTTTTGAGCAAGCGATTATCAAAGGTCTGTACGCCCAAAGAAACCCGATTGACCGGTGAATTCTTCAAGACAGCAATCTTATCAGGATCCAAATCACCAGGATTGGCCTCGATGGTTAACTCCTCCATCTGAGAGAGATCAAGCGACTTGGTCAGCTCCTTGAGCAGATACTCTAGCTGATCCGCAGTTAAGGATGTCGGTGTCCCACCCCCGATATAGAGAGTCCGTAAGTTTGTAATTTCTTCCCGACGAAATTCTTGGATCAAATGATCCAAATAAGCATCGACCGGTTGGTTCTTAATAAAGACCTTCGAAAAATCACAATAAAAACAAATCTGGGTACAAAATGGGATGTGGACATAAGCGGACGTTGGTTTTGTATGCATACCTTTAATTATACCATAAAATCCCCCTAAGTCCGAGAAGAAAAGGGTAGATGAAGCAAGGATTTCCTTGACAAGAAGGAATGAAAAGAATAGAATAAAGCTGATCACATTCGGAGGTAAGGAGATATGAACAACTAAGTTTCGTTAAATAAGATACTTTATTTAGTGGACTGCTTGTTCTATCTCTTTTTGTGTGCCCTCTCGCCTATTCTCCAACTTTTTGTTGGCTTAATAAGGTCTTTTTCTGTTTGGGTCCACTTGAATACAGCTCTACTAAATAGGTAGAGCTGTTTTTTTGTCCCAGTAGAAAGGAATCTTATGCTAAAACTATCCCACCTCACCATCCGCCATACAAAAGATTTACGCGATCTGGTTCGTGATCTGTCCCTAACCATTCATGAAGGAGAAAAAGTTGCCATTATTGGCGAAGAAGGAAATGGAAAGTCTTCTTTGCTTCATGTCCTCATGTCCCCAAAATCACTACCAGATTATCTGACAATAGAAGGCGAAATCACCACTTCCTTTCACTCCTATGCCTATATTCCCCAGTCTTTGCCGGAAGCATTGAAGGGAAAAACATTGGAAGAATATTTTTTTGGAGAAGACGAGCTAGACTATGCCATCCTCTACAGACTGGCTGATCAATTGCAATTTGATAGCGACCGCTTTTCAAGCGACCAAATTATTGGAAGTCTATCTGGAGGAGAAGCCCTCAAAGTCCAACTGCTTCACGAACTTTGCCGTCCTCATGAATTACTATTTTTAGATGAACCTTCAAACGATCTGGATTTAGAAACCCTGGACTGGCTCCAGCAGATGATCCAAACTAGCCCCCAAACCATTTTATTTATTTCCCATCATGAGGATTTTTTGACTCAGACGGCGGATACGATCATCCATCTAAGACAGATCAAACACCGCAAGGAGGCTGAAACCATTGTAGAGCACATAGGCTATCAGGACTACAGTAGCCAAAGGGAGCAACAATTCAAGCAGCAGTCCCAACAAGCTGCCAACGATCAACGAACCTACAAGAAAACAATGGAGAAGCATCGCCGCGTCCGTCAGCAAGTTGAAACATCCTTACGAAACACTAAGGATAGCACTGCTGGACGTCTCCTGGCAAAGAAAATGAAGTCCCTCCTCTCACAAGAAAAGCGCTACGAGCGAGAATTCCAATCCATGACTCCCCAACCCTATGATGAGGAAGTCATCAATCTGCATTTCCCTCCCCTCACTCCCTTGTCTCCTCAAAAACGAGTCCTTCTATTAGATCAGGAAGAACTCGCAATTGGTGACCGGGTCCTGGTCAAGGATCTCTCCCTTACTCTTCAAGGGCAGGACAAGATAGGAATTATCGGTTCCAACGGTGTGGGGAAATCCACTTTCCTAAAAATGATATGGAAAAGTCTACAGAAGAATGAAAGTATCCGCACTGCCTATATGCCTCAAGATTACACTGAACACCTCCCTCTGACTCAGACACCAGTTCAATTCTTACAGCATTCAGGCGATCGTGAAGAAATCAACACCATTCAATTGCATTTAGCCTCCCTCAACTTTACCTATTCTGAAATGCACCATCCGATCTATGAACTTTCTGGTGGCCAGCAAGGAAAACTCTATCTCCTTCAACTAGTGCTCACAAGTCCCCAATTTCTACTCTTGGACGAGCCTACTCGCAATTTTTCCCCCACTTCCCAACCAGAAATTCGACGCCTATTCGCAGACTACCCAGGCGGACTAGTCACGGTCTCTCACGACCGGACCTTCCTCAAAGAAGTCTGCCAAAAAATCTATCGCCTGACCGAAAATGGTTTGGTAGAGATAGAGGCTCTCTAACGTAAAAAAGATTGGCGAAAACCAATCTTTTTTTCTATTCCTTCGCTGCCTCTTGTGCCATTTCTTGGGTGCGTTTGTAGGCTGCTTCCACTCCTGCAATGATGTCGCCCCGTAGGCCGACTTGTTCTAAGCGGTTGACACCTGCGATGGTAGAGCCACCCGGGCTACAAACTGCATCTCGCAAGCGGGCTGGGTGCTCACCTGTCTCTAGGACCATTTGACTAGCGCCTTGGAAGGTCTGTGCAGCCATCTGCAAGGCTTGCTCTCGTTTAAGTCCTAATCCTACTCCTGCATCTGCCATGGCTTCAATCATCTGATAGACAAAGGCTGGACCACAGCCTGCGACAGCCGTTGCAGGATCCATCAATTTTTCTTCAATTTCATAGAGAGCCCCTGCTCCTGCTAAGAGCTGGTTTACTTTAGCTACTTGCTGGTCTGTCACTGCTTGAGAGCGGGCTAGACTGATAACACCTTGACCAATGGCCACAGGCGTATTGGGCATGATGCGAATGAGCCCTAGCTGGTCGTTCTGGATCACGTCAGCCATCTTTTCTAGTTCCAAGCCTGCAGCCATGGAAACCAGTAAGAGATTGGAGCGTTGGGCTAAGATGCCCTGATACTCCTCTAGGAGAGGGCAAATCTGATAGGGTTTGACCCCTAAAAAAATCACTTCAGCCTCTTGAAAGACTTGTTCAAGATCAGACGCCGTTCCCCCATACTGGCTGATAAACTCTTGCACCTTTTGAGGAGAACGATTGACCAAGAGCAGGTCTTGCGCATCCACTTCTTTTGCGACTGCTTTGGCTAAACTAGCTCCCATGTTTCCTAGTCCAATAAATGCTACTTTCATTTTTTACCTCACTTGACCATTTCCACTGACGATATACTTGTAACTGGTCATTTCCCGGAGTCCCATTGGTCCACGCGCATGGAGTTTTTGGGTCGAGATCCCCATTTCACAACCTAGACCAAATTGACCTCCATCTGTAAAGCGTGTAGAAGCATTGACATAAACCGCTGCTGAATCTACTTGCTTGGTGAAATAAGCGGCTGTCTCAGGATTTTCAGTCACAATAGCATCCGAATGATGGGTGCTATGAGCTTCAATATGGTCCGTCGCTTCCTCAACTCCATCAACGACCTTGACTGCTAAAATATAATCTAAAAATTCGGTATCAAAATCCTGTTCCTGTGCGGCTGTTCCAGAAATAATAGCCTGTGCTTGCTCATCTAGGCGCAACTCAACGGATCTTTCCCGATCATCCACTAAACGCGATTGACCAAAGGCAAGAAGTCAGACGCGATCGCTCGATCCACCAACAAGACCTCCAGGGCATTGCAGACGGATGGGCGGCTTGTCTTGGCATTTTCAATAATGGCGAGGGCTTTCTGGAAGTCAGCCTCCTTATCCACATAGACATGGACGATCCCAGTTCCTGTCTCGATAACGGGGACAATGGCATTTTCAACCACCGCTTGGATCAATCCAGCACCACCACGTGGAATGAGCAAGTCCAGATAGCCCTTAGCCTTCATCATAGCAAGGCTAGAAGCTCGACTCGTATCTTGGATCAGTTGAAGAAGATCTGGATTCAGTCCGGCTTCTTCCAATCCAGCCTTGAGGGCTGTCACGATCGCTTGGGCAGAATGAAAGGCATCCTTTCCAGTACGAAGAACCACTGCATTTCCACTCTTGATGGCAAGCGCTGCAGCATCCGATGTCACATTTGGCCGGCTTTCATAAATGATGCCAATAACACCCATGGCAACGCGAACTTTCTGGATTTCAAGACCATTTTCCAAGACTTCCGTATCCAGCACTTCCCCAATTGGATCTGACAAGTCTATTAAAGCACGAATTCCTTGTGCCATACCGGCAATCCGCTCTTGATCAAGAAAGAGGCGATCCAGCATGACTTCAGAAATCTTGCCGCGTGCTGCTTCCATATCGATTTGATTGGCTACTAAAATGGCTTCAGTCGCTTTCAAAAGCTGGCTAGCCATGGCCTCCAAAGCCTGATTTTTAAGAGCTGTACTGGCTGTATTGATGCTTTTCTTAGCTGATCTCGCTATGGCTAATTGTTCTTGTGTTGTTCCCATACGTTTTCCTCTAGAATTCTGTAAAGAGTAGGTCAATCTCAGGAGTTACCGAGATCCAATCATCCCGGTGGATAAGGATTCCCTTAGCTTTTTTAGATTGGAGTAGATCGCGCACAGCTGATTGGCCGAGACGGACCTTGCCTTTTCCTAGTAATTGACCAGTCTCTTGATGATAGACGCTGACGATGTCGTGATAAGAGAAATCCCCTTCTGCCTTGGTCACACCAGAAATCAATAGACTCTTTCCATGATCCAACAGAGCTTGCGCTGCTCCAGCATCCACCCAAACGGCACCTTTGCTTTCTGCATAAAAGGCTAGCCATTGCTTCTGGGTTTTTAAACCCTTATCCTCTGCAAGGAAGTAACTGCCATTTGCTTGCTCTTCTGCTGCTTCGATCAAGGCATCCGGCTTGAGAGACGAGCAAATATAGACAGGTACCCCTGACTCGGTCGCAAGGGTCGCTGCCTTGAGTTTGGTCAGCATGCCGCCAGTTCCGTTGCTACTGCCAGCACCACCAGCCATCTCGATCATCTCACGGGAAATGTGTTCGATTCGATCCAAGCGCTTAGCGGTTGGATCCTGAGAAGGATTGGCTGTATAGAGGCCATCTACATCTGTTAAAAGCACCAAAAGATCCGCTTGAACCATGGCTGCAACCTGCGCACTCAAGGTATCATTGTCACCAACTTTTAACTCGGCAATCGAGACCGTATCGTTTTCATTGATGATTGGAATGGCCCCACGATTGAGCAGAACAGAAAGGGCCTGGTGGGCATTCTTATAACGGCGCTGATCCGCAAAGTCATCCTGGGTCAACAAAATCTGCGCAGAAACAATGTTGCGTAAGAGCAGGTTGGCTGTATATTCTTCCATCAGTAAGCCTTGCCCAACTGCCGCAGAAGCTTGCTTGTCTGCCACCTTGGTCGGCCGTTTCTTAAAACCAAGGGCACCAAATCCAGCAGCAACCGCCCCTGATGAGACCAAGATCAACTCATGGCCCGATTCGTGTAAGAGAGCCAACTGCTGGGTAATGATCTTGACCTTCTGTCTAGAGAGACTCCCATCGGGATTGGTCAAAGACGAGGTCCCTACTTTAAAGACGATTCGTTTTGCTTTCATCGCTATGATTCTTTCTAATACTATTTATTTCGTATGTAATGAAAGTGACTGAATCTCCATTCAGCCATCTTCACTATCCTTTTCGAAGGTCTTCCAGCGTTTTCTCAAAGATCGCTGGCACTTCTGCTGTAAATTCCAAGGTCTCGCCTGTACGGGGGTGGGTAAAACCTAGTGTCCGCGCATGAAGAAACTGTCCTTGTCCTTTAAGTGTCTTCTTAGGACCATAAGCAGGATCTCCAGCCACTGGATGGCCAATATAGGCCATGTGAACCCGAATTTGGTGGGTTCGACCAGTCTCCAGTTGCAACTCTACCAAGGTGTAATTTCCAAAGCGTTCCAAGACTTGAAAACGGGTCACTGCAGGTTTTCCTTTAGCTGTCACCGCCTGTTTTTTTCGGTCCTTTTCACTGCGACCAATGGGTGCTTCAATCATCCCTCGATCATTAGGAAGATTGCCATGAACAATGGCCCAATACTTCCGTAGAGATTTTTTGTCTTTTAGTTCCTCTGCTAAGGCGACGTGGGCTTGGTCATTTTTTGCGACCATCAGGAGGCCTGACGTGTCTTTATCGATCCGATGAACGATCCCTGGACGCAATTCTCCATTGATTCCTGAAAGGTCCTTGACATGGTATAAGAGCGCATTGACCAAGGTCCCACTGGTATGACCCGCACTAGGGTGAACGACCATGCCCTGTGGCTTATTGACCACTACAACATCCTGGTCCTCAAAGACGATGTCTAAGGGTAGATCTTCTGCTTCATAGCTGACCTCTTCCACTTCTGGGACTTCATACTGGATGATGTCCCCTTCTTTAACCGTGTACTTGGCTTTTTTCACAGCCCCATTGACCAGAACTTTTCCTTCTTTGATCTGCTCATTAGCCACAGCTCGTGACAAGGGGGTCAAATCCGCCAAAGCTTTATCCAGTCGCGCGCCGGCTACTTCGATTTTAATTTCCATGCGTTTCCTCTTTCAACATCAGGATCAGGAGCAAGAAAACTCCAACTGTCAAATAACTATCTGCTACATTAAAAATGGCAAAATTCATAAAGTCCAAGTGGAACATATCGACCACAAAGCCCTGACGCAGGCGATCGATAAAATTCCCCAAGCCGCCTGCAATAACCAAGGTCAAACCGGTCACCATCCAAAGCGACCCCTTGAGATGCTTATAGAGATAGTAAAAGGCCCCTACCATCACGACTAGAGTGATGAGGGTAAAGAACCATTGCTGATTTTCAAGAAGCGAAAAAGCTGCACCTGTGTTTTGAAGATAGGTCAGGCTGACCACATGGGGAATAAAAGACTTGACGACACCCAGTGGAATGTTCTTCACCACATACCATTTGACCAGCTGATCCAGTAGGACCAAAAGGACAATCGCTACCGGGACCATTGTTTTTCTCTTCATTTCTTACCTCTTTTGATCAAAATATTCTACCATGACCTCGACAAACTTCTCTGCTACAGGAGAGAGATCCATCTCTTCGCGTTTGACATAGACCATTTTATTGTCTAAATTATCTTCTAAAGGAATCACGGTAATGCCATTCACGGACTGGCTATCCAAAAAGCCTGATCCTGTCGCATAAGCATCTGTCCGCTCCAAGATCCCATTCAAGGTGGCCCGGTCGGTTACATTGAACATTTGGGAGCTCGAACTGGTATCGACAAAATTCTCTGAATAATAGAGGTACTCATCTTTTTCTTGGGTAAAGCGAACAGTTGGCAATTGAGCTAGATCTTCCATGACCAGTTTTTTCTTCTTAGCCAGAGGGTGTCCCTTGCGAAGGTAAATATGAGTCTGAAAAGGAATCAAATCCACCACTTCAAGTCCTAATTTATCAACCCGTTGCATAATTCCCTTGGTATTTTGACGGTTGAGATAAATAATCCCCAACTCACTATGCCCTTGAGCCACTTCATCCAAAATTTGGACCGTCGTTGACTCAAAGATGCGGAAATTTTTATTTTCCGGATAGCGGATTGAGAATTCCGTCATCAAAGGTGGTAAGAAGTCATAGTGTTGACTAGAAATAGAGAATTCTTTCTTCTCTTCTTCGGGACTGGCATATTGATTTTGAAAAACATCAAACCCTTTGACCACATCTTGCGCTTTTTCATAAAATTCCATTCCCCGACGGGTCAAAAAAGTCCCAGAACTGGTCCGACGAAAAATCTTAAAACCCAGTTCTTTTTCTAAATCTCTGACAAAGATAGACAAGCTGGGCTGACTCACATACATTTTTTCAGCAGCCTCACGAAAAGTACCACTATTGGCAATCGCCACTACATATCGTAATTGTTGTATATTCATTCTATTTTCCTTATTACAGTATCAATCTATTATACCATAAATTAGGGGCTGAAAGAAGAGATGCGTTTAAGAGACCCTCTTCTAGTAAAATAAAAAAGAGAGTGGGACAGAATGAACTGCACCCTAAAAGTTAGACAGAAAAATCTAATTTTTGGGGTGCTTTTATTATGAAATTAACTTTTGAAGATAAAGTTCAAATATATGAATCAAGAAAGCAAGGAGAGAGTTTTAGGCGACTTTCAAATCAATTTGGGATAAAGATTTCTAATCTTCAGTACATGATTAAATTGATTGATCGTTATGGAATAGAAATCGTAAAAAAAGGAAAGAATTGTTACTATTCTCCTGAACTAAAACGAGAAATCATTGATAAAGTCTTACTTGAAGGTCGTTCACAAAGAAGTGTAAGCCTTGATTATGCTCTCCCAAACCAAGGAATGCTTCCAAATTGGCTGGCACAATACAAGAAAAATGGGTATACTATTGTTGAGAAAACAAGAGGAAGGATACCTAAAATGGGACGTAAGCCAAAGAAGAAACCTGAAGAGATGACTGAGTTAGAGCGTCTTCAAGCAGAAAATGAATACCTGAGAGCGGAGAATGCTGTTCTAAAAAAGTTGAGAGAACTCCGATTGAAGGAGGAAAAAGAGAAAGAAGAAAGACAGAAATTGTTCAAGAATTAATCACTGAGTTTTCGTTAGATATTCTTCTAAAGGCCATTAAACTCGCTCGTTCGACCTACTATTATCATTTGAAACAGCTAGACAAACCAGATAAGGATCAAGGGCTTAAAGCTGAAATCCAATCTATTTTTACTGAACACAAGGGAAATTATGGTTATCGTCGGATACATTTAGAATTAAGAAATCGTGGCTTTTTGGTCAATCATAAGAGGGTTCAGCGGTTGATGAATGTCCTCAATTTACAAGCTAGAATCCGGCAGAAGCGAAAGTATTCTTCTCACAAAGGAGATATTGGTAAGAAAGCCGACAACCTTATTCAACGCCAGTTTGAAGCTTCAAAACCAATGGAAAAGTGCTACACAGATGTGACAGAATTTGCCATTCCAGCAAGCACTCAAAAACTCTACTTATCACCAGTATTAGATGGTTTTAACAGTGAAATCGTCGCTTATAATCTTTCGACGTCGCCAAATTTAGAACAAGTGAAAGCTATGTTAGACCAGGCCTTTACTGAGAATCATTACACAAATACAATTCTCCATAGTGATCAAGGATGGCAGTATCAACACCAGTATTATCATCGTTTTTTAGAGGATAAAGGAATTCAACCGTCCATGTCACGTAAGGGTAACAGCCCAGACAACGGCATGATGGAATCCTTCTTTGGCATTCTTAAGTCCGAAATGTTTTATGGGTATGAGAAGACGTTTCAGTCACTTGAGCAATTAGAACAAGCTATTGTAGACTACATTGATTATTACAACAATAAACGAATTAAGGTCAAACTAAAAGGACTCAGTCCTGTGCAATACAGAACTAAATCCTTTGTGTAAATTCATTGTCTAACTTTTTGGGGTCAGTACAGAAATCGGTAATTCGTTAGAATTCGATTTCGTCGTCCCACCTCCGCACAGTTGAGTAGGGCTGTAAAAGCTGATGAAATCAGCGTAGTAGAGACCACTCAACCATTGCGTCTTGCTCGACAATCCAAAAATAATTGAGAGGCTAGGACTTTTGTCCCAGCCTCTTATACTTATTCAATCACTTGACTTTCGGCTACTTTCTTGTACCAATGAGCCGATTTCTTAGGATAGCGCTCTTGGGTTTCAAAGTCCACATAAAAGAGACCATAGCGTTTTTCGTAACCATTTGACCAAGAGAAGACGTCCATGAGAGACCAGATGAAGTATCCTTTGACGTTTGCACCATCTGCAATCGCATCAGACAAGACCTCCAAGTGTTGCTTCACATAATCAATCCGGCCATCATCATAAACTGTATTGTCCACAAATTCATCTTTGTATCCCAGTCCGTTTTCGGTGATATAGATCTTCTTGTAGTTTGGATATTCTTTTTTGACGCGCATGATTTGATCATACAACCCCTGCGGATAGATGATCCAATCCCAGTCAGTACGAGGTACATAGTCAGGAGCTACACGACGTCCAACACCTTTGATTTGGTATTTAGAGCTTCCTTTTTCCCCTTTACCGTTATGTATGATTTCTGTTTCGCCGTCAAAAGCTTCCATCCAGTCACTCATGTAGTAGTTGATTCCAAGGAAGTCGTTCAAATCTTTTGCAGCTTCAAGTGCCGCAAAGTCTTCGTCCCGAAGATCCAGACTACCACCATTGACAGATAAGATATGATTGACCCCTTCCATGGTTTCATCGGAATAGTGACCAAGGTAGGTTGCATCTAAAATAAACTTGTTATGAATAATATCTTCCAACTCAGCCGCCCGAACGTCTGCTGGATTTTCTGGATCCAAAGGATACTTAGTAGGAAGGGCATGGACCACTCCGATTTCACCTGCATAACCTTTATCTTTGTACAATTTCACAGCACGTGCATGAGAAACCATCATATTGTGGTGTGATTGGAAGACTTTGGCAAGGTCATACTGAATTCCTGGTGGGAATTTTCCGACTAAGTATTGACCATCTCCGATTGGGCCTATTTCATTGAAGGTTGTCCAGTAGTTGACTTCTGGGAATTCTTCAAAACAGAAGGCCGCATAATCTACAAAATGTTCGATGTTTTCACGGTTCAAGAAGTCTCCATTTGAGTGAAGAGCTTCAGGTGTATCAAAGTGGTGAAGAGTTACGAATGGTTCTACATGACGTTTATGACATTCTGCAAATAAGTTATGGTAGAACTCCACCCCTTTTGGATTGACTTCACCATAGCCAGTTGGGAAAATACGTGACCAAGCAATGGAAATCCGTATACCATTGACACCGTATTCTTCAGCTAATTGAAGGTCTACTGGGTATTTGTGGTAGAAATCACTAGCAGGTTCTGCTGTATACCAATAGTTATCAGCTAAGTATTTGTCCCATGCAACAGGGCCTTTCCCATCTGTATGAGTAGCCCCTTCTGCTTGATAGGCGGCTGTAGCGCCACCAAAAATAAAATCTTTAGGAAGTGTTTTTGTCATTTTTTCACCTTTTTCTTGATTGGATCAAAGGAAAAGTGAGAGGAGAGGAGTTAGTGAGCCATCCATCTCCATCTCACTTATTCGTTCTTATTCTTCAAACTGCGCTTGAACAAATGCAAGGGCACCTTGTCCATCGCGGGTCAATTTTATGTATTGAGCTCCTTCTGTCTTAGCCAATTTGATTCCAAGTTTATCTGTTTCAGCCTTCATATCTTCATAGTTTGAAGCTACTTGAGGAGCAAGGATAACAAGGTCAAATTCTGGCAACATTTCACGGTGAGCACCGTAACCACCAGCAGCGGCCTTTACAGGAACATTGTATTCTTTAGCAGCTTTATTCAAAGCATTTGCAAGAAGACCACTTGTACCACCACCTGCACAAAGAACCAATACGTTTGTTTCTTTTGTGATATTGTTTTGAGCTGGTTCATTTTCAACACCAGCTTTTTCAAGAACAGCATCAGCTTTCGCTGTATTGAAGTTTGCAGCTACTTTTTCTTTCAATTCATCATTAGATTTACCAGAACGTTCTTCTTCAAGAATTTGTTCATCATAAACTTTAAGGAATGGGTAGTAAATAACTACGTCCACTACGATAAGTAATGCGGCAAGAACAAATGATAGAAATTGGAAGTTAGTACCAAGAACTAGACCAAGTGGGGCTGGAGTTGTCCATGGTAGGTTAGCAGTAAATGAGTTCATTCCAAGTGTATCGATAAAGAATTTGAAAATCCAAACGTTTGCAATTGGAGCAAAGATAAATGGAATGAAGAAGATTGGGTTCAATACCAATGGAGCACCGAACAAGATTGGTTCGTTAACACCAAAGAATGTTGGGACTACAGATGCACGTCCAATTGCACGGTTACGTTTTGATTTCGTTAACCACATGAACATAAATGGAACAACAAGAGTCGCACCAGTACCACCCAAAGTAACAATAAACATTTGAGTACCTGAAGTAAGAATCTTATCTGCGTGCATTCCTTGTTGAATCAATTTCAAGTTTACTTCAGCATTTGCATAAGTAATCGCTGCGATAGCTGGCTCAACAATTGAAGGACCATGGATACCTACAAACCAGAAGAAGGCATAAGCACCAAAGATAATTGTAATTCCAAGGTAACCGTCAGCAGCTGAGAATAGTGGAGCAAGAAGGGTACCGATTGATTCAGCAACCGTTACATGAAGGCTTGCTTTAACAACTAATTCAAGTGCGTACAAGAGTACAACTGATAATGTAAATGGAATCAAGTCTTTAAATACTTGTGAAATATTTGGTGGAACCTCGTCCGGCATGCGGATGGTCACATTGTTTTTCACACAGACTTTGTAAACATTAACAGTAATGAATGCAGCAATGAAGGCTGTCAACAGACCTTTTGTACCCATGAAGGCTGTTAAGAATCCACCTTCTTTAGCAGGTTCGGCAGCCATGAGCAAGAAGCCAACCATAGAAGCCAACATTGTAGAAATGAAGTTGATTTGGTTAGTTGCTGGAAGGTCGCGGTTCATTGAATCAGTCAAAGCCTTAGCCGTTGTACCACCAACGAAGAAGGCCAAGATGCCCATAGAATAGCTATATGGAGTCATCAAGAAAGTTTCAATATCTTTAGACCAATGGAATCCCCAAGCGTTTGGTACATACGCAATTAGGATGAAGATAGATGAGAAAAGGATAACAGGCATCCCTGCAATAAAGCCATCCCGAATCGCTCGCAAATATTTGTTTCGAGAAATCTTTTCAAAGAAAGGTTTCCCTTTTTCAATCAGTTCAATCAGTTTATTCATTATTTCGCTCCTCTTTTATATAGTTCAATCAGATGGTGAATCACGTCTTTTAATAGGATCGTTGTCATGAGATGGTCTTGACCATGCATCATGGTAATGCTATAGGGGATTTCTTCTCCTGCTGCTTCATGCGCTAGCATGGTCGTTTGAGATTTGTGAGCCTCAGCGATACAAGACCCCGCTTCTTCTACTAAGGATTCTGCTTTAGCAAAATCACCATTTTCAGCAGCTTTTAAGGCTTCCACTAATTTTGATCGAGCGTCACCGGCATAAGCGACAATTTCAAAGCCAAGTAATTGGACTTCTTCTTTATTCATGTTGGTTCCTCCTTATGATACCTTTTGAAAATTTTTATAATAGACGTTGAATATGAAGGGCTAAATAGACTTTTTCATTAGGAGATATCTTGGCTCCTGTCTGTTCAGCGATGGTTTGGTAGATTTGATGACTAATCTCATAAGCCTTTGGATAACTTAGCTGAATCAGTTGTTCCATCTCGCTCAAACCTTCTGGATCTTCTCTTCCCTTATCTAGCGAATCTAGGAAATAATTGAGATGGATCATAAAGCGATCATAGAAATGACTGTTTTCTTCTTTCCGTTTCAATCCATTTTGAGCTAGTTTTTCTTCTACAGCTTTCAAAATAACTTGTCGGTCCTGAACATCTGGATCTTGCTCATGAATCATTTCCCCTTGTGCATTAATGAAATGATAAGCGATGCGATTCACTTCATCGTCAGGAAATTGATCCAAGAGCCGCTTTCGAAAGATCTCAATCGCTTCTTTTGCGATTTTATAGGGAATCGGATGCATAGCAGACACATCAGGAAGGTCACTGTATTTATATCTTCCCTGTTGAACTGCCTGGTAAGAACAAAAGATGTGATCTGTTAATGTCACATAGATATATTCTTGAACAGGATAGGCATATTTCTTAGACAAGGTATCAATCACTTCATAAGTGGTTGTAATGAAATCAAGAGGAACATTCTTTAGAAGGGCCATAAAGTTTTCTCTTGACTCATCCGTGTTTAAACGAAATACTTTTTCGACCTTATCATCAGCTACTAGATCATTTTTCTTTTTCCCAAAAGCAATCCCACTCCCAATAACAATCAACTCTTGTTGTAGTTCATTTTGAACCAAAGCAACATTATTGTTCATTGGATGGATAATACGATACATGAGGCTCTCCTTTGTAAAATTTGTTAAAAGCAAATAAAAATGACCACGAAGCAACCGAAAAAACTAGCCTACACTAATTGTTCAGTCTACTTGTGGTCACGCCTAATCTAACTTAGTAACGCTCACTGCTATTCAACTTATAAACTTATTTTATCATAAACTTTTTGTTTTGTAAACCCTTACAGCGAAAATTTTTAAACATTTTTTTATAAAAAATAAACAAGACCTTGAAATAATGAAGAGGCTGGGACAAAAGTCCTAGCCTCTCAATCATCTTTGGATTGTCGAGCAAGACGCAGTGGTTGAGTGGGCTCTACTACGCTGATTTCATCAGCTTTTACAGCCCTACTCAACTGTGCGGAGGTGGGACAACGAAATCGAATTCTAACGAATGACCGATTTCTGTCCCACTCTCTAACTGTTGCTTTAGGAGGCAATCTTCATTTGAATCTTATACGCGTTCTGTCCAAGGTGTTGCTACTTTATCCAAGACTGCGTTCAATTCTTCAATATTTTGACGCCCTTCTGTACGAAGCCATTCACGAGCAGCTGCTTCTCCATCTTTGATGTAAGCTTCTACTGAACCTGCCCATGTCGCACGTCCACAAAGAACGCCGTTGAAGTTTGCACCAGATGCATGAGCAAATTCCAAGGTTTCTTGGAAGAGTTTTGCAGATACACCTGCACTGAGGTAGATGTATGGAAGGTTGGTTGCTTCTTCTTGTTCTTTGAAGAAAGCAGCTGCTTCTTCACGACTATAGACAACTTCTCCTTCTCCAAATCCTTCCACGAAGTTCACATTAACTGGAACTTCCACTTTCAAGACATCGATATTGAAACGAGGATCTGAAAAGACTTTCATAGCCTCAATCACCTTACGAGGTTTCACTTTCGCATATTCAGCAGAGGTTGCATCTGCAATTCCTTCATCATAAGCCAAGATTTCAAGGAAGAATGGAATATCTTCAGCAGCGCATTCAGAACCGATGCGTTCGATATAAGCTTGTTTTTCTTGGTTGAGTTCATCTGCACTGTCTACATCATAGTAGAGCAAGAATTTCACAGCATCTGCGCCTTGTTCTTTGATGCGTTTTGCTGACCAAAGGTTCAAGCAGTCTGGCAAGCGCTTGGTGCTTGATGTATCGTAACCTGTTTTTTCATAGGCAAGTAAGAGACCAGCATCTTTGTCCAAGGCTTTTGTAGCAGGTAGACCATATTCTGGGTCCAATAACATAGATGAAGCATATTTTGTCAATTCATCAGCTACAAGGACTTTTAATTCTTCCATTTGTGCTACAGTTGGCTCAGTGTCTTGGTATTTGGCCATCAAGCGTTTCAAAGCCCCACGTTGGTCGAAGGCCAAAGCTGAAATAACACCGTCTTTTGTACTAAGACGTTCCAAATAGTTGCGTTTTTGTTCTGTTAATACCATTTTATACCTCTTTTACGATTAATTGTTGATACAAGGCATCATAGTGCCCCATGTTGACATGTCCTGTTTGTGCTTCTTGCGCATTTAACATTCCAAGAACATTTGCTTTCTTGAGCAAGTCTGCGTCACTCTCATGATGATAGAGACCAGATGCAATCCCTGCAACAGTCGAATCACCAGATCCGACTGGATTGACGACATCAATCTTAGGAATATCTACCTTATAGAAAACATCGCCGTGCTTCGCAAAAGCACCATTTGCTCCAAGGGAGACAATCACCCATTCGATGCCATCAAAGAGAGAATCCTGAAGAACTTCTTTTAAATCTTCCACATTCTTACTCACTTCTTTTCCTAACAACTGTGATAATTCTTCATTGTTTGGTTTAATGACCGTAGGCTTGACAGCTGCTTGAATGGCAGCTTCTAAAGAAGCTCCCGAGCAATCGAGTACGACTGGTTTCCCAGCTTCGCTTGCAATCTTGACAAGGCTAGCATAGTAGTCCACTGGTAAACCAGCAGGAAGACTTCCAGAGATGGCAACAACCTCTACTTGGTCAACCAAGTGACGATAATGGTCGAGAAAGTCTTTCCCTTCTTTCTCAGAAATGGTTGGACCTTTTTCTAAGATTTCTGTTTGCTTGCCTTCGTGAAGGATGGCGATACAATTACGTGTATCTCCAGCAATTTCAAAGAAACGTTCCTCTATTCCTTCTCCTAAATGATCGAGAATGAATTGACCTGTTCGACCACCAAGTAGGCCGGTCGCTGCCACTGGATCCTTGATCTCAGAAAGTACACGGGTAACATTGAGACCTTTCCCACCGGCTGTCTTACTCACCTCAGCCACTCGATTGACTGTATCCAACTGGAGCACATCCAAAGGATAAGAGATATCAATCGAAGGGTTCATCGTGACCGTTAATATCATACGTCACCTCTTAGTCGTGGTATTCACCACGGTCCCATTTTTCAAGGAATTCTGTAAAGAAATCAGCATCCGCTTGATGGGCATTATGGGTTTCCACATGTTGGATCTTAGCAATCAATTTTTTATTTTCTTCAGTTGGTTTGTATTCAGCGTGGATGAATGCTTCAATGATATCGCACATGAGCAATTCACCAGTGATTTTACCACCAAACCCGATCACATTCGCGTTCAATTCTTCTTTAGCATAAAGAGCAGTTGTCATGTCCCGTACTAAAGCAGAACGGATACCAGGTACTTTGTTAACAGCATTGTTGATCCCAACACCTGTACCACAGATACAAACACCAAGATCTGCTTGGCCACTTGCTACGGCTTCACCGACTTTTTTACCAAAGATTGGATAGTGGGTACGTGTATGGTCATAAGTCCCAAAGTCGAGCACTTCATATCCTTTTGATTTCAAAAAATCAGAAACAGCCATTTTTTCATTTGTCACAATGTGATCACAACCAATTGCAATTCTCATTTGAATTCTCCTCTCATTAGCACATCTTATTCAACATATCGACACGGATTTGGTGACGACCACCGTCGTATTTACCATTGACGAAGCCTTTGGCAATGTTCTTGGCCAATTCATCCCCAACAATTTCAGCACCCATGGTAATCATTCGAGAATTGTTGTGTCCACGTGTCATATAAGCAGAACGTTCATCTGAAACTTCTGCTGCCACCATTCCTTTGATTTTAGTTGCAACCATAAATGGACCAGCTCCGTAAGCATCAATTACGATTCCAAGATTTTGATCGTTTTTGTTTACTTCTCTCGCAACTGCAAGTGTCACATCTACAAAATCTTGACCTTCAGCAGTTACATCCACAACATCGAAGTTTTCTTTTACAAGAAACTCTTTCACGAGATCTTTTAATCTTAATCCTGCAGCATCTGCACCAATTACAATAGACATGTCCTGTCCTCCTTTTGTTCGTTTCAGCAAATATCCCTGTTGTTAAATTTTCACAAAGAAACATTTTCTTACTTTTGATATTATATTACACCTATTTTGAACGAAAGTCAACATTTAATTGTTTATTTTCGAACATTTTTTAAAGTAAAAACACCATATCCACAACAGATATGGTGTCAGTTTTCAAACTACATATGACGATTATTTTGCATTTGCAGCATATTCTTCGTTACGTTTGATCATTTGTTTTCTGTACCAAGCGAAGATTCCGATATAGAATGCCAAGAAGACAACTACACCAAGGATAGCTTTGATATCTCCAGTTGTTGCGTTACCGATTGTCCAACCGAGCAATTTTTCAACTGGTCCTTCAAGAGTTGAGTGAGAGATCAATTGAGTAGAAGCCACCCCTTTAGGGAAGGCATCAACACTCTTAGCCAATTGAGTTGCAAATGGTGCAATCAATGTTCCTGAAAGAAGGAAGAGTGGCAAGAGAAGGCTTCCGAAGATGATCATACGGATTAATTTACCGCGTGTTACAACCAACAAGGCTGGAGTCACACCCATAGCGATGATACCTGCAAGTGGCAAGATACCATTTCCGACTTTAGAAAGAAGCACAGCTTCAATCAACATGATTGGTGCAAGTACGTTCGCACAAGCCCAGATTTCAGCACGACCAGCGATAAATGGCCAGTCCAAACCGATGTTGAATTTACGTCCTTGAAGACGTTTAGTAGCAACATTTGTAATACCTTGTGACAATGGTTCTACCGCTGCGATGAACCAAGAACCGATCAATGAGAACAATTCCAAGCAGACACCGGCAGTAAAACCAAGGCTCAACCAACCTTTAATAACCAATTCCCATTTGTCAGCATCTTGCACGCCAGCAACTGGATGTGGAGTACCCATGATACCGATGACGATACCAAGAAGGAAACCGATAAAGAATTTAGATCCCCAGAAACCGATCTTCTTGTTCAATTTAGCAGCGTCGAAGTCGTATTTATCAAGACCTGGGAAGAATTTGTCAAAGATTTTATCCAAGACCATGATGATTGGGTTCATCATGTAGTTCATGTGAGTTGAAGTCATAGGTGATGAACTTGGTGCATTCAAAAGATCATCAAATGTTGGTTTCATCAAGTCTGAGTTGATGATCTTCATAATCCCTACTAGGACTACTGCTACAGTTGCAACGAAGAGAGAAACTCCTGCGCTAACTCCATTTTTATCAGCATACCATTTGATCAAAAGACCAGTGATAGACAAGTGCCAAATATCGAAGATATCGACGTCAAGTGTATCTGTTTTCTTGATAGCAAGCATGATAACGTTGACGATCAACATAATCAACAAGAAGTAAAGTGTCCAGGCAGACCCCCAAGTGATGGTCGCAAGAGGTGCCCAACCAACGTCAGTGATATTCAATTGAATACCAGTATTCTCAACGAATTTTGCAAGAGACGCTGAGAAAGCTCCATTCAACATACCGATGATGGCACCGATACCAGTAAGGGCGATGGCAAGTTTAATACCACCTTCAAGGGCTTTAGAGAATTTCACTCCAAACAAGAGAGCCAATAAAGTCAAGACGATCAACATGATGATCGGAGCACCCATGTCTAGGATGGGTTTGAAAAATTTATTGGCAAAATCGATAATGCCATTCATAATAAATCCTCCCGATTTATATTTTTTTTGTAATTTACGGCATAAAGTGTTTCCAATTTTATCATTGGATAACGCTTACAAACTGTTTTAAAAAAATATTAACTTAATCCATGTTCTTTAATGGCAGCTTCGATGTTATCAAAGACTGGCGCACTCATCGCTGGAATACGGAATAAAATTGGTCCTGCTTCTACCACTGGAATACCAGGATCGAATCCCAAATCAGTTGCAGCAATTGGAGTAAAGATATCATAACCTGAAATCAAGTCTTCATTGACATCTTTGACCATGACAGCGTCACAACGCACATCATAACCACGGTTTGACAACTCTTCTTCTACCGCACTCTTAATTTGGTGGCTAGAGTTAACGCCTGCACCACAGGCAGCTAAAATTTTAATCATTTGGATGTCCTCCATTATAAATATATACGAATGTTTTAGGAAATAGTTTCCGTAATGTATTGATAAAGCTTATCTTCACTATCTAATTTTGATAGAGCTTCGAGATTTCCATTGGATGTAAAGAAATCCATCAGCTGGGCCAAAATATTGGTTTGGCTAGAGCTTGAATTGTTGATAATGAAGAATAAAAGTGAAACTTGAACTTCCTTATCTGGAGCAATCATATTATGGAAGGTTACCGGTTGATCCAAACGAACCACGACCACATTCTCAGTGAGATTGTGGACAATGTCTGTGTGCGGGATCGCCACATTTGGTAAGTCCTTACCAAGAAATTCCATGTCTAATCCAGTCGGGAAAGACTTTTCACGCTCAATCAAAGCGGAACGATAGGTTGGTGTCACAATCTGTCGCTCTTCCAATAAGCTTGCTACCTGCTCAAAGAGATCTGTTTGATCATTGGCATGTAGGCAAAATACAAGATCTTTGTTAAAGAGTTGATTTAATCCCATTGTTGCCACCTCCTTATCTAACTATTTATTTTATGGTTAGAGTATATCACTATATTGATTGAATGTCAATCATTTTTTGTCGTATTTTGTTTATTTTTGTTTATATTCCTCTTTAAAGCGCTCCCTAACCGTCATTTTCTAACATTATTAAAAAAGTAAAAAGTGGTCTCTTTTTTGAGACCACTTGATCTTAAATGATTTTCGTATACAAGGCGTATTTGTCTTTGATCTTTTTTGGAATACTATCATCGGTAATAATGGCATTTAGATCTTCCACGCGATAGAAACTGTAGAAGGAATAACTATCAAACTTGCTGTTATCAGCTACAACATATTTCTCTATCGCATTGTTCAGAATAATGGCATTGCCGTTTCCTTCTTCTTCATTAGCTGTGGAGACACTATGGCCATCGATTCCATTGACCCCGATAAAGGCCTTAGAAACCTTGATTTCTTTCAAGAGTTTATTGGCAAATTGACCGACAAAGGTTTGTGTCTTTACCCGGTAGCGACCACCAACTAAGATCAAGTCATAATTTGGGAAATCCTTGAGCTTCTCAAAAATAGGTAGGGAATTAGTGACGATGCTAATTTCTTTCCCTTCCAAATAATCTCCGATAAAGTCTGTTGTTGTACCAGAGCCAATAAAGACGGTATCCCCATTTTCGATCAAGTCTGCACATTTTTTGGCAATGGATCGTTTCTCATCAATATTGATCAGATTTTTCTCACTGTGAGAAGCTTCTAATAAACTATCTTTGACTTTTTTGTGGGCCCCACCATGTACACGAACTAAAAGACCTTGTTTTTCAAGATCGATCAGATCGCGACGAATGGTCATGTCTGTCACCCCAAAGAGTTCCTTGAGCTCTTTGACCGATACCACACTTTTCCGATCCAGTTCCTGAAGAATTTCAACATGTCTGCTATCTTTCATGGTACTACTTCCGTTCCTACTATATTTGTCTCTATTATACTACTTTTTTCAAAAAACACAAATTCAAACATTATATTAACAAGAGTAAACATGATATTTTTATGATAGATAAAAGAAAAAAGCCTTCCGTCAATCCGGAAAGCTTTGATTTATGCTATTTCTAGCTTCCTCACCTTTGGATCAAGGCTCGGGATAAAAAGGTTAAGGAAACCTTATTATTTTGCGATTGGGTAAACAGAAACTTGTTTTTTATCGCGACCTTTACGTTCGAAGCGTACTACGCCTTCAACTTTTGCGAACAAAGTATCGTCTCCACCACGTCCAACGTTCACACCTGGGTAGATGTGAGTACCGCGTTGACGGTAAAGGATAGATCCACCTGTTACAGTTTGTCCATCAGCTGCTTTAGCTCCAAGACGTTTTGCTTGTGAATCACGTCCGTTTGATGTAGAACCTCCACCTTTTTTGTGGGCGAAAAGTTGCAAGTTAGCAAGATTCAATTTCAACATAATTGTTTTCCTCCATGTTAGTTTTCTGTGATAACTCTTGTTTGGACGAACTCCGATGAGTTCTCCGATAAGTTTGCCATCCCTAAGAAAAATGATTCAAAGAATAGTTGGGTCATTTCTCTTTGATGTGGTGGAATATCTGTCGGGATCGTCACCCGAAGGAAGCCACCTTCTTCTTCGTTTAATTCTAGATCCGGTTCGTAGCCTGCAAATTTCTCAACAGAGTTGACAAAGTTAATGGCTAGAGTCGAAACCGATGCACACACGACATCAAAGCCGTATTCACCGCTTCCAGCGTGCCCAGTGATTTCTGCACTCCTCAGCTCGCCATCTTCGGCTCGTTCAAAGACTGCTTGTATCATGTGTTCTCCTAAAAATTAAGCGTTGATAGCGTTGATGACAACTTTAGTGTAAGGTTGACGGTGACCTTGTTTACGGTGGCTACCTTTTTTAGGTTTGTACTTGTAAGTAACAACTTTCTTTTGTTTTCCTTGTTTTTCAACAGTTCCAACAACAGTAGCTCCTGAAACAAGTGGAGTTCCGACAACAGTGTTTTCACCACCAACAAGAACAACTTCGTTAAATGTAACTTCTTGACCAGCTTCAACGTTCAATTTTTCAACGTAGATAGCTTGACCAACTTCAACTTTAACTTGTTTTCCGCCAGTTTTAATGATTGCGTATGTGCTCATTATGCACCTCCTATGTATTTTTGGGTTTCCCCGTATTTTTGTGAAGACTCGCCTAGCATCGTGGGACGAACCACTTACTCTCATGAAAATGAGCGACGATGTTCGAGCGGTTGCACAGGCATGTGCATAGTCAACTCTCTTAGTATATCACTTCTATCAGACAAAGACAAGTATTTTTGCGCTTTGAAAACGAATTTCTTTTATAAAATGGATGATTTTGTATCTTTTATTTTAAGATCGCTTGTAAGACCGACTTCTTCTTCTACTTATCTTTAAATTTGAAGTCTTTGAAACTCATTTTAGCTTTAGATGAATCGTTCATGCTCTTCATTTTTTCTTCTTGTTCCTTGGTGATTTTGATAGGCATGGCTGCAACCGTATTCGGTTTCAATACACCAGATTCGTTGATTTCATAGTCAACTGTGACATCTTTGAAAAGTGGCTCTCCATCATATTCCAAATTCAGGACAAAGGATCCATCACGATCGATGGTTGTGGTAGTACGATTCACAATAAAGAACAAGGCGAAGCGGTTTTCCTCATCTCCAAAGGTAAAGCCTGGGAAAAAGACAAATAATTTTCCTGGTTCTCCAAGCGTTGGATGTTCCTTGATAAATTTCTCAGATGCTTCCAAGACTTCGTTGTCTTGGTCTTTATACTGGTCAGCTCTGACAAATGTGAGGGGTTCTTTTTTACTGCTGGTTGACTGGCTGGTCTTCTCTTCTTTTTTCGGACCAGTAAATGATACTTTGACGCAGCCTGTCAACAAAAGCAAACTTGTCATTAAAACGATAACTTTTTTCATTTTATCTCCTTTAAGTTGGTTAGAAAAAGAGGCTGGATACTCCCAGTCTCTCCTATAGCAAATCCTCGATCAGGTCATCGACCTCATCTTTTTCTGCTTTTGGTGTGATCTCGGTTACGATGATGCCTGCTACCGCACGCTCAACCAAAGCTTCCACATCCAACCGTTGCTCATACTGCTCCGCATTTTTGAGTTTCGGATTCGTCTTTGGACGATCCGGTGCAAAGATGGTACAACAATCTTCGAATGGCTGGATAGAGATTTCAAAGGTATCAATGGCTTGGGCAATATCGATGATTTCCAATTTGTCCATGGTCACCACCGGACGGATAACCGGCGTATTGGTCACTGCATTGATAGCCTGCATACTCTCTAAGGTTTGGCTAGCCACTTGTCCCAAGCTTTCACCATTGATAATCACCAAACCACCACGAACCTCGCGAATGCGGTCTGTAATGCGCATCATAAAGCGACGGGTCAAAGTCATCAGGTAAGCTTCTGGTGCCTTGGCCTTGATCTCCTCTTGGATCTCTGTAAAGGGTACTTCGATAAATTGGATATTGCCCCCAAACTTGGTCAACTTCCGAGTTAAATCATGGGCTTTTTTAAGAGCTCCTGGGCTGGTATATGGTGGGCTAGCAAAGTGTACTGCCTCGATATCCACTCCACGCTTCAAGGCTAGGTAACCAGCCACGGGAGAATCAATCCCACCAGAAAGCATGAGCATGCCCTTGCCGGACGTACCAACAGGAAGGCCGCCTGCTCCTTTAATGGTTTCATAAGAAATATAAGCTGCTTCTTCTCGAATTTCGACTTGCAAGTTGATATCTGGTTTTTTCATCTGAGCTTGGATAGTTGGGATCGCTTCAAAGACAGCACCTCCCAAGGTTTGATTAAGCTCGCGACTATCGAGTTCAAAGGTATGGTCACTGCGTTTACTTGAGATTTTAAAGGTCAAGCCTTCCTTGTAAATCTCCTTCATAATCTCTTGCACAGCCGCTTTTAAGGCCGGAACAGATTTTTCAATCTTGTAAACGGGTGAAAAATTTTGGATTCCAAAAACCTGTTTGAGGGATTCGGCTACTGGCTCATAATCCGTCCCATGCAGATAAGCATGCGCCCGATCGCGGTCCGCTGTCACTTTGACAGCTGGATAAATAGATAAAACATCTTGGATATTATTGCGAAGTTTATTGATGAAACGCATGCGGTTCTTTCCTTTAGTAGAAAGCTCTCCATAGCGAATCATAATTTCTGAATAGGTTAAGGTCATGTTGATTTCCTTCTAAAATTAACGTACTTTTCGTGTTTGCTCGTAAATCAGTTTGAACTTGGTCAAGAATTGCTCGACTTGGCTCATGTCATTTTCAAGATCGAGACTCAAGCGAACAGCTGTCTGTGCGATACTCTTGTCTACTCCCATAGCAATCAAGGTTCCAGCTGGCTTACCAGCTTTGGACGAGCAGGCACTGGTTGTCGAGATGTAAATATCAAACTCTTCAAAGGCATGGACCACTACTTCTCCACGAACTCCCTTGATCCCGAAAGTCAAGATATGAGGCGCAAAATGATTCTCACCAGAAAAGATAGTGACATCTGGATAGTTGGCCAATTCTTTGCGGATGACTTCTTTCATCTGCTGGGTCTTGCTGGCAAAAGCTTCTTGGTTTTCCATGGCTAAGCGTAGGGCTTTTGCTGTTGCTGCAATGCCTGCCACATTCTCAGTTGTCGAGCGCATTTCTTTTTCTTGGCCACCTCCGGTTAAGAGAGGGGTGATCTTTTTGCCTTCTTTGATGTAGACAAAGCCGACTCCGCGAAGCCCATGGAATTTGTGACTAGAGAAGGTCGCAAAGTCCACGCGCTCTGGTAGATAAACTTCTGTTGCTACCTTTGCCAAGGCTTGAACCGCATCGACATGGAAACTAACCGTTGGCCGATCTTCTAGGAGAGTCGCGATGTCATGGATGGGCTGGATAGCGCCAATCTCATTGTTGACGGCCATGACAGAGACCAAGGTCGTATCCGGACGGAGAAGACTAGCCAAGGCATCCACCTTGACAAAGCCACGCGCATCCACTGGAGCATAGTCCACTTCGAATCCCTGTGTTTTGAGCCAAGCAGCTGACTCCTTGATAGCGGGATGTTCGATGTCAGAGACAATGATATGCTTGCCATAAGGAGCTTTCTCAAAGGCGACACCCTTGAGGATCCAGTTGTCCCCTTCTGTACCACCAGACGTGAAGTAAATTTCATCAGCTTTCTTGCCAATTAGCTCCGCAATTTGTTTCCGAGAAGCTTCTAAAATACGAGTCGCTTGACTACCTAGATTGTGCAAACTAGAAGGGTTGCCCCAGATTCGAGTCGCTACTTCTGTATAAGTTGCAAGGGCTTCTGGATAGGGTTTAGTCGTTGCTGAATTGTCAAAATAGATCATGTCCTACGCATCCATCACTTTCTTTTTACGTAACTTCTATTTTATCATTTCTGACCGCTTGGGACAAGGATTTGATAAAGAGAGATGTGGCAAAATCACTCTATAAAATTCAGTTCTTTTTAGACATTTTTCAGAAAATGACTTATAATAGGAAAGTGTTAAAAAACAATTTTTGATAGAAAGAGAATGAACATGTCACAATATTCAAGAAGTAACAAAAACCAAAAACCTGAGGAAAAAGCAGATACAAGACCATCTCGCGGTGAGAAAGTCAAACAAGGTTTATCCGTATTTCAAACCGTTGTAGCTACGATTGCCAGTCTCTTAGGGATTATCGTCACTTCCTTTACCATTATGAGCCTGCTCAATAAAGACAATCAAAAAACAGAAGACAAACCATCTAGTAGCACCAGCGTCGTCGTTGTCCACGATAAGGGATCTGACTCAAGCGCTACCAATACAGATACTAACACCAATACGCAAACCGATTCAAGTAATACAGATGCTAGTTCACAAAAAGAAACCGATAGCTCATCTGCTAATGAATCTAGCTCGTCTGCCGCACAAGACCAAGGCTCCACAGCAACAGACAGTGGCGCAGATACAGCATCATCTGGAACCAACTAAAAAATCAGTAAGGGCAACCTTACTGATTTTTTTATCTTTCGATTCCAGCTTTTTCTGATTTTTATAGAAAGCATCTATCTCGTTATCATACTCCCATTTGAGCTTTGAACGTTCTTCCTGGATTTGATCCAATCATTCATATGAAAAGATTTTGAGACTATCACGATAAGCTGATTCTGCTAATGAAGCATATAGATTATCAAAACTTTTTAAATTCCAATTACTCAAATAATTTCCCCCCTACTCTAATGTAGGATCCTAGATACATCTCATCTAGATTCAATGTATTGTCATCATTAATTGGGATATCTACTCTCCAACTCGATTCTTCAATATTATTTATACCTCCATAAACATTCATATAATATTCGGGAGTTGTCAGTCCACCATCACTCCATTGTGTATGATCCCAATCAATCTGAACGGATTCAACTTTTGAATTTTGAGCCTTCACAAAATCGACGATTTCTTGCTCGTGTTCCTTGAGATAACCGAGCTGTTTTTGTTTAATGGCTTCTTTGTCTCCTTTGGTGGAGGAAGAGATTGCACTTTGCGCTTGTCTCGTTTGCTCTTTTGATTTTATAGTGCATCCTTCGGTACTAAATAAAGCAACTACTGATGTTACTGTCAGCAAAATAATTTTAGTATGTTTCTTCATAATTTATCTTTATATTTCAACATAGATCAAAAAAATACTACTCCAATATTTCTTCTCCTATGGTTATATCGTTGAATATGGAAATTTTTTTCAAATCGATTGAATCATCATCATTAATCGGCATAGAGGCACTCCATCCTGAATCTTCAATATGATTCACTGTTCCATAAACTTCAATAGAATAATCAGGAAACAAGAATCCTCCATCACTCCATCTCACATCACTCCAATCAATCTGAACTGACTCAATTTTTGGATTTTGAGACTTCACATAATCAACGATTTCCTGCTCGTGTTCTTTGAGATATGCTACTTGTTCTTTTTTTATTTCTTCTTCTGATTTCTGTACGACTTTCTTTGAAGATGAGGCCGTTATCTTCTGTTCGGGCCTTTTGGTTAGGTGCATGATTTTTCCTCCAAGAAAAACCAGTCCTAGGATCGGTAACAAAATGATCAAAAATAGTTCTACACGTCTCTTCATCTCTTCTTCTCCAATCATTTCTTTCGTACTGAATGAGCCAGTCTCTTTCCTTACTATTATAGCATCTTTCATTTGAATCTCAATCTAACTCACTAGTTAGAGCTTTTATAAGGTAATCAAAAAGGAACCCGAAGGTTCCTTTTGTATTATTTTCGATACATCTTGACCTGAAGGTAAAGATCGTTATAGACTCCAAGCAACTTCTTGCCTAATTGTTGATAGACTTCCAAATGGTCCAGTGTTTCATCGCTTGGATAGAAGGATTGGTCATCTTGGATTTCTTTTGGCAACATGGCTTTGGCTTTTTTATTTGGCGTAGAGTAGCCGACATAAAGAGCATTTTTCAAAGCATTTTTAGGACGAAGCATGAAGTTAATAAAGGCATATGCTGCTTCTTTATTTTTCACGGTTTTTGGAATGACAATGTTATCAAACCAAAGGTTGCTGGCTTCAGTTGGAACGACATAGCGAAGATCCTTATTGGCATCCAGCATTTGGCTGGCTTCTCCTGAGAAGGTAACCCCAATAGCCGCATTGTTTTGGATCATATAGCCCTTCATCTCATCGGCCACCAAAGCTTTGATGTTTGGCGTCAAGGTGTAGAGTTTATCTACTGCCTCTTGCAATTTCTTTGGATCCTTTTCATTGAGGCTATAGCCCAAGGTATTGAGACCAATTCCCATGACCTCACGCGCACCATCGTACATCATGATGTCATTTCTGTACTCTTCACGCCAGAGATCTGACCAATGTTCAGGAGCATTTTTGACCATCTTGGTATTGTAGACGATCCCCAAGGTCCCCCAGAAATAAGGGACGGAATATTGGTTACCCGGATCAAACGATTGGTTCAAGAGTTTTGGATCAATATTTTCCATCCCTTTGATCTTGGATTGGTCCAACTTTTCAACCAGATGCTCATCCATCATCTTAGCAATCATGTATTCACTAGGAATCGCAATATCGTAGGTAGTTCCCCCTTGCTTGATCTTAGTGTACATGGCTTCGTTGGAATCAAAGGTATCATATTGCACCTGAATCCCTGTCTCTTTTGTGAATTCCTTGAGCAATTCTGGATCGATATAATCTCCCCAGTTGTAGATGACCAACTTGTCGCTATTCTTGGTATTCATGCTCGCTTCGATCTGGTGGCTAATTCCCCAGAGGACCAGAATGACAAGGATAATCCCAGTTAGGAATGAATAAAGTTTTTTCATGCTGCTTCCTCCTTTTCACGGGTGATAAAGTAATAACCGATGACCAAGAGCACACTAAAGAGAAAGACAAGGGCGGACAAGGCATTGATACTAAGGGAAATCCCTTGACGCGCACGTGAGTAGATCTCTACTGACAAGGTTGTAAAGCCATTTCCGGTTACAAAGAAAGTCACGGCAAAGTCATCTAGAGAATAGGTAAAGGCCATAAAGTAGCCCGCGATAACGGCTGGTGTCAGATACGGCAACATGATCTCTTTGAGCATTTGCACTTGGGTAGCTCCCAAGTCATAGGCCGCATTGACCATATCCCGGTTCATTTCCTTAAGGCGTGGCAAGACCATCAAGACCACAATAGGAATCGAGAAGGCGACGTGGCTAGCCAGAACAGATAGGAAACCTAGCTGGTACTTGACCGTCGTAAAGAGAATCAAGAAACTGGCCCCAATCATAACGTCTGGCGCTACCATGAGAATGTTGTTGATGGAGAGCAATGGTCCTTCTAACTTCTTCTTTGATTGATAAATATAAATGGCTCCAAAGGTTCCGATCACTGTCGCAATCAAGGCTGACAAGAAGGCCAAGAGGAAAGTCTCTGATAAGATCAGCATTAGGCGACTATCTGCGAACAATTCATTGAAATGCTCAAGCGTGAAGCCCGTGAAGGCATTCATATCTCCCCCTTTATTGAAAGCATAAAAGATCAAATAGAAGATAGGGAGATAGAGAATCAGAAAGACGAAACCTAGATAGAAATGAGATACTTTTTTCATCGTTCTCTCCTTTCTCTCGTTGCCCACATGGTTAAGAGCATAGCAAGGATCAGAACAACTCCGATGGTAGAACCCATTCCCCAGTTTTGTGTTGTCAGGAAGTGCTGTTCAATCGCAGTCCCTAAGGTAATGACGCGATTTCCACCGATCATCCGTGTCAACATGAAGAGACTCAGACTAGGAATAAAGACAGATTGCACACCTGAGCGGACACCATTCATGGACAAGGGGAAGACCACATGACGGAAGGTATCCCAACGATTGGCTCCTAAATCATAGCTGGCATTAATCAAGTTTGGATCTAAGTCATCTAAGACATTAAAGATCGGTAAAATCATAAATGGCAACTCGATGTAGCTGGCTACAAAGATAAAGGAGAAATCGGTAAAGAGGATCTGCTGGGGAGCGAATCCGAGAAAGCTTAAAAAGCTATTGATGGAGCCGTTTTGACCAAAAATTCCGATAAAGGCATAGGCCTTGAGCAAGAGATTGACCCAGGTTGGCAAGACAATCAACATCAACCACAACTGCCGGTGTTTGAGCAGCGTCAAAAAGTAAGCAGTCGGGTAGGAGATCAAGAGCGTCACCAGGGTGACGATTCCGGCATAAATGACCGAATTAAAGCTCATCTTTAAATAGGTCAAATTTTGCGAAGTAAAGAACTCTTTGTAGTTTTCAAGTGAAAACTGCCCTTCAACTTTAAAAAACGATTGAAAGATGATCATGACTACAGGAGCCAAGACAAAGAGAAAAATCCACAAGAAATAAGGGAGGATAAATAGATTAGAGGTTGTTTTCTTCATCTCTTTCCTCCTCAATGGCATTAATCAAACCAGCTTCTTGCTCTTCCACTTCAACGTACTCTTCGATCCGCGCATCGAATTCTTCTTCGGTTTCGTTGAGACGCATAACGTGGATATCTTCAGGTTCAAAGTCTAACCCGATGACTTCTCCCACGATGGCCTTCCGAGTGGAGTGAATCATCCACTCATTTCCCAAATCATCATAAGCGATGATCTCATAATGAACACCACGGAAGAGCTGGGTGTCCACCTTCACTTGGAGCTTGCCTTCTTCAGGAAGAGTGATTTGCAAGTCTTCAGGACGAATGACGACTTCAACTGGTTCATTTGGACGCATTCCCCCATCGACGGCTTCAAAGCGTTTTCCATTGAACTCAACCAAGTAGTCCTCGATCATGCGACCATCTAGAATGTTAGACTCCCCGATAAAAGTCGCTACAAAGTGGTTGATCGGTTCATCATAGATATCCACGGGAGTACCAGATTGGACGATCTCTCCTTCATTCATGACAAAGATCCAGTCACTCATGGCAAGGGCTTCTTCTTGGTCGTGGGTAACAAAGACAAAGGTAATCCCCAAGCGTTGTTGCAATTCCCGCAACTCATACTGCATGTCTGTCCGAAGTTTCAAGTCAAGGGCAGACAAGGGCTCATCTAAAAGGACCACTCGTGGTTCATTGATAATAGCCCGTGCAATAGCTACCCGCTGACGTTGACCACCAGATAATTTTTGGATCGAGCGTTTTTCAAATCCCGCTAACTGGACCATTTTCAAGACTTCTGAAACCCGACGTTCGATCTCAGCCTTGTCCACCTTTTTCAAACGAAGGGGAAAAGCCACATTTTCAAAGACTGTCATATGTGGAAACAGGGCATAGGACTGAAAGACGGTGTGGACATCCCGTTTGTTGGTAGGAACATCATTGATCCGTTCCCCATCAAGGTAGACATCTCCAGTCGTCGCATCCAAAAGACCGGCAATGATATTCAGGATGGTCGATTTTCCCGATCCAGATGCACCGAGCAGGGTATAGAACTTCCCTTCTTCCAACTCAAAATTAATATCCTTTAGGACAAGAGTTCCGCTATCTTCAAAGACCTTTGAAACATTTTTAAACTCAATAATTGGTTTTTTCAATTCACATAAATTCCTTCTTTACTACGATTACCAAACTGCTTTTCAAACGAAAACGCAGCGGCTGACAGGAAGACCTGTCAGACCACCAATACCTCTCGGGGACTTACTAGACTGCCCCACCTATTTACGGTATCGATAGGCACTCACCCCCTTTCCGACTGATGCTATCGATGTTTAATCTATCAATTGTTCTTCACATTAAAGTTCTTAGGCTTGACCAATAATGCGAACTTCTGGTTCTAAACGGACGCCTGAGTGAGCTTCTACTGCCTCAATGACATGGGCGATCAGATCTTCATAGTCCTTAGCTGTTCCATTGTCGACATTGACCATAAAGCCTGCATGCTTTTCAGAGACTTCCACACCACCGATTCGATAGCCTTTTAGACCTGCTTCACTGATCAATTGACCAGCAAAATGGCCAACAGGACGCTTAAAAACAGATCCACATGAAGGGTATTCAAGGGGTTGTTTCAACTGACGAAGATGGGTCAACCGATCCATCTCCTGTTTGATTTGCTCGTGATTACCTGGTGACAAAGCAAATTTGGCAGAGATGACAACAGCACCTGTCTCTTGAATCTTAGATTGCCGGTAGCCAAAAGCGAGTTCACTCGCTGACAGAGTTTCGATCTCCCCATCTTTGGTCAAGACCTTACAGGATACAAGGACATGAGCGATCTCTCCCCCATAAGCTCCCGCATTCATAAAGACAGCGCCACCGACACTGCCTGGAATGCCACTGGCAAACTCGAAGCCTTTCAAACTATGATGCAAGGCCACATGAGTGGTGTCGATGAGTTTAGCTCCTGCCTCTGCTTCGATCACATAACCATCCACACTGATGTCACGCAAGCGATCAAACATAATGACAAATCCCGGAATGCCCCCATCGCGGACAATGATATTGGACGCATTGCCAAGGACCATCCATGGAATTTGCTCTTGGTTGGCAAATTGAACGATGCGTTTTAATTCGTATTGGTTGCGAGGAAAGGCTAAAAATTCAGCATTTCCACCTACCTTTGTGAAGGTATAATATTTTAAAGGTTCTTGAAAACGGATATCAATCCCTTCAAGAATTTGATTAATTTTTTCAATCATCATTCTGTCTATTCTCTCTCTATAAAATACAAACCATTATACCAAATTTTTGACTATTTTTCGACCCTAAAAAAACAAAAGAAGGCCTATAATATTCAGGCCTTCCTTTTATGCTATATTATGCAATTTTACGCGCAATGGCACGATTCTTTTGTCCATCCAGAGCTGATTTGACTGAAATCCAAGCACCACCAAGAGTGAAGACAGCCAGCAATCCTAGATTCAAATAAAATTTATCTGGGACGTCCCCTGAGAATGTCGCTTCATTGACAATCGTCCAGGACAAATCAAATGGAAGATCGAGCTTACTCATGAGCGCCAAAGTATAATCTAATTGGTTGACCAAAAAGACCGTCAAGACCATCAAAATAGCTGAAACTACCACACCTTTTTTAGTCAATTTCTTACCAAGGATCTCATAACCTTTGATAGTACAATAACCGAGGGCAGCCCCTGCTAAAACAGATACATAGCCAAGACGCGCTACCAAGAGGGCAACTGCTCCACCGATGATTACACCGATCACAGCCCCTAGAATCCCTAAAAGGAAGTTTTCTTCCCGCGCTTCATAAGCCTCAACTGTATCTTGCACTTCGGCTTGGTAGGCTCTAAAGGTTGCATCGTCGATTAAAAAGATCGCATCTCCAATTTGATACAGACCGATTGGTCCTTCCTCACCCGTTTCCGCATTCACTTGCACAAATTGGTGGTTGAGTAAGAAATCAACAATATCTTGGATAGCTGTCCATAAGGTTTCAACAGCCTTCCCTTTAGTCATTCCGCCTTTGACAACGATAGAAGTCAAGTAACCATCAAAAGAGATGGCATTAATGGCTTTTGATTGTTCTTTTAATTCATTCCAAAGAATTTCACTATCTTCGATCAAGTCTCCTTCGGAACCTTGTTTCACACTGAGTGAAATGGTAAATACATTCTTGGTTTGAGCGCCTTCGATGACTAACAAGAAGCCTTCACGCTCTCCATACATCACACGGGCTTCGCCATCAAATTGCAGCCCAAGATCGGTAGCAATACTATATAAATATTCTGGTTTCATGTTTCCCCCTAAACTTTCGGGAAAGCTTGAGCTTTTCCCCATACAATTCTTATTCTACCATAGGAGAAGCAAAAAGGACATATACATTCGTATACATCCTTCTTTCATTTGTGTTACATTGAGGTTTATTTCTCAACACGAACGCCAAATGTGTCAATTTTAAGTTGGAAAATCTGACCATCTAGCCCGAGCTTTTCGAGAGCTACGACAAAGGCGGCTGTATGCTCTGGGGCTAAGAGGTTCATGATTGTTGGGCCTGCTCCTGACAGATAGGTGGCGTAAGCCCCATGCGCGTGTGCTACTTCTTTGACCTGAGGGAACTCTTTGACAAGAGATTGACGGTAGCGTTCGTGGAAATGATCTGACTCGATGGAGCGACCAGCCGTCAGCAAATCTCCCTTGAGGAGAGCTGCGATAGCGACATTGGCTACGCTACTAGCTGCGACAGCTTCCTTATAAGACCATTCTTTCGGTAGGACATTGCGACTATCACTGGTTTTCAATTGGTAGCTCGGTACAAAGGCCACAAGGTCACAGCTTGGGAAGTCAGCCGTGACATATTGGACATCTTCACCGATGTAGCTCGCAATGACCATATTCCCAAAGATAGCTGGAGCTACATTATCCGGATGACCTTCGATCTCGGTCGCGATGCGTAATTTTTCAGCGTCTGATAGCTGGAGGTTGGCTAATTGGTTGGCCAATTCAATCCCTGCGACAATGACCGAGCTAGAAGATCCAAGACCACGCGCCAAAGGCACTTGACTGGTCATCTTGATCCGATGAGGCTGCATATCAGTTGAGATAGAAAGAGCTGTTGAGAGCAAGAGGTTTTTCTCATCCGTCGGAATCCCTGCTCCAAGATCATGCTCAATGAACCAAGCATCAGCTGGTTCAAGGACTTCAATGGTCAAATAGCGAGTCACGGCAATCCCAACAGAATCAAATCCTGGCCCTACATTGGCACTGGTTGCTGGAACAATAATTTTCATGCTTATTCTCCCAAGACTTTAAAGGTATTCAAGAGTTCGAAATTCGCCTCTGAATCCAATTTTTCAACCAAGTTCTTGAATTGTGTTTGGTTGACTTGGTGGGTAATGATGACGACACTTGCAAATTGACCATCTGAGTCTTCTTGAAGGATTTGCTTGAAGGAAGCTCCTTCTGCATTAAAGATTTCCGCAAGACGCAAGATTTGACCAGTCGCATCTGGTGCCTTAATTGAGAAATAATAATTGTTCTTCACGTCTTCTGGCTTAGCCAATTGAAGAGGGCGGCTGTATTCATTGAAGGCTTTACCGATCGTTCCTTCTTTTAGACGACGGACAATGCGGACAAGGTCGGCTACGACACTTGTCGCAGTTGGTTTTTGACCAGCACCTGGTCCGTAGTACATAGACTCACCAATACCGATGGATTCCACATAGACCGCATTCATGACATCATTCACTCCTGCGAGTGGATGTTGTTTTGGAAGGAAGGTTGGTGTCACTTCTGCTGCGATCCCTGACTCTGTTTCAACAATGGAGCCGACCAGCTTGATGACATATCCAAGGCTTTGAGCAACTGAGACATCTTGAGGAGTGATTTGGCTGATTCCTTTGTGACCTACTTGGTCAAATTGGATATTCATTCCAAAAGCGAACTGGCTCAAGATCACCATCTTGTAGGCAGCATCGATTCCTTCAACGTCGTTGGTTGGATCACTTTCAGCGTAACCAAGACGTTGCGCTTCTGCTAAAGCATCCTCATAAGTCCAGCCTTCTTCGACCATTTTGGTCATCATGAAGTTAGAGGTTCCATTGACCACACCGAGCACTTTGGTCACCTTGTCAGAAGCAAGGGAATTGACCAAGGTCCGAAGGATTGGGATCCCACCAGCTACGGCAGCTTCGTAATAAAGTGCCACTTTGTGTTTTTGAGCAATCTCTAGCAACTCGCTTCCATGAACGGCAAGAAGGTCTTTGTTAGCAGAAACTACATGCTTGCCTGCTTCCAGCGCACGGGTGATAAAGGTCTTAGCTGGCTCGATACGACCCATCAATTCGACCACGATGGCAATGTCCTTGTCTTCAATGATCTCATCAACATTGGTTACAAAGTTGTAGTCGTGACCCGCCGCTTGCAAGCTTTTCATCTCCGCATCATCTCGAACCAAGACCTTAGCGATCTCGATTTCATCTTGAGCTGCCTGGGTGATTTTTTCATGGTTTTCTTTTAATAAAAATGGTACGCCACTAGCAACAGTACCAAATCCTAGTAAGGCAATCTTAACAGACATCCTATTGACTCCTTGAATTTTCTATAGTAGCTCCATTATAACAAAAACTTGAGCGTTTGACAGCCAATTGCCTTAAAAATTCTGAATTTTCATGACAGGATCTGCCTGTAGCAAGTTCTGGAAAAGAACATAGAATTTGTGGTACAATAGAGAAAATGATGAAAACGGTGACACTATGAGTAAACGAAGAGTACCTAAAAAAATCAAAGTCCTACTTGGAATCAATGCCCTCCTCCTGGTCTGTATCTTTATTTGTAGCTTTCTTCTGATCAAAAGGATCACTCAGCTGAGTGACGGAAATACCAGTGGTACTGCCGTGACGCGCTCGCTAGATGAACACAGTTCCTCTATCGAGTGGACCCGAGTGAAAAAGCCGGTTAAACTGCCCATCCTCATGTACCACTCCGTGCACAATATGGCCGAGTCTGAAGCTGCCAATGCCAATCTGATTGTCGATCCAGAAACCTTTGAAAGCCAACTAAAGGCCCTGAAAAAAGCGGGTTACTACACCCTGACGCCTGAGGAAGCCTATCGCATCCTCGCAAAAAATGAAGTGCCAAAAGGAAAGAAATATGTCTGGTTGACCTTTGATGATGGCGTCGAGGATTTCTATACCATCGTCTATCCGCTTCTTAAGAAGTACAAGATGACCGCCACCAACAATATCATCACGGACTTTACACAAAAAGAAAAAGAAAATGTCCTGACCTTTGACCAAATCAAAGAGATGAAAAAAGCTGGCTTGACCTTTGAAAGCCATACGGTCAATCATCCAGACCTAGCCAATTCCAGTCTTGAAACCCAAAAGAATGAGCTGGTCGCTTCTAAACGCCTGCTGGATAAGGTGCTGGATCAAAATACTAGCGTTATCGTCTACCCATCTGGTCGCTACAGCCAGGTTACAATCGACCAAGCCAAGAAAGCTGACTACAAACTAGGCCTCACCACTAAAAATGGACTCGCCAGTTCCGCTGATGGCCTCTATGCCCTCAAACGAGTCCGGATCCTTCCAACCACTACAGGAGAGGACCTCCTAGCCATGATCCAAGAATAAAGAAAGAGGCTGGGACAGAAATCGGTAATTCGTTAGAATTCGATTTCGTCGTCCCACCTCCGCACAGTTGAGTAGGGCTTTAAAAGCTGATGAAATCAGCGTAGTAGAGCCCACTCAACCACTGCGTCTTGCTCAACAATCCAAAAATAATTGAGAGGCTAGGACTTTTGTCCCAGCCTCTTTTGTTAGAGTTCCTTCTCTAGTTCTTTTAGAAAGGTGATTAAAAATTGATGGCGACTTTTTGCCATTTGTTTGGCAGTCTCCGTGTTCATTTCATCTTTTAATAGAAGCAACTTGTCATGGAAATGTTGGACAGTATCAGTGAGGGACCTCCCTTTGTGGCCACCATAGGAAAAAGTTCGCGCAATTCCTACAGCTCCTATCGCGTCCAGGCGGTCTGCATCCTGGACAATTTTGCCTTCTAAGGTTTCTGGATGCTTACCGCGATTTTTGCTGAAAGAAACAGCATTGATAACCCGACAAATCTGGTCGATTTGGTCTTGAGGAATACCGATCTCTTCTAGAAACATGCGAGCATTCGCATTATTCTCTGTTTGAAACAATTTATCATCATCAGCATCGTGAAGAAGAGCTGACAAGCCCACTATCTCCAGATCACATGGACCTTCTACTTGTGCGATTCTCATAGCATTGGTATAGACGCGGAGGGTATGCTCCATATCATGGCCATCCGCTCGATCAGCAAATAAGGTTTTAACATACTGCTTAGCAGCTTGGATTCGTTCTTCGATCATCGTTCTTGTCCTTTGTACAATCTGTGCTCAGTTTAATCTATTCATATGAGCTCGTTATGGAGAAGAGCAGTTTACTTTAAAACCACCTCTCGGTGGTGATTACTTCTTCTTTTGTGGAAAGAGGGGCAGGCCTAGGGTCGCGATCTTCTCGGCGGGGATCTTCATGCCATCCTTAATCCATTTGGAGATGACAGAGACAATGGCTGAGCTCCAGAAGGAATTGAGGTAGCTGCCAGCGCCATTCGAGGAGCTGCCATTTCGTTTTTCTAAAAAATCATAGACTGCCTTGGTCAAGAGCCGCTCGAAATTATAATCAATGGCTAGACTGATGATCTTGGCTTCTTTCTTGACTTCCTTAAAGAGATAGACCCAGACTTGATAGAGGTCTGTCTTGAGGTTGTAGCCATCTAAAGACTTGGTAATCTTTGCGATACTAGATTGAAAGATGGACTCTAGAATCTCTTCCTTGGAGTCATAATTACGGTAAAAAGCTGCTCGAGAGACACCTGCACGCTGAACCAGCTCAGAGATAGTGATCTTTTTCAGATCTTTTTTCTCCAACAATTGCAGGAGAGAGATTTCGATGGATTCTCGTGTAATCGCATTGTTTTCTTGGTTAAATCGTTTGAGATTTTCCAAGGATTTCTCGGATATTTTTCTTTCTGCCATAACATTTACTTTCTATCTGTCTCACCTGATGATATCTGCTTGGATAGCATTGTACTTCATGATATAATTGTAAAAGAAGACATACTACTTGTCAATGTACATTTTTATACAATTATGAGGTATGAACTGATGAAATGGAAAATTATTGCGGATTCAGGCTGTGACTACCGCTCTTTGGACAATCTGGCACCGGTTACGGAGTTTGTCAGTGTCCCATTGACCATCCAAGTGGGAGAGACTATCTACACAGATGATGCCCAGCTCAATATTGATCACATGATGGAGGAGATGTATGCGACCACGACAGCTTCTAAGTCTGCCTGTCCGAGTCCCGATGACTACATGAAATCTTTTGAAGGGGCTGAAAATATTGTCGTTGTCACCATTACAGGAACCCTTTCTGGTAGCTACAATAGTGCAGAGGTGGCGAAGAAGATTTATCTGGAAGAGCATCCGAATACCAATATCCACGTCATCAATAGCTTATCAGCTGGGGGTGAGGTGGACCTAATCGTTCGCAAGCTTAATCAGTTGGTCGCTGAAGGCCTCGATTTTGATCAAGTGGTCGATGTGATCACGACCTACCAGTCTAAGACGAAGTTGCTCTTTGTTTTGGCCAAGGTTGATAATCTGGTCAAAAATGGGCGTCTCAGCAAATTGATCGGGACTGTTGTCGGGCTCCTCAATATCCGTATGGTCGGCGAAGCTAGTAAGACCGGTACCCTTGAGTTGCTTCAAAAAGCACGGGGTCAAAAGAAAGCGATCAAGGCTGCTTTTGATGAACTGATCAAGGCGGGGTATGCTGGCGGTCATATCACCATCGCCCACCGCAACAATGAAAAATTTATCGAGCAATTCTCTGCATTGGTTCGAGAAAAGTTTGCCCATGCAATGATTGAAGTCCTTCCTACTTCTGGACTTTGTAGTTTCTACGCTGAAGAAGGCGGCCTCCTCATGGGCTATGAAATTTAATCACCACTAAAAAGAGGCTAGGACAAAAGTCCTAGCCTCTCAATTGTTTTTGGATTGTCGAGCAAGACGCAGTGGTTGAGTGGGCTCTACTACGCTGATTTCATCAGCTTTACAGCCCTACTCAACTGTGCGGAGGTGGGACGACGAAATCGAATTCTAACGAATTACCGATTTCTGTCCCACTCTCTCTTTTTATTCTCCAATCTCTTGGTAGAGGGTACGGATTTTTTTGCGGTAGATGGTATAGCTGATTCCTGCTCCGATTAGCAACAGGACACTATAAAGGATCGCAGCCAGCAGGGTGCTGACGGAATGATAGGTCCAAATGAAGCTGACAATGATCAAGAGAAACATCACAAAAAGAAAGACAATCAAGAGAATAGACTGAAGAACTGCATTCCCACGATGACGGGTCATCAACTCCGTGATATTGGTCCAATTGGTGCTAAAGTTCTGAAAATCTTTGACATAGTCTCGAATGCAGATCGGAATGGTTGTTACCACCCAGATCAATAACATAGCTAGGATAGCCAAGGGATGGACGCCAAAATAGAGACAAACGCCAACTAGAAGAATGACAGGAAGGATGGATTGCACCAGATAGAGCAACCAAAACTTCATGAAGAGATAGCGTTTGAAATCAATAGGGAGGGATCTCAAGTACTCAAAGTTTTCGCGCTCTAGCGAAATACCGATACTAGTCAAGCCTCCAAAACTATTGAAAACACCAATCAAGATGGCAACAAGGGTCAGTGGCACCAGATACTGGGGCGTCAAGTAAGAACTGAGTCCTCCTATATTTTTAGACGCTCCTGCTGCTCCACTGAGGAGGAAAATATAAGGCAGAATACTCATCATCAAGAGGACTTGCACCATAAGGGTTCCATCGCTCAAGAGTCTGCGATGATACTGAATGACAAATCGTCTAAAGGAGTCTTTCTGACCAACATGGAGCACTTTCACGCGCTCTTTAACAGTTTGGTTGGTCGCAACTGCAAGGGCTGCATCATAGAACTGCGGGATCACAATTTTTCGAACCAGGCCGATCAAGACCAGAAGGACCAGGATCCAGCCCAGAAGGCCAAGGATCGCTTCTCCATCAAAAGGATGGAGGATGAACTGATGAAAGGCCGTAAAAGGTGGAAATAGAATGGGAATATCTGCGCCCCCTGTCACTTCTAACCGATGGGTCTGGACTAGATTCAGATATAGATAAGCTCCTAGACTCAGAAGAGAACCAATTCCGACCATGATGTTGGAGACCAGGGTCGTGTGTTTTTTGAAAAAGAGGGTCTTAGTGATCAGATGGGATAGGATGATCGTCGCTAAAAAGAGAACGCCTAAGAGAATTAAGGCACAAAAGAGGCCTAACAGGATCCCTAACGGATTGAAGCCGCCTGCTTGGACAGGCAGGATCAGAAAATAGCTGACCAAGGGAAGGATAGCCATGAGAAGGGTCAGGATGACCGAGATACTCTTTCCAGCAATGACTTCCGCATCTGAGAAGGCATAGGGCCGGTAAAACTGGAGGTCCTTGCTTTCATAAAAGACATTGTAAAAGCTCATAAATCCTTGGGAAATGGTCATCAAGGAAAAGAGGGCCACCATATTGACAAAGAAGGCTGGTTGGTTCACAAAATCATAGATACTAAAGAGCAAGCCAAATATGACGAAATAGACCAATCCTAAAAAGAGGTAGTTGAGCACCGATTTGCGGGCGACATTGAGTTTGACGTCCGGTTTTTTGGCCTGTTTGGCACGTAATTTTGCGATCTGAGCAGGCTGACTGGCATAGATGATATTAACATTGACCAGTTGCCGGATGATCTTAAGACGCATGATCGCCACCTTCTTCCTTCCGACCCGCTAGACTGAGATAGATACTTTCCAAACTTTGTTCGGGATGTTGGCCCTTCAATTCCTCGATCGTCCCATAGAAAATAAGGTTTCCCTTTTTGAGAATGGCGATTTTATCACAGAGTTGTTCGGCCACTTCTAAGACGTGGGTAGAGAAAATAACCGTCTTGCCACGATCCGCATGCTGGCGCATCATTTGTTTTAAATCGTAAGAAGCCTGTGGGTCCAAACCGGTCATTGGTTCGTCCAAGACCCAGATATCTGGATCTGACAAGAGGGCTGCAATAACGAAGACCTTCTGGCGCATCCCGTGTGAAAAGGATTCAATCACTTCATAGCGGTGGCTCTGAAAATCAAAGATCCTAAGAAGCTCCTCTAATCGTTGATCGCAGTCTTTCTGACTCATATCATAAGAGGTCGCAACCAACTCCCAGAATTCATTGGCTGTGAGACGCAAGAAAAGATCTGGCGAATCTGCCACATAACCGATCTTCTTTTTGATTGCCAGTCGATGGTTATAGAGGTCCTGACCATCCACTTCAATGGATCCAGTGGTTGGGGTGATGACACTGACCAGGCTCTTAATCGTCGTTGACTTTCCAGCTCCGTTATGGCCAATCAAGCCGACAATTTGCCCGTCTTCGATGGTCAGATCCAAGTGGTTAAGGGCAATATGCCCATCGTAATCTTTGGTAACTCCGTGAAATGTAATCATGCTAACTCCCTAATGGGTCCTCATTGGGACCGTTTTTTCTTATTCTGTTGATAAGCGATCATCGAAATGGTAGAGCAATTCTAGTAGATAGTTTGGAATAGTCTCCAAGAAGTCTTCTTTGTAGACCCGCTCTCCTCGCTTATGCAATTCTTTACCCCAAGGGCCTAGATTGACCGCTGGAACATGAATTTGGGCAATTTTTTCCAGATCCAGATCATAGACCTGGGCTGGTGTGGCTAGGCTATCCAAGACGACTTGATAAGAGGCCACATCCTTTTCCAAGGCACAATAACTGGTGTCGTTAATCCCCATAAAGTATTCTTCCACTTTCAAGAGGTAACCTCTTGTGTCCAGGTACTCGCGGTAGTCAGTAATTAAGGACACGATATTGAGATCGGTATTGTCTAAAAAGCGGCAATTCATGGACGGATAATATGGGGGCGCAAAACCGATGACCACCATAGGATCCTTATCTCCGAGAAACTCAAGGAGCCGCTGGATTTGCTGAATCGCAAGGCTCTGGTAGCTGGTCCCATTACGAAAATCTTGCTCCGCTTTTTTATTAGAAGCTTCTCTAAAGGCTTGGTAGCCCTCTATGGCTTGGCAACGTTCCTCTAGTTCTTGATAGGTGATGACTCTTGGCCTTGCAATAATATGATCTTGGCCAGCCTGATCCTGCAAGTGCTCATACTTCTTGTAAAAGGCGTCCAAGGCCTCTTGACTAAGCTCATAGATTCGTTGCATGAGCTCTTGGGGTGTTTTCTTCAAATGCAACACACTGAAATAACCAGCTGCATAAAGCACGGTCGATACATCGTATTGCTCCTTCAAATCTCTGAGATAGGACCAAGAAGGAAGGGGAGACGTTTCTCCCAAGGCCTGATCTGCCAGATCGGGATGAAGATCTAGCTGGCTTGCGATGGCTACTAGGAGCGACAAGGCATTGATCCCTTTAAGAGGCTCCTTCATATGGGACAAGACACCTTGTGCCACAACGACTGGCATGAGTTTTCCGACTGTGCCAATGTGAAGGACCTTTTCTTTTCCTACCTCTGATTCAAAGGGCTCTGAATCCACTGCTAATACATAATTCAGATCAAACTTTTCCTGCAAATCTGTAAGGAGACCCAAGGCTCCACGCATCCCACTTGAATAGGATTCCTCGTCTCCAACAGAGAGATAGAGCAGATTGACCTGACCTTCTGTGAGGTCTGCAGCATAGGCTTCCAGAACCCCCAATTGAAGGGCTAGAGCTGCTTTCATATCGCAAGATCCTCTGCCAAATTTCCACTCCCCAGAAGCTAAGTCTTCCTGCATATCTGGTCGTCTGTCTAGTGTTTTCAAGGCTTCTGCTACTTGATCAGAATCGAGTGCGATTTCTGCTAAATTTCCATAGTCTTCTAAATCGACTGTATCATGGTGGTGGAAAAGGATAACTGTTTTTTTCTTGCCCTTATCAACTAAGGCCCAATTGACCGACCGATGCAAGTGGTCCTGTGGCACCATATAGCGCCCAAACTGGTTCGGATGTTCCTTGAAATAGGGGATCTGGGCAAGCCGTTGATCCAGGTAGGCTTCGATTCCTTGCTCGGTATCAGTATTGGTGAAGCTTGGAATCGCCAAGGCTTCTGCAAAAATCGTTTCGATGCTCTCTCTATTGGTGGTTTTCACTTTCAAACCAATCCTCCTTTGATATGGTCAAAATAAATTAATGTATACAAATTTATATCAGACTGATATTTCTACGTATACAAAATGCTACATTGACTCTATTATGTTATATTTTCACGTCATTTCTTTCATGTATACGATTTCTTTTCCAGAAAGGGCTTGCTTCCAGCGCAAACGTTTGTCGCATCCAACTATTTTTGGTAAAATAGGGACATTCACATGAAAGAAGAAATAACGATGGAAAATCAAACCTTAATGCAATATTTTGAGTGGTATTTGCCCGCTAATGGGAACCACTGGACGCGTCTTGCTGAAGATGCGCAACACTTAGCAGACTTGGGTATTCGTAAAGTTTGGATGCCACCTGCCTTTAAAGCTACTTCTAACAATGACGTTGGGTACGGAGTCTATGACCTCTTTGATTTGGGCGAGTTCGATCAAAAAGGAACGGTTCGTACCAAATACGGTTTCAAAGACGATTATCTTCAAGCCATTCAAGCCCTCAAAGATGCAGGGATTCAACCAATGGCCGATGTCGTTCTCAACCATAAAGCTGCTGCCGATGGCTTAGAGGAATTCGAGGTCGTTGAGGTCGATCCGATGGATCGAAACAAGGTTCTCACTGAACCCTTCACCATTCAAGGATGGACCAAATTCACCTTTGATGGCCGAAATGGCGCCTATAATGACTTCCACTGGCATTGGTACCACTTCACCGGTACGGACTACGATGCTTCACGTAATAAGAATGGGATCTACCAAATCCAAGGGGACAACAAAGGTTGGGCCCATGGAGATCTGGTTGACAAGGAAAACGGAAACTACGATTACCTCATGTATGCCGATATCGATTTCAAACATCCCGAAGTTGTTGAAAATCTCGACCAATGGGCTGAATGGTTTATCGAAACGACAGGGGTTGAGGGCTTCCGTCTGGATGCCGTCAAGCACATAGACTCCTTCTTTATGAAGAATTTCATCCATAATATCACCAAAAAATATGGAGAAGATTTCTACGTTTTTGGTGAATTTTGGAATGGCGACACAGAAACCAACGATGAGTACTTGGAAAGTATTGACTACTTATACGACTTGATCGATGTGGCCCTCCACCAAAATCTCTTCCGAGCTAGTCAAGAAGGTGAAAATTTCGACCTTCGAACTATTTTTGACGGAACACTAGCGCTCAATCATCCTGAAGAGGCCGTAACCTTTGTGGACAACCATGATACCCAACGAGGGCAAGCCTTGGAATCTACAATCCAAGAATGGTTCAAGCCTGCAGCCTATGCCTTGATCTTACTTCGTGAAGCTGGTTTGCCTTGTGTCTTCTATGGAGACTACTACGGTATCGAGGGCCAATTTGCGCAAGAAAGTTTCCAAGAGGTCCTCGATCGCCTCTTATGGGTTCGTAAAGATCTGGCCTATGGGGAACAAACAGACTACTTCGATGATCCTAATTGCATCGGTTGGACACGCTCAGGTACAGAAGAATCAGCACCAATCGCCTGCTTGGTTTCGAATAACCAAGCTGCTACAAAAGTCATGGAGATCGGCTCATCCTACTCAGGCCTCACCTACTATGATGTCCTAGAAAATTGTAGCGAAACTGTCCAAGTTCAAGAAGACGGTACTGCTGAATTCCCAGTGGCAGAACGCTCCGTCAGTGTCTGGGTAGCCCAAGATACAGAGGGCCAATAACCTTTATATGTAATTTTCTCCTAGGATCGACATCTTCCTAGGAGATTTTTTTTCCTGTAAAAATTTTATAGGAAATACAGTTTCATTTTAGCACTATAAGAAAGCGCTGTCAATGGGTGTCGCGTCTATTTAAAAGAAATAAAGAGCATCAAAAAACTCGTTTTCCATATTGGAAAACGAGTTTTCATTTTAGCTCAATTCTGCAATGATTTCTTTCAATTGGGCTTTCGTATGAACTCCAGCCACTTGTTTGACAACTTGTCCATCTTTTTTAAAGAGAAGCGTTGGGATCGACATGATACCGAATTGACGTGCTGTATTTGGATTTTCATCTACATCCATCTTACAGATTTTCAAATCATCTTCATGTACCTCTTCTGCCAACTGATCCAAGATTGGAGCTTGCATGCGGCATGGACCACACCAAGTTGCCCAAAAGTCAATCAGGACAAGACCTTGGCTAGTTTCTTGTTCAAAAGTTGCATCTGTGATTATGTGTGCCATATTTCCTCCTTTTTCAGTAGTGACTACTGATTCTGCATTTCTACTTTTATTTTACACTAAAAGATACCATTTTAGAAATATTTGCTACGGGGACTCCTTAGGCATCTTCTCTCTTTTTGCGCCAAAAGATGAGACTAGAAGCTGTTAGGCTGATCACCCCTAAGAGACCCAGAGCATGGTCTTTGCTGCCTGTTTGTGGAAGCATATGGTCTGCTTGTTCTCCTTCTACTGCAGGAGTCGCAACCTTACGAGCTTCTACCAATCCTGGTGAAACAAATCGAGACCCATAGGATACAGCTAGGGCAAGATGAGGGTTCTCTTGTCTTGCTGATCCTGTTTGCATCTGTTCATCTTTTTCAGGAAGAGTTTGGCTTGGTTGGACAAGGTGTTCTGGGGTTGGAAGCCTATATTCTTCCTTGTAATGCACTTCTGGAGCGACTAGAGCAGCACCTTCCATTTCTGGCAATTTCGCATAGTCAGCATCTGTTTCACTTGGTACATAAGCTGCCTTTTGGGCGCGGGTCTTTTCGACAATTGGAATCGCCGCCTGGATAGAATCTGTCTTGAAGGTCACTTCATATGGATGCTCCACCGTTAAATCAGATGGGTCATAGGTGTTAAAGACTAGGGCTAACTTGTGACCTTTCTTAACTGTATAGAGATTTGGTTGGAGATAAACCGTGTAATCGTGGTATTCTCCCACCTTTGGCTCGATACTATTTCTTGAGCTGGCTGAATCGTAGCCAGACTCAGGGTTCGCAAGATTGATCCAGCCTTTCGCAATCACCTTGTACTTGGTCTTGATGGTTTCGTATTCGGCAACAGATAGGTTGCTTAAATTGCTTCCCATCCAGAAACCGTCTGCTGTTTTATCTTGCTTGACGCTACCATTTCCCACCACGTCAAAGTCCTCATCTGCCACATCTACCAAAAGGGCGTTGATTTGGAAATTCTTTCCTTGACCTTTGGCAAGAGCTGCTTTGAAATGAACGGGGATGTGGCCCTTGATCGTAGTGTCCTCAGTAACATCAGAAACGAAGGTTAGATTAGCCTTAGAGGAGGCTTTGCTGACTGTTTCATTACGGTTAGCAATCTCGACACCTGCAGCTGCATAATCACTAGAAATGGTTTCTTCTAGACGTTTCGAGCTTGCATTCAAGAAGAGACGTTGACTGCTCTTCCAGTTATCATAGCTAGTCCACTTGCTTGGATCATAGTTGTTTTGAGCTAGAACCGCTGGCAAGCTTTCGACGTGATTGTCCACTCCGTAGAGGTAATGGGTCAGCCAGGTATTGAGCAGGTCATAAAAATCCTGACCATTGGCGGTGATGCCGTATCCCCGCGACATAGCCGCTGGGTAGACGTGATCTCCTTGGTGGAGATAGAGCTTGACATCTTGTCCTGCTTTCTTGAGAGCATCGTACATGAGTTCAAAGTGTTTGGTCTTGACATTGTCATCATTCAAGCCATGGACGATCAGGGCGCTGGTCTTGAGATTTTCCGGATGAAGGGTATAATCCCGCTCCTTCCAGACATCACTGTAGTTACGATCATGGGCGTACTGGTCCTTGTTCAATTGATTGATGTAGTTGGAATAGTTTTGCCAAATCCCTGCCCAGTCGTCTTGGTCCAACATCCGTGTGCTAACGTAGAGGGAGAGCCATGAAAGGTCACTATAAGGTGCATTGCCAAATTGGGTTCCTTGGCTATTGAAATAATCATACCAAGAGGCAATTCCTGCTGCCGGAACGATGGTCTTCAATCCTTCTACGCCTGTCGCTGCCACACCAAAGGTCGTTGTTCCAGCCCAGGACAGACCCGTCATGGCAACATTTCCTGTTGCCCAGTCTGCCTTGATTTCAACATTGCTAGTCTTATCGGTGTAGGCCTTGCGTTTGCCATTGACCCATTCGATGATATTCTTGAAGGCATTGATTTCGAGATCAGACCCCGTCGTGTTAAATCCTTCTGATCCCTTGGTACCAAGTCCAGCGCTAGAGATAAAGGCATAGCCTCTGACCAAGAAATAGTCGTACCAGTTCAGATCTTCGTAGTCATAGATATACTCGTAGGGACTGTAGTAATACCAATCCGATGCCTTGGCTTTTTTCGCTGCTTCTACTGTTGTTTCACTGCTTACTGGCTGTCTCTTTGCAGGTTGGCTGTGCAGTTTCTTCATATCGTAGCTACCGTCTGTTGGAAGCCCCAAACTTTCAAGGGTCACGTAGTTTTCGTCTAGTGTCCCCGCTACGTAAGGGCGCGCTTCGAGAATAGTGGCTGCCTTAAAATCGCCTTGCGCGACTGCTTTTGGTAATTGAACAATGGCTTTGACCAAGTCTGGCTTGCCATCTGCATCGGTGTCATAGTCCGTTTCGACATAGACTGGGAAACGTACAATTTGGCTGTCTTCATATTTGTAGTCTTGGTCTTCTTTTTTTCCCGTCGTATAAGGAAAAATAGGCTGGGCACGACCATTTAAAAAGAGCGGACTTTTCTTTTCAGCCCGGTAGGCATCGTAGAGTTTCTTAGCTGTTTCATACATCTTGGCCAATTCTGGCTGACTGACCTTACGGGTCAGATCTTCTGATTTTTCAATCAAGCCTAAACTCTTGGCAAAGCGTTCGCGATCTGCTTGGCTTTGGCCCAATTGGCTAGGATCTGTTGCTGCCCATTGAAGCAAGCCATTAACAGCATCTTGGACCGTCAACTCATTAGAGGACTGATCCGCTGCAAGGGTGGTACCTGTGACCTTTGCCAAATCCTGAGATGTTACCGGAGCTTCTGAAGTAGGAGCAGATTGAGGTACAGCTTCCCTGTTTGTTGCTGCTGGAGTTACTACTGGGACAGTCGGCTCACTTTGTCTTGTGTGTTCTTCTGTAGCAGGGGCTGCTTGATTTGCACCTGCCGTCCGATCCAGTGATGCCTCATTTGAACTTGCAGCTTCTTCACTAGTGGCAGTACTTGTGTCACTTGTTGTCGGTCTTGCTTCGGTAGCTGGAGCATGGACCACTTCTGTCGATGGGGCTAACTCTTCCGTTTGCTCATCTGCTGCTACTACTTGATGCAAGACCATCGGCGCGATCAGTAAACTCGATGCGACAATGGAAACCATTGTTTTCTTTTTCATGTCAGTCTCCTTACTTTTTTGTAATCAACACTTCTATTATACTTTGTAAGCGTTTTTATATCAAGTAGATATTCAAATGATCCCACAAAAAACCGAGGCATCAGCCTCGGTTATCGATCCTTATTTGACGTGTTTCTTAAGATCTTCTTGTGCTTTTTTGTTTGACTCTGCTTGTTCTTTTTGCCATTTTTCAAGGGCTTTGTTGTAGTCAGCAGTTGTCACAGCTTTATCTTGGAGTTTCATTCCTTTGTAGATCACGTGGTCTTTTCCTTTACCACCAGTCCATGCAAATGGAGCTGAGAATGGTTCGATACGTGTCAAGAATGGACGTCCAGTTGATGAAGAAGTTGGGATAACAAGGGCACTATCTGTCAACCAAGCTTGCGCTGCCGCATATTTTTCGTAGCGTTTGTTGACGTCTTGTGATTCTGCACCAGCATCTTTGATCATCTTTTCAAAATCGTAAAGACCAACTTTTTTAGCTGCTTCATTGTTTTCACTTGGGTCAAATCCAAGGAAAGTCTTAGTATTTTCACCAGATGAAGCTTTCAAGATATCCATGTAAGTTGATGGATCTTGGTAGTCAGGGTTCCAACCAACATTATCAGAGAGATCCCAATCTTCGCCAGCCGCATTTGGCGCAAAGAGGGTCACATTTTGAAGGTCTTCTTTCGAAAGCATTTGGATATCGATGACGATATTTTCTTTACCAAGTGCTTCTTCAACTGATTGTTTGAAGGATTGTACCCGTTGAACTCTTGATGGTGTGGTTTGGTCTACAGGCATATCGATGTGAATTGGGAATTTCACACCTTCTGCTTCCAAGGCAGTCTTCGCTTTTGCAAACTCTTCCTTCGCTTTCTTAGCATCGAAGAGACCATTTTGACCATCGTCTAGTTTAGTAGATTTCCACTCATCTCCGTAGGTATCCAATTGTGTTTTCACCATTTCACCAAAGGTCTTGCCATCAGCTTGGACAAATGTTGGTGGAATGTAGAGGTTACGGATGATCTTGCTTGCTCCGTCTTTTCCGTTCAATTGAGCAGCATACGCTTCACGGTTGAAGGCAAAGCTGATCGCTTGACGGAAGTCCTTGTTCAAGAGAGCTTTCTTAGTAGATTGTTTTTCTTCATCGGTCTTCTTAGCAGTGTGTTTGTAAGATTGACGGTCGATGTTGGTACCAATAACATAAGAAGCGGCGTCTTGAGGAGTGTAGGTGATTTCATCTTTGAATTCTTTAGCTTGCTCTGAGTAACCAGATCCAGTTGGGAAGAGTTTTGCCAAGCTAAGAGTATTTTCTCCGAATGATTTGGCCAATTTACTTTGGTCTTGTCCATCGTAGAATTCCAATTTCACATCTGAGATGTAGACCTTGTCTTTATCCCAGTAGTTTTCATTCTTGGTCATTTCGATAGAAGATTTTGAAGTAAAGCTCTTCAAGATGTAAGGACCATTGTAAAGAAGGGAGCTAGTATCACTTGCTTGAGCGAATTTATCCCCTTTTGATTTCACGAATTTTTCGTTGACAGGGAAAGTGATCCCAAGAGTCAATTTAGAGTTCCAGTAAGATTCTGGTTGGTTCAAAGTGATTTGAAGGGTATGATCATCAACTGCTTTTACTCCTACAGCTGAGAAATCTTTATTTTTACCACTGACGTAGTCATTCAAGCCTTTGATAGAATCTTGGATGATGTAGAGCATTTCTGATTTGTTATCAGCCGCATATTTGATCCCTGTGACGAAATCTTTAGCTGTTACATCCGCATACTCTTCGCCTTCTGAATCATACCATTTAGCATCATCACGAAGTTTATAAGTATAAGTCAAGCCATCTTGCGAAACTGTCCAATCTTTTGCAAGAGATGGAATCAAGTTCCCGTATTTATCATTTTCAAACAAACCATCAATCAAGTTTCCTGTGATATCGTGGGTTGCTGCTTTACCAGATGTGATATAGTTTAGGTTTTCTGGCTCAGTCTCATAGACATATGAGAATTTTTGACCGTTGCTTGAGCTAGATGATTTAGAACCACCTGAACAAGCTGCTAGGATACCTGCTGAAAGGAGGGCAACTCCCGCAAGTGCAATGACATTTCTTTTTTTCATGTAAAACTCCTTAAGAAATTTTAAGTTTATTTTAAGATTATACCACAAAGATTTTCAGAAGAAAAGGAATTTTCAGAAAATTTTAGTTTTAGTTTAAGAAAAAACTACTCCGGAGAGTAGTTCCAAATTTTAATCTACCAAGTCGCTCTTGAGGTAGGCATCGACCATGCGCTCTGTTGCGACTACAGAATCCAAGTGAGTCCGCTCATATGAGTGGCTAGATTCGATCCCTGCTCCGAGAAGGGCATGTTTGACTTCTGCTCCTGCGCTCATGGCTGCAGAGGCATCTGATCCATAGAAAGGATAGATATCCAACTTATAAGGGATTTCTTGGGCTTTTGCCAAGGCTACCAAATGCTGACGGAATTCGTAGTGGTATGGTCCTGAAGCGTCTTTGACACAGATGGATACCGTGTATTCATCCGTTGCTTGGTCATCTCCCATAGCTCCCATGTCCACTGCCAAGTATTCGACCACTTCAGCTGGAATACTAGAATTAGCCCCATGCCCCACTTCTTCAAAGACTGAAAAGGCAAAGGTGGTCGTTACTGGCAATTGGATCTGTTCTTCCTTGTACACGCGCAGAAGATTCAAGAGAATCGCCGCACTCACCTTGTCATCTAAGTGGCGAGATTTGATAAAGCCAGTATCTGTCACAATGGTCCGGGGATCAAAGCTGACAAAGTCACCCACTTCAATACCAAGGGCACGGGTTTCTTTTTCGTTGGTTACTTTTTCATCCAGACGGACTTCCATATTGTCCTGGGTCCGCTCGACAGTTCCCGCATCCTTGTAGACATGGCAAGAAGTCTGATGGACCAAAATCGTACCCGAATGAGTCTTTCCTGTATTGGCTACATGGACCGTACAATTTTCCCCTTCAATCATATTCCAAGGGAAACCGCCGATACGGTCTAGCTTGAGGCGGCCATCAGCTTTCACCGCGCGGACAATAGCTCCCAAGGTATCCACATGGGCTGTGACGTAGCGTTGTTTGTCTGTGATCACACCAGGCACGGTCACATTCACCCCACCCTTAGCAGTCCGAGTTACTTCGTACCCAAAGCCTTCAATGGTGTTGACTAAGTAATCTGCAATCTCACGTGTATAACCGGTCGGTGAAGGAATGGCTGTCAATTCCTGCAAATAAGTCACTGTCTGATTCATAATGCCTCCAAATGTGTTTTTCTTTATTCTAGCATGAAATAGGTGGAATAGCTAGAGGAGAGGTTACAGGTTGGAGTTTTTCAACTCTTCCCGTACTTGCATTAGGAGAAAGCCAGAGTTCTATTTATATTTTCAACACATTTTGGGAGAGATTCATCTAGTGCACCTAAAATAAAAAAAGAAACTTGTCCACAACTAACGGTGTCTAAACAAGTTCCACGCAGGCTATTTCAATGGTGATACATAATTATCAGGATAAAATATGATGTAATTTTTGACAATATCTGTTAGACTATCTTCAGTTATGTTTCTCCACTTATGGAGATAGAAGGTTTCAGACTTGAGAACAGAGTGAAACCATTCGATACAGCCATTATCTGCTATTTCGCCTCTTTTCTGAGAATTCTTACACTCCTGTTTCCAGCGATAAAGGTGGAGCGTTTGACGCCGAAACATTCTAAAATAATCGATACAGGGCACGTTTTCTTATACTCTTCTACTAGCTTGATAAGACTTACTTTGTCGATTCTCTTATCAAGTTCTGATACTTTTTTAGTAATTCTACCTGCAAACGTAACTGTTCCACTTCAGATAACTGTTTCATCCCATTACCATAAGTATATTGTTTCCCCACGGGTTGTTGGAAACGGTACAATTCATCATTCTGATACCATCGCTACCAGGTCTTGGCCTGACTAGCATTTTTGATGCTGAGGGTATCCATGATAACTTTATTTGATTTGCCTGCCTTCTTCATTTCGATACAGGCTAGTTTAGTTTCTACTGAATATGCTTTTTGACCATAACAAAACACCCCTGTTTCTAGTTTACCAGAATTCAACAGGAGTGTTTTCTTGTGTCTCATTTTATGGGTGCAGTGCCGACCCTAGGGATTCTTTCGTTCTCATATATACGTCATTAGTATAGGCTAATTTGATTTAAATTCCAAGAGAAATAACATTTTACATAAAAATCAGTGGGTATTTTACAATTTTTGCATATAATAGAGCTAAAAAACAATTGGTTTTAAGAATTCTTATCTGAAACATTCGGAAATTCCCCTTAACCGTAGCGGAAAGTTGTTTTCTTCTCCTATTTATAATAGACTATCACTAACATTAGATGAAAAGGTGACTCTATGACTATAAATCAACTGCTTCAAAAGCTGGAGCCTACTAGCCCTATCCTTCAAGCTAACTTTGGAATTGAACGCGAAAGTCTTCGTGTCGATAGACAGGGAAAATTAGCACATACGCCTCACCCTTCATGGCTAGGAGCTCGAAGTTTCCACCCTTATATTCAAACAGATTTTTGTGAGTTTCAGATGGAACTCATCACACCAGTTGCTAAATCTACCACTGAGGCTCGTCGATTTCTTGGAGCCATTACCGATGTAGCTGGACGTTCCATCAGTAAAGATGAACTTCTCTGGCCCTTGTCCATGCCTCCTCGTATCAACGCCCAAGAAATCCAAGTTGCCCAACTGGAAAATGAATTTGAACGCCATTATCGTAACTACCTGGCCGAAAAATACGGAACTAAACTACAAGCTATCTCAGGTATCCACTATAATATGGAACTAGGGAAAGATTTGGTTGAAGCCCTATTCCAAGAAAGTGACCAGATTGATATAATTGCTTTCAAAAACGCCCTCTATCTTAAGCTGGCTCAAAACTACTTGCGCTACCGTTGGGTGATTACCTATCTTTTTGGGGCTGCACCTATTGCTGAGCAAGGATTCTTCGACCAAGAAGTTCCAGAACCTGTGCGTTCCTTCCGTAACAGTGACCACGGCTATGTCAATAAGGAAGAAATACAAGTATCTTTTGCAAGCCTAGAAGACTATGTCTCTGCCATCGAAAACTATATCGAACAAGGTGATTTGATTGCGGAAAAGGAATTTTACTCGGCTGTTCGTTTCCGTGGACAAAAGGTTAATCGCTCCTTCCTTGACAAGGGAATCACCTACCTAGAATTCCGTAACTTCGACCTCAACCCCTTTGAGCGTATCGGTATTAGCCAAACTACCATGGATACCGTACACCTACTCCTTCTAGCCTTCCTCTGGCTGGATGCCCCTGAAAATGTTGATCAGGCTCTGGCTCAAGGTCACGCGCTGAATGAAAAAATTGCCCTCTCTCATCCTTTAGAACCTCTACCTTCTGAAGCTGAAACTCAGAACATTACGACAGCTCTAGACCAACTGGTGCAACATTTTGGGCTTGGTGACTATCATCAAGGGCTGGTCAAACAAGTTAAAGATGCCTTTGCAGATTCCAGTCAGACACTAGCTGCTCAACTTCTTCCTCATATCAAAGACAAGTCCCTTTCTGACTTTGCCCTTGACAAGGCGCTTGCCTATCATGATTACGACTGGACTGCCCACTATGCCCTTAAGGGTTATGAGGAGATGGAACTTTCTACCCAGATGCTGCTCTTTGATGCCATTCAAAAAGGGCTTCATTTTGAAATCCTAGATGAGCAGGATCAATTCCTTAAACTCTGGCATAAAGATCATGTTGAGTACGTCAAAAATGGTAACATGACCTCAAAAGACAACTATGTAGTTCCTCTTGCCATGGCTAATAAAACCGTGACCAAAAAAATCCTGGCTGATGCTGGCTTCCCTGTCCCTGCCGGCGACGAATTTACCAGTCTAGAACAAGGTCTAGCCTACTATCCTCTTATCAAGGGCAAGCAAATTGTGGTTAAACCAAAATCAACCAACTTCGGTCTGGGCATTTCCATTTTCCAAGAGCCTGCCAGCCTTGATAACTATAAGAAAGCTCTCGAGATTGCCTTTGAAGAAGATACAGCTGTTCTTGTTGAAGAATTTATCCCAGGAACCGAATACCGTTTCTTCATTCTGGACGGGCGTTGTGAGTCTGTCCTCCTTCGTGTCGCTGCTAATGTTGTCGGTGATGGCAAACACACCATTCGTGAATTAGTCGCTCAGAAAAATGCCAATCCATTGCGAGGCCGTGACCACCGCTCACCTCTGGAAATCATTAAGCTAGGAGACATCGAACAATTGATGTTGACTCAGCAAGGTTATGCACCTGATGATATTCTCCCAGAAGGGAAAAAGGTCAATCTCCGCCGTAACTCCAACATTTCTACGGGTGGTGACTCTATTGATGTCACTGAGACAATAGATTCCTCTTACCAAGAATTGGCAGCAGCTATGGCAACTAGCATGGGGGCCTGGGCTTGCGGGGTTGACCTCATCATTCCAGATAAAACTCAGCCTGCTAGCAAGGAAAAACCTCATTTCACTTGTATCGAGCTCAACTTCAATCCCGCTATGTATATTCACACCTATTGTGCTGAAGGTCCTGGACAAGCTATCACTCCAAAAATTCTAGACAAGCTTTTTCCAGAAGTTGCCACAAGTCAAACCTAAAACCTAATTCTTAGGAACAAACAAATCACCTTTATCTCGATGATATGATACCTCTTAAGTAGACAAGGTAAATACCTAAAATCTACGGCTTTTTGTCAACTTTAGTGGGTTGAAGAAAAGCTAAGCTCGAGAAAGGACAAATTTCGTCCTTTCTTTTTTGATATTCAGAGCGATGAAAATTCGCTTCTTGAAGTTTTCAAAGTTCCGAAAACCAAAGGCATTGCGTTTGATAAGTTTGATGAGATTATTAGTCGCTTCCAATTTTGCGTTGGAATAGGATAACTGAAGGTCATTGATGATTTTCCCTTTGTCCTTTAGAAATGTTTTAAAGACAGTCTGAAAAAGAGAATGAACCTTCTTTATATTGTCTTCAATGAGTCCAAAAAATTTCTCTGGTTCCTTATTCTGAAGGTGAAAAAGCAAGAGCTGATAGAGATTATAGTGGTATTTCAAGTCTTCTGAATAGCTCAAAAGCTTGTCTAGGATTTCTTTATTGCCTAAATTGTCAAATTAAGTTAGACTTTTCAAGTAACTCAGAAAAACTTGGTAGGGTGATTGAAATAGTTCTAATGGTAATTCATAGACTACCCTCTGTTCAGCTATTCCTCCTTCATCAGTAACAAAAAAATATTTCTCATGATGTCGCCAAATATGTTGTCCATAACCTTTTATTTCCTCAAACTTACTAACTTCTTCCCAGCCTAGTTTACTATATTTCATGTATGTTCTCCTCTTTGGGTACTAATATCTTTCATGATGCCTTCTGGCATATTTCCTGGGAAGGTTTGTCCTCCTGGTTTCCAAAAATCTTCAAAAGCAGATGCTTCATTTCCGCTTGGAATTCTTGTATGAGATTGATGAAATGCTTCTAATTTTAAAATTTGATGCATTTACTATGATTCCAAGTTTTCTATTTGATTTAAAAGCTCCCATAATCTATTATTGTAGGCTTCAATTTCTTCATTAATTTTTAGTCGTTCCAAATAATCATTCTTCCAAACAAAAAAGTCTGATAGACCTCCTCTTGGAGGATAAAGGATATCTTTAATTTCTCTTATTGTAGGGAGTGAGTCACCATTTTCCAATGCACATTCTAATCCTTGTAAAAATGAAATTTGTACATGAATTGTCCCATCATTGTATTGATTTAATAGTGGTAATATTAATTTGATATTATCTAATAATTCTTTTCGTTTCATTTCTTTCCTCACTAATTTAATGGTTTTGAGCTAATAACCTCTACACCTTCTATTTTCCACGGAGTTTCAATAAAAATTTGTTCATATTCCAAACCACCTTGATAGATGCCTCCTTGACTCGCAACAGGTCCTCTGTATATTGTTGTGCCAGCTGGTATTTTTATTTCGTAAACTGTATTTAAAGGAGAGCTACCAGTGTAGTTTCCTGAACGATCTGTCCAAATTGGTTTTACTGCCGTATTTATTCTAACTTCTATCTCAGAATGTGGGGCTGATTCTGTAAACCATTGCCCTAGCGGATTGCTTTGGTCGCCAGCTCGATATAATATTTTGGGAGACTTCAAAACTTCAACATCATACCGTCCCCCATAAAAATTAACATTAGGCTGACCTCTTAAATCATTTAGTGGACCAGGATTTGTATATGAATTATATTCATAAGTTTGCAAATCGGGATATTTAGATTGAATATTATTTACTACTGGTCCCTCAACATCTAAATTCTTAGGTGCAGGCTGAGGCTTGACTACCGGCTGAAGCCTCGTGGTTGAAAAGTCTTTAAACCCTGAATTCTCCCTCGCAAGCCTGCTTTCTTCTATATTTCGTAAAATATGTTCGCGATCATAAGGTTTTGTGGTTTCTGTTATAGTTTTACCATTGATATCTACCTTAAGGTTAACCTCAGGAATTACTGGATTCCTATTGAAGAATGGAATCTTCCCTTTTACCTTACTATATACATCCAAGAACGTTGTATAGGGGTTTATTGTAGTACTGATTATATCCAACATAAGTGGTTACCTTAAGGTAGCTCCTTAAAACTTTGTCCTATTTTTAATTTTCTACTATGTAAACTTGAAAACTCTTGACCTTACTGCCAACAACATGCTTTTCAACATCGCATTCCCACCAAGGAAGAATATCTTCTTCCAAAATTTCTAAAAATAAGTCTTTAGATGATAAGTCATCTTTTAAGAAGCTATCATAATTTTCAAGAATAAAGTTGTATTCTTCAGCTTTTATCCATGATAAGTCTGTCAGCCAATTTGTAATAGATGACCAATTATTGGCATCAGGAAGTCCGACATTTTTTTCAAGAAAACGAAATAGTTCTTCTTTGTTTTGGATCTGCTTCCCATCAAAATTTGCTACAAAGCCACTGAAAGGCAATCGATCTTGCATTTCAAGTTTCGTAATGTAATGAATTCTATTTTTCAGGATTTCAAACCTCTATTCTATTTTTTTAAAATGTTTTATAATGGTCTTCTGTTTTGAGTAAAATCTATTTTTGAATATCGATTTGAAAAAATAGGTTGATTCAAACTAAACTTGCTGGTTGCTGAGGAGGCCACATAACCTCCTACGATGTTCCCGATAAAGTTTGCAGTTTGAGCATCTTCTTCACTTCCACCTAGGAGTTTGGTCCCATGATAGACAACCTGACCACTTGTATAGAGATTTATTTCTCTTAGAATACAATATAATTATACAAAGTCTAATTGAATAGTTTGATTGCTCTCCATTTTTTTAGCTGTATTAATAATATTTTCTATTTCTCTTTGAGTTATCGGAAGATTCTCATGAGGAGGCTCCCATTGTGTCATACTATCTTTATAAACAACAAATTTTTTATTGATCAGCAATTCTCCTTGTGCTTTTATGAGGAAACCATTCTCTAAATCAAAAGTAATTGTTGATCTTGTTCCTGTAATTTTCATTTCTACCTCTCGAATATAATTTTTTCTACCCCTGTTTTAGGATCTATTGTTGTAACCTTAGTAACATTTGGATTGGCCTTCAATCTTGGTAGTTCGATGTTTTCCCAAATATTTCCTGGTCGTAGTTCGCTACCAACTACAGCTCTTATTTCACCAGATACTTGCTCTGCGTAAACATTCGAAGCTTCCTCCCAAGCTGTTACACTTGAAGGAGTATTAAAATCCCATTCAGGCATTACAATGTTCGTATCATCAATCGTAGATTCTAATGTAACTCCTCCTTTATTTTTTGCTATTTTTTTCGCAACATCCATTCCTCCAATGCCATCTGTTCGTCCTGACCAGAAAAAAGCCGTATCTGGATCAGTTTTCAATCTACCTCTTATTAACTCAACATCAAAGTCAGTTTGAGTAAAATCTATTTTTGAATATCTATTTGAAAAAACAGGAATTACTGGTTTCCTATTGAAGACAGGAATTTTCCCTTTTACCTTACTATATACATCCGAGAAAGATGTGTAGGGTTTATTGTAGTACTGATTATATCCAACATAAGATGTATACAAGGTACTTGCTAGTTGGAGGCTATCAGTAAAACCTCTCACCTTCTTGATATTTTTTGCACGATTGATTTCTTCCTGTGTAGCAGGTTTACCTGTAAAAGGATCAATACCTTCTTCAATTATATAATAATCATATTTAGTTTGAAAAGCAGGATCTCGCCAACTGAGCATTTTTTGACTATCTAAAAGGAAATAGCGGTCTAGTAGGTAATGATAATTAGCTCGCTCTGTTTCAGATTTAAATAGTTGTGCATATGGATTCACATGAGCCATGGAGATCAATGTTTTAAGTTCTGGGTAGGCCTCTTCTAACGCTTCTTGATCCATTGCATCGATACGTTTCCTAAATTTCGGGTCCACCTTGGCTAATTCTGAAGGTAATAATCCTAAACTTCATTATTCACATAAAAAGCTTAGTTGTGTAATATCTTTTTTCCAAACTAAAAAAACTCAAGCCAACTGACTTGAGTTTTCTTATTATCGATCATTGTAGCCATCTGGGTGGCTGGAATGCCAAGCCCAGGCTGTTTGGATAATGGTTTCGATATTATCAAATTTTGGTTGCCAGCCAAGGATGGCACGCGCCTTCTCAGATGATGCGATCAGGGTATCTGGATCTCCTGGTCTGCGATCAGCAATCTCAAGTGGGATCGGATGTCCCGTCACCTTGCGGGCTGCTTCTACGATTTGAAGATTGGAGAATCCGGTTGAAGATCCTAGGTTAAAGGCAGTCGATGGGTTGCCATTTCGGAGATACTCCACTGCTAAAAGGTGAGCATCTACCAAGTCAAAAGGATGGACATAGTCCCGAACATTGGTCCCATCTGGTGTCTGGTAGTCATCCCCAAAAATAGCGATCTTTTCGCGTTTTCCTTGGGCCACTTGCAAGACGATCGGCAAGAGATGGGTCTCTGGTCCATGGTCTTCTCCGATGGATCCATCTGGCTTGGCACCCGCTACATTAAAGTAACGAAGAGGCACATACTTGATGCCGTAGGCTTGATCAGCCCAGCGCATGATGGTTTCCATCATGAGCTTGCTTTCCCCATAAGGATTGATCGGTTTTTGTGGAGTGGTTTCAAGAATCGGAATTTCTTCTGGAATGCCGTAGGTAGCTGCGGTTGAAGAAAAGACGATGTAGTGTACCCCACATTCATGCATGACTTCCAAGAGCTTGACCATGCCAGCTGTATTGTTATCAAAGTATTTCAATGGATCTGCCATGGACTCGGCAACCAGTGAGTAGGCCGCAAAGTGGATGACCGCATCAATATCGGCATGTTCCTTAAAAACAGTGCGCATAAAGTCTTGATCCGCCAGGTCTCCTTGGTAAAAGACGGCATCTGGATGCACCGCTGCACGGTGGCCTGTGACCAAGCTATCGACCACGACGACTTTTTCCTGTCCTTCATTGACCAAACGGTCCACCATGTGGGAACCGATATAGCCAGCTCCTCCGAGTACGAGTATTGCCATTTGTTTTCCTTTCGCTTCTTTGTCTTCTCTCTTATTGTACCAAATTTCTGCCGCTTCTCCACACTTAAAGCGTCGCAACAAAGCGTCTAAAGGCAGCTTGTCCTTCTGCTGTTCGCTTGTAGACTCCAGCATCTTCGAGCACGCGCGCAAAGATCTGGCCTACTGATTCACGGACAAGGGCCTCTGCCTCTGCTTCTTCTGTGATGGATGGGTGAGCGGCTTTCAAATCATCTGCCCAAGCCTGGTGGTAGGTCGCCACAGTATTCTCACGTCCAAGTAGATAGTCTTGGACCTGCTTGAGCTCTTCCTTGAGACGAGGTGGCAAAATCGCCAAGCCCATGACTTCGATCAAGCCGATATTTTCTTTTTTAATGTGTTGCACATCCGCATGTGGGTGATAGATACCATCTGGATGCTCTGGTGAGGTTTGGTTGTCACGGAGCACCAAGTCCAGTTCATAATGCCCATCACGAATTCGTGCAATGGGGGTAATGGTATGGTGGGGCTGACCGTCGGATGCTGCTAAGACTTGAACTGCTGGGTCCGAGTAGCCTCGCCAGGCTGTTAGGATATGGTCTGCCAGGGCAATCAATTGCGCCTTGTCATCTGAATTCAAACGAAGAACCGACATGGGCCAGTTAACAATTCCTACCGATACAGCCTCAAATCCCTCAACGCTAAAGCTTTCCTCAACAGGAGCCAGCTCCATAGGGAAGGTATGTCGTCCGCCTTGGTAATGATCATGAGTCAGGATAGACCCCCCTACAATGGGCAGATCTGCATTGGACCCTGCAAAATAGCCTGGAAAAGTCTCGACAATGGTCAAGAGTCGCTCAAAGGTCTTGCGGCTAATGGCCATGGGAACATGCTGGCTATCAAGGAAAATGCAGTGTTCATTGAAGTAGGCATAAGGGGAATACTGGAAGCCCCAATCATGACCGTCCATATCAAAGCGAATAATCCTGTGATTGGCCCGTGCTGGATGGTCTAGGCGACCTTGATAGCCTTCATTTTCAAAGCACAATTGGCAGGCTGGATAATGACTGGCTTTGGCAAGCTTGGCCGCTGCAATGTCTTTAGGATCTTTTTCAGGTTTTGACAGATTGATGGTGATTTCAAGAGAACCGTAGGGAGTTTCAGCCTCAAAGGCAATGTTTTGTGCAATGGCTTTGACCTTGATGTAATCATTGCGCTTAGAGAGGGCATAGAAATCAGCAATCGCGTCTTCCTTAGACTGACTGTAGGTCTCCCAAAAACGATGGTTGACTTGACTAGGACTAGGGGTAAACCAATCCATCAACTCCGCACCCAAACTGTCTTTTTCGGCCATACTATCTTGGATCTTGCTATTTGCAACAGCGATCTCTACCAGCTGATCTTTGAGCGCAATCAACTCTTCTTTTTGAGCTGGGGCGTCTAGCCCTTCTTCTCCAACGCGACTCATGATGCGATTTTTTAGATAAATCCGATCCATCTCTTCGTAGTCACTCGCCGCAATGACGGCTGTGACAAATGCATCCAAAATTCCCTGATTCATTGATTCTCCTTCTTACGTTTTAAATAGTCTCTGACAGCATCCAAATCCTGGAAAACTTGTTCTGCTTTAGTTAAGAAAGACTGTGCTGGTACTTTTAAATCTGGAACACATATGACTGGTATTCCAGCCCTATAGGCTGCTTCAATCCCTGCCTCACTATCCTCTAGCACTAAGCAATTTTCTGGTAAAGCATTCAAATCGCTACAAGCCTTTAAAAATATATCTGGGTAAGGTTTACTTCGTTTGACATCTTTTGCAAAAACTAGATGGTCAAATAGGGACAGGATCCCATTGCTATCCAAGATCATTCTAGCCCGAGATTCAACACTTGAAGTTGCTAGAGCGATTGGGATACCCTCTGTTTTCAAAAAAGTAAGTAAATTCTTAGCACCTTTTTTTAAATGAACACCTTGGGCTAAGATTTGAGCTTCCAGTTCATAGACTTTAGCCAAGGTTTGGTCAAAGTTCCATGGTAAATCATAGGTATCCAAAAAACGTTGAACATTCTCCTCTTCCCTATGTCCACTGTAGTCTCTAGAATAAGTTTCTTCTGTGAAAGGAATTCCAAAATCTCTAAGCAATTCTTGATAAACTTTTAGAGAAATGATTTCCGTATCGGCTAATAAGCCATCTAAATCAAATATTACAGCTTCCATTATTATCACCTAGTCTAAAACTCGTGTCCCTGCCGCAACTTCTGCAATATAAAAGCTAGGCGCATAGCCAACGACTTCTTCATAGCGTTTGCCGACAGCTTCTTCAAATGCTTCAACTTTATCTTTGTTTACAAGGGCGATGGCGCAACCACCAAAGCCTGCTCCTGTCATACGAGCGCCCAAGACGCCTTCTTGTTCCCAGGCTGTATGCACCAAAGTATCTAATTCTAGACCAGTCACTTCGTAGTCATGCTCCAAGGATACGTGGGAAGCATTCATGAGACGGCCAAAGCCTTCCAAATCACCTGCTTCAAGTGCCTTACGTGCTTGGAGAGTCCGTTGGTTTTCAAGTACAGCATGACGAGCCCGTTTGATGCGATTTTCATCCTTGATTAAGTAGCTGTAGGCATCAAAAGACCAGAGATCCAATTCCCCTAAGGTTTGGATATCCAATTTTTCTTGGAGTTCAGAGACGGCGGTTTCACATTCTGAACGACGTTCATTGTATTTTGAATCCGCTAATTCCCGGCGTTTGTTGGTGTTCATGATGACCACGACATTGTCTTTGAGGTCCAGCGGTACCAAATCATACTCTAGGGTGTTGGTATCGAGATAAATAGCCCGTTGATCAGCCCCCATACCGATGGCAAATTGGTCCATGATCCCAGAGTTAACTCCGATGAAGTGATTTTCGGTTTGTTTCCCGATCTTGACCAAATCTAGACGGTCTAACTGAAGATCATATAGTTTCTCAGCAATGACGCCAATCAAGAGCTCAAGCGATGCTGAAGAAGAAAGACCGGATCCGTTTGGAATATTGCCGTAGACATAGACATCCATACCGCTATCAATGACATGACCCGCTTCTTGCAAGAAGTGGAGCACGCCTTTTGGATAGTTGGTCCAGTTGTGCTCTTTTTCAAAGTGGAGGTTTTCAAGTGGAACTTCAATGATCCCCTTGTCTTCAAAGTTTCCTGAGAAGAAACGCAAGACCTTATCCTCACGCTTTCTTGCCGCTCCATAGGTACCAAGAGTGATGGCTGCTGGGAAGACATGCCCACCATTATAGTCAGTGTGTTCACCGATCAGATTGATCCGTCCTGGTGAAAAGAAAGTGTGATCTGCTTCTGCTCCAAAGACTGTTTGAAAAGCTTCCCGAAGTTCTTGAGTATTCATTGAGATTACCTCACTTATATAGTTATTTACCACTAGTGTAACCCCTTTCATGCAACAAATCAATTATTTTACTAAAGTTTTAGTAAAATTCGCTAATATGACGAAACCTATGATATACTAGAAGAAAGAAGGAGAAAACGAATGGCCACATTAAAGGATATTGCTAACCTCGCAGACGTATCCATCGCCACTGTCTCTCGTGTTCTGAACCAAGATGCCAGTCTTTCTGTAACGGAGGAAACCCGCCACAGAATTTTGACTGTTGCTGACGAACTAGGCTACACCAGACATCAGAAAAGTGGGAACTTTAAAAAGGAAAAACAGCAAATTGTCATCATCCAATGGAAAAGTGAAGAGGGAGAGCTGGACGACCTCTACTATTACAACATCCGCTTAGGCATTGAAAAAAGAGCACAGGATCTCGACTATGGGATTCTCCGCTATTTCAATGATATTCCTTTTCGATTAGGTGAGGAAGTTATTGGGGTCCTTTGTATCGGAAAGTTTAGTAGGGTTCAGATTGTCGAGTTAGAAAGGCTAGACAAACCTCTGGTTTTTGTCGATAGTAACACCCTTAACCAAGGTCACCCTTGCGTCGCGACTGAATTTGAAAATGCTGTACAGACTGCTCTTTCCTATTTACGAAAACAAGGCTGTCAAACAATTGGGCTCCTTAGCGGTGAGGAAAAAACAACTGACCTATTGGAAAGTATTCCCGATCCTCGGCGACGAGCCTATCGAAACTATTGTATTGAAAGAAGTATTTATCACCCTGAACTCATCCTCACTGGAAGTTTTACAGCTCAATCAGGCTATGACCTCATTTCCTCTAAGCTTCAGTCTGGCTTACCCTTACCAGATGCCTATTTTGCTGCGAGTGATAGTTTAGCCATTGGGGCTCTCCGGGCTTTTCAAGAGGCCGGCATTAAGGTCCCTGATGATATCCAACTCATTTCCTTTAATGATACCAGTTTAGCCAAGCAAGTCTTTCCTCCCCTCTCTACCATCACCGTTTTTACAGAAGAAATGGGACGAACCGCAATGGATGTACTAAATAAACAAGTCCTATCTCCGAGAGAAATACCAACCCTCACTATGCTAGGAACCAAGCTAACTATTAGAGAAAGTACGAAGAATGGATGATCCTCCATCCTTTCCAAGAATAAAAAACTATGAAAACACACGAAATCCTCTTTCAAACCCTTTCTCAGGCAGATGATTATGTCAACGGGGAGCAGCTGGCAAAAGAACTAGGTGTTTCCCGCACCTCTATCTGGAAGGCTATTCAGCGTCTGGAAAAAGATGGGGTCGTCATCGAATCCCTCAAAAAGAAGGGCTACAAATTGGTCTCAGGCGATATTCTGCTTCCTGAGGTGATCGCAAGCAATACCCAATTGACCGTTTCCTTAAACGAACAATGTAGCTCCACCCAATTGGACGCCAAATTAGGCATAGAAACCCATCAAGAAGGCAAGGCGCTCTACCTAGCCAATTCGCAGGCTGCTGGAAAAGGCCGCTTTGGTCGGGACTACTACTGCCCCGATCAAGGGGGCATCTACATGTCCCTTCATCTCAAGCCTCAACTGCCCCCTGCAGAGCTCCCTCCTTATACCCTCATGGTCGCTGGAGCCATCTACAAGGCTATTAAAAACTTGACCCTGATCGATATCGATATCAAGTGGGTCAATGATATTTACTACCGCCATAAAAAAATTGGGGGAATCCTTACCGAAGCTATCACGTCGATTGAGACTGGTCTCGTCACGGATGTCATTATAGGAGTCGGTCTTAATTTGGCTATCTCTACTTTTCCAGATGAGCTAGAAAGCAAGGCTGGTTCCTTATTTGAAGGGCCTTGTCCCATCACCCGCAATGACCTCATCAGTGAGATCTGGAAGGAATTCTTCCAAACGGATGTCGATGAACTGGTCTACCTCTATAAAGAGCGCTCCCTGGTCCTAGGACGAACCGTTACTTTTGAGCAGAACCAACAGACCTATCCAGGCCTCGCCAAAGATATCTCTGATACCGGCCAACTCTTGGTCCAATTAGAAAATCAAGAAGAAATCTGGCTCAATAGCGGAGAAATCTCCTTGACAAAATGGTGAAAACAAGTATAGAAAAAAGCCACCCGAAGGTGGTTTTTTTTGATTGTTTCATCTATTTTCCATTATGCTCTCTTTGGAAAGCTTCCATAGCCTTGAACTGTTCAAGCTCTTTTTCATTCGCTTGTTGCTTGCCGAGATATTTAGCTGTTAATGAATGGGGTGGTAAAGATTTAGCTCGACGTGAAAATAGCATGGCTGGTCTTGCTTACTATGTGGTTGAAGTTGAGAATAAAGAGGAGTTGTTGAAAGTATTTGCTCAATCTCAAACTAACAAGGCGATAACTAAGTGGTTTTCGTCTGCAGAATTCAGCGTGACTGACAAAGATGGTATTGTTACGCGAGTTAGAGTAGAGAACTAGGAGGCTTTATCTTTAAGAGAAGTGATACTTTTGACAAAGGGCTTTATTAGAGATATAATGTAAAAAAATCGTTTAAGGATAAATAGATGACAAAATCAAAGTACATTACACGCCTCAAACGCTCAGAAGGTCAATTGCGGGGTATCCAAAAAATGATGGAGGAAGAGCGGGATTGTGTCGATATCATCACCCAATTAACAGCAGTTCGTTCAAGCGTTGATCGTATTATTGAGTTGATGATAACCGAGAATTTAACAGCTTGTATTAATGAACCTTTAGGCGACCCTCAAGCGCAGAAGGAAAGATTGGAAAAGGCAGTTAAATACTTGATTAAACGGAAGTAACAGAATAAAGGCTTATTTGAAAAGTTGATAGAATAGTAAAAGAGCAGTTGGTTTTCTTTAGAGTAAACAAACTGCTCTTTTTGTATTTGATTTATTCTACATCACCGGGCCAGGCATTCATACCACCTTCTACATTGGTAACGGTGAGGCCTTGGGCGCTGAGAAATTGACAGGCAGAGGCAGAACGCGCTCCACCTTGACAGATGACATGGTATTCATGGTCAGGTTTGAGTTCTTTGTAGCCTTGCTCCAAGGTACTTAACGGAAGATTTTTGGCACCTGGTGCATGTCCTGCTTGGAATTCATGTACTTCACGGACATCGATAAGATCTAGATTTTCATTTTGATATTTTTCATAAAAGTCAGCCATGCTGATATTAGTTACCATATTCTACTCCTTCTGGGTTAGCCATTTTGTATAGTGAATAAGCGCCGTCAAGGTTTTGGACGGTAAATCCTGCTTGCTTGAGGATACGCTCTGCGATATAGCTGCGTAAACCACTGTGGCAGCTGACGATGTAGTTTTGATTTTTGTCTAGTTCATCCAAGCGTTCCCGTAATTCGTTTAGGGGAATATGAATGGTATCGACTTTGAGTCGACCACTCTGGAATTCGCTACTTGTCCGTACATCTAGAAATTTCTTTCCCTTAGCCAGTTCGTCTTCGAGCTGGTACCATTGAACGTTGTCGCTGAGACCTTCGATAAGGTTCAAGGCTGCGTAACCCAGCATATTGACGAGATCCTTGGCAGATCCAAAAGGTGGCGCATAGGTAAACTCTAACTCTGGTAAGTCAAAGACGGTGAGATTTCCCTTGATAGCAGTTGCTAGGATATCAATTCGCTTGTCAACACCTTTCTTCCCAACTCCTTGGGCACCATAGATTTTTCCAGTGGTTGGGTCGAAGAGGAGCTTCAAGGTCATCTCAGTAGCGCCAGGATAATAACCGGCGTGGTCTTTACCGCTGACATGAAGCGCCTTGTAAGGAAATTGATTCATGCTAAGGATACGCTCGCTGAGACCAGTCGAAGCAGCTGTCATATCAAAGGCACGAACGATAGCAGTGCCGATACTGCCCTTGTTTGTACGACCGAGTCCTGCGATGACGTCCGCCACTTGGCGGCCCTGACGATTGGCAGGAGAAGCGAGAGAGATGAGAGCATCTTGACCTGTAATCTCTTGCTTGACGACGATGGCATCCCCAACTGCAAAAATATCTTTTTGACTGGTTTCGTAATGTTCATCGACCAGGATCCCACCGCGAAGTCCCAGCTCAATCCCCGCAGCTTTGGCCAGTCTGTTTTCAGGTTCAACACCGACAGAAAGGATAGTGAGGTCAGAAGTGATCTTTTGACCGTTTTCGAGAATGATGATTTTTCCTTGGTCTTCAAATCGAGTCGCAGATTGAGAAGTGATAACACGGACACCGTTTGCCAGTAATTCTGCTTGGACAAAGGCTACCATTTCTTGATCTAATGGTGGCAAGACATGGGGTGCTTTCTCAATGATGGTGACTTGCAATCCCCGTTTCGACAAGTTTTCAGCCATTTCAAGCCCGATAAAGCCTGCACCGATAACGACAGCTTCTTTTGGATGATTGTCCAAGGCTGCCATAATCTCGTCAAGATCGGGAACATTGCGGAGTGTATAGGCATTTTTAGCTTCTGCCAAGCCTTCAATGGTAGGAACAAATGGTTTAGCCCCTGGAGATAGGATCAGCTTGTCGTAGATTTCTGTGAATTCCTGTCCATCGTGTCGTACAGTCACAGTGTGTTCTTCTGGGGAAAGCTGGATAACCTCGTGAAATGGTCGCACATCGAGGTTAAAGCGTGCCTTGAGACTTTCAGGAGTTTGGACCAATAAACTATCACGGTTTGCAATTTCTCCTGAAACATAGTAAGGAAGGCCACAGTTGGCAAAGGAAACAAAGGGCCCTTTCTCAAAAATAATGATCTCAGCGTCTTCCATGAGACGTCTGAGACGGGTTGCTGCTGACATACCGCCTGCAACTCCTCCGACAATGATAATTTTCATTGGCTTTCTCCTTTAAACTTTTAGATGACCTTACCTGTCCAAGCGCTCATACCACCTCGGACATTGATGACATCATAGCCTTTTTTCTTTAGCTTTTTAGCAGCCATCTTACTACGCACACCAGAATGACAAATGACATAGAGTGTTTCTTTTGTCGTGGGCTTATAAGAACCGATTTCAGTTAGGGGGACATTTTTTGCATTTTTGATATGGCCTCTACGGAATTCTGTAGGCGTTCGAACGTCCAGTAGCTGAATAGGTTCCTTTAGTTTAGCTTCTAATTCGCTAGTAGAAATACTATCAATTTTTGTAAATAAGTGAAACATAGGCACCTCCAAATATACCCTTATGGGGTATATTAAACCACTAAGTAAAGCTTTTGTCAAGCAAGTTGCATTGATTAGTGTTAACTCTTTTTTATTAAATTGTTTTATTCATTTTCAGTATACAAGATGCCAACTCACAACCTAAAGAAAGAAATTTTTAGTTGGTCGGTAGGTTCATTAATAGAACCTGTCCTATTTATTCAACAACTATTTCCTAGAAAATTACCTTTTCTGAAAACAGACCCCATGCCCTGTTGTAAAATGAAGTGCAACACAAAAAACATGTTCATTTGATATACTAGAGTTGCGAAAAACAGTATAAAGGAAGATGAACATGTCCGCTAATTATCCTACCACCAATCAATCCTACAAGCACTTATCTGAAGCTGAACGAGGGAAATTGAAGCTTATTTAAGCGTAGGACTCAAACCAGCAGAGATTGCTCGTCGTCTGGGAAGAAATCGCTCTACTATTACTCGTGAAATTAATCGTGGTTCCGTAACACAAGTGAAACAAGTAAATGGACAGAAGGTCTATTACCAACACTACTATACAGATGCTACTCATAACCGTTATCATCATGCTAGAGAAGCCAGCTATTATCTGAAACTGGATCGTGTATTGGACGATTTTCTGAGAGAATTTACAGAAGCAATGAGAGAGAAACTAAGACTACATAGCGTGGATACCTTTGTTCACACTTATAGCCTCCAACATGTAGATGCAGTTGTCCCTTCAACCAAGACGCTCTATAACTATATCGTTAGATATTAGGGTTATTGATTTGCCAAGAGCAGTGCGGACCCGTAAGAGATTTACCAATCATCCCTCTACTAAGAAACATCTAGTAAAGTCAATTGAAGAAAGACAGTAGGAGAACCTTCTATTCTAATCTTAGTAGAACGACAAACACGCTGTGCTGTCACAAAGAAACTCGTGGAGAAGAAGGCAGAGTATGTCATTCAAGCAGTTTTAGAGTGTATGAAATTTTATCCCATTAAGTCCATCACTGCAGACAATGGAAGCGAATTTTCTTCATTGAGTGAGATTAAGGGATTAGATGTTTATTTTGCACACGCCTATTCATCTTATGAACGAGGGACAAATGAGAATTTCAATGGATTGTTAAGAAAGTTCATTCCAAAGTGATCCTCGCTCAAAGATCTAGAGCCGAACCTTTTAAAAGCCTATACTAAAGCTATCAATGAAAGACCAAGACGAATCCATGGCTATCAGTCAGCACAAAAGAGTCTGGGACAAAAGTGTCACGATTCTATCAAAAAAGCAACGGTTTTTGAACTCTCTTATTTATTTTCTTATCTCACGTAAATACTTTACATGTCCAGGCTCATCATATTCATTTTTTCAATAGCATATGCCACATTTGTATCCTTATTGAGAAATAGTACCTTAGAATATGGTGCCATGAAGCTTGCTTTCTCTTCTAAGAACCAAGAATCAAAACACTGATCTCCTTCGTATAACACGATTCTTTCATATTCGTCTACATCATCACCTTCTGAAAGTCGTGCTCTTACTTCAAAATTAGCGCTGGGTTCTTTTCTCAAGATATCCCCAATCCAATAGGTTGCTTGTTGAAGCGAATAGAAATCAGCAATCCCCAACGGAAATACTCACTCATTTTTTCATCTACAAATTCAAAATCTTCAGTGGTGTCCATATCTCTAAAACTTGTTATTCTCATATAGTATTCTCACTTTCTATTTATATAACTTGGTTCTATTTTACAGCAAGCAACAAGGTTAGTTTGTTATTAAAGGATATTACTTAGTGGTAATAATTCACTGCTAATCCTTATATAATGTTATTATGTCAAATCTATGTAACTTTCTCAATTTTGTCAGATTTAGTACACAATAAGATCCCTCTATCCCAAGTATCTGATATCATTTTCTTCTGTACTAAAATGAAGAATTTCATACAGAGACATCTAAACAACAGGAAAAAGCCTTGATAACCAAGGCTTTTTTGTTTTATTACCGATCCACCACTCGCGCTTTAAAGTGAGCTGGTTTATCGTCTACATTTGTGATGGTGATCTTGTAGGGCTTTCGTTCCGTCACCCCAAATACTTCCTCAACTTCCCCTTGAACCACTATTCCATCGTTTTCTAAATAGAAACTCTTACTTTTATCATTCGGTAAGTCTTTACGCTCGGTTTTGTCTTTTAAAAAAAATGAGCTCCGTTATTGTTTGCTTTTCAACATTATAAACTATATTACTATCTTTCATCCCCCAACCTTTTAGACCGGACAATTTTAACTTCGCATCGTCTAATTTTTTAAAATGGAGTTCCGAATTATACTCCAACTGGTCTGTATTGGGATAAACTTTCAATGTAACACTTTGACCAGGCTGGAGGGTGTAGCTTCCATAAGTAAGAATCGAATAAACAAACCAGACTGCAAATGAAGCATATAAGAGCCAATGACCTTTCGTGAACGTTTGCTTTTAAAACGACGTAAAAGTAGGACAAGAGAAATAATAAATATCAGGGGTGTTATCATTTGTCTTCCTTTCTTGTAACTTAAATGGGGACTCACACTTTAAGATTCATTTTTAAATAAAACAAAAAGTAAAGAACGGGCTCGAATAATCACGAATGTCTGTAGCATCACCTATAACTGTCTATTTAGGCATATAAGATCCGATACATATTTTCCATAAAGCCGTCAATCTCTCCTCGAACAATTTTCAACAGACGCTCTTCTTCGGAATGTGAGATAGAGACTCCCTCTCTTTCTCCACTGTCGTTATCCTGAGAATAGGTCGATTACATTAAATTAAGTTTTTTATCTAACACGAAAGCCACAAAGGTTTGTTTTTCATTAATTTGTTTAGTAAAAAATAACTGAAAATCTTTTGCATCTTTTTGAGGAGGGCTGATTTTCAAATGTACTTCTCCTTCTATTTCAAGTGGATAAACAACTCCTTCTAGACGAATAGCACCATCAGATGGAATGATGTAACCCGCTTTACGTATTGAGATGCGTACTTTTCCGACCTCATTAAATAATGAAGAACTTCGATTCTATCCTGTTTTTTAAAAGCTGTTTTTAGAGTACTAGATTCTTGAGAATTTTTATATGTGAGATAAAAAGGAATGACTAATAAGATAAAAGATACTATTATCAACCACTTAAACTGTTTCATTTTATCTAACACCTCTTTCCAAATAGTTAAAGAAGGCTTTCTACTTCTTCTTTCTCCCTATCTCTTCTTTTTAATCTGATAAAAAACAAAACTGATCATGGCGTCCAAAAGAATTGCATATCCAAAAATTCTTATGGTTGCTATGAGCCAACTTGGGCTATTTTCAGCATCTATATTCAATAGTTTTAAAGACACTGCTAGAGTCAAAAATAAGACAACTTCTGTAGTTAAGCGGTGCTTGGCCTTTTTGAAATCTATGGTTTTCAAAAAGGACTGACTCTGGTCTTCCTTCGGTCCTTCTTCCCAATAGGTCTTATCCTTACTTCTCAGATAAAGGAGATAGCCAACTTCGACGATTAATCTTGAAAAAGCTGAAGTAAAGACTATATTGCTCACAATCCCAAATGTTTGCACATAATACCCGGATAAACTAGCCAGCCCTCCACCTAACACAGTGATTCCGAAAATAATCCAGAGGGAGGATTTGCTGAAGACACTGGAGGTGGCGATAGAGTTCCTAGCAGTTCGTTTTTCTGAAAAACCTCGTCCTAGTTGCTTTTTTAACCAGCTGACATTATAAACCATTAAACCGAAAAATAAAACAGTGAAACTCAACCAATAAATCAGCGAGTAGATCAGCGAATCTTTCAGAACCTCATTCGTTAAAATAGCGAGAATATAATCCATTAAAATCAACGAAAGATGGATCCCATTGATTAGTAGAAAGAGCATCGCAGTACTCAAGAGTTGATACTTATAGATGAATGGTTTGCTGAATGACATGATTTGACAGACCAGCATGAGCAATAGAAGGAGACACAGAAAGCGAAAAGGGACATTCGAAAAGGGATCTACTGTGAATTGCTCCTTGATAAAAAAGTATACATGAGTCAGGTCGATGCTCAATACAAACAAACCAGCCCAGGCCAAACTCAACATTCTAACAGAAGCTCGCGTGAAACCCAGCGCTTGAAAATATTCCTTATTTAATTCTTCTGACTGACGGTTCATATCCCACTATTCCTCTTCTAGCTGACCGCTTTTGATTAACTTCTTATAATAGCGTTTGCTGTACCATTCGCGGTCGCTAATTTCTAGGTATTCTTTGTATTCCAGACGTCGTCCGAGAAAAAACATATTGATCTCTTTCTATTTTCTTTACTCTATTTCCTTTTTGACGCGATGATTTCTATATCGCTCAATTGCCTTCAACCATCGGATCATATTATTTTGCCACAGTAATAACGCTGCGACAGCTGGCAAAATCCCCATCAGGCTTAAAGGGAATTTCTCACTGCCGATGGGTGTTCCCATCATCTTCAAAACGAGCATGGAAAGGACAGAAATCGGATCCACCAAGCCCATGACAGCTATAAAGGCTGTGAAAATCCAGGCAAATCACGAAGAACTATAGATTGTTTCTTCATTGACTCCATCCAATTTTATTACACTCTTGATCAATCGGTCCATAATGATAGGCCATTTAACGGCCACTTTTTGTAAAATCACAACTCTTCATATTCTGGATGCTTTCGGATATAGATGGCTGCGTAAACGGCATCCACGATAACCGCCGGAAACGTTAATGTGATTAACATCCCCAAGAAGAGACCGAAGATTCTCTCTATAAAGCCTGTAATCACGGCTATGAACAGTAGCATAATCCCAATAACTCCCAAAATGTTGAAAAGCCATTCTTTTTTCTTACTATTCACCTTATAGGTCTCCCATTGGTTAATCTTCCAAATTTTTCCTTGATTTTGAGGGAGGTAATACCAGGCATAAATCAAAGTCATCCCAACAAATAGGAGCAAGATGGTAATGAGATAAAAGAAGGTTAAGCTGGAATCATTGACCGTTCGTGCACTAATAGAACCCTCGCCCAAGGTAAACATCAATAGACCAATAAAGGTGAAGCTGACGATTATTGTCCAAGCTACCAAGCCGATTAAGATGTAGGTCAGAGATTTAAAGCGATTCACTAAAGAGTTAAAAAGTCCTAAGATAATACTGAATCCATTAATAAAAATGCAAGAAAGAAATAAAACCTTGATAATACCAATCGTGTCTTCGTAGCCACCCGCAAAATATAAAAATGTCGTAATCGGTAGCATGATCCAAGGAAAAAATTTAATATAGCCTAGACTAACCTCATTTGTGATTAAAGGGCCGTGGTAGCGTTCTTCGTTCATCCTTATCCTCCAAGTCATTTATCTAATCCGAAATAGTGCTCAACTCTCTCCTTCTTCTTTAAAAAGTACTTTCCCTTGGCTGTATAATCTCATAATCTTCACAAAACGAACTGGATTATTTTGGTTATAAAACAAAAAGGGTATATAGAACATAAATCCAGCTATCCAAAAACCGTAATCGGTCTCAATAGGCTGACCAAACTTTTGAGTATAGCCGTAAAAAACACATACTAAATAGATATCAACAGCAATTATTATGTAGCGAGCAATTCGATAGATTGTTGAAGATGCTTTAGCTGGATCAAAATTCTCTTCACCCACCATCAAGTTATGAGAAGCGGCATAGTAAAAAATCTTCTCCGTCGTCGGCTGGGCCTTGCGTACATTTTTATACAATCCCCGTTCTAGAATCGCAACCATAAACAAAAACTCAGCCAACCAAAATAGTAGAATATAGGTCAAACTGGTCCAGTTATAGACACCAATGGACATAGCTGAAAAGAATCCAAAAAAACCTGGCCCACCTGCCATGAAAAAAATCACCATTTCAGGAATATAGGCATTGGTCTTACGTGCTCCTTCAGTATTAAGTAGGAAACTTTTGGGAGCTGCTAAAGCCTCCCTCGTCTTTTGGTCATAATAGACCGCTTGTCCATCACATTCGCCGATAAAGACACGACGTCGTCTGAGAAAAAACATATTGACCTCTTTCTAATCATGAAAATAAGTTCTTAAAATCTCCTAACCATTAGGAACAAGCTTCAAAATGAAAAATCTACTCCTCATATCCTGGGTGTTTGCGTACATAGCGCGCTGCCTGAACTCCGTCCACTATGAGAGCTGGTAAAAAAAGATTCATCAAGATGCCCAAGAAAACACCAAAGATATTCTCAATGTAGCCAGTGAGAATAGCTGGCGCTAACAATACAGCTACAAAAGCAACTCCAACATTAAACAATCGCTCTTGCTTCTTGGCATTGTCTTCACCACCATAAGTCTCCCATCGGTTGAAAGCCCAGATTTTCCCCTGATTTTTAGGAAGATAATACCAGGAGTAGAGACCAGTAGAAAAAAGCAGGATACAGAGAGCTACGAGATTGTAAATAAGTGCCCAGACTGAATAGATCCCGTCATTACCAACTAGCATAACCAAGCCTGTAAAAGTCATGTCAACGTTTAAAATCAAAACAAGTATGGAAACAAAAAGATAGATAAAACTCTTAAATCTCACAATAAAACGATCGAAGAAAGAGAGTGGGATTGCCACACCACTAATAAACATGCAAAGAATGAACAAGATTTTATAAATGCCAATATGATCGACATAGGTCGTCCCAAAATAAGCCATAAAAGAGAATGCTAAGCTAATCCAAGATAGAAGCTTGATATAGCCTAGACTAACCCCATTTGTAATCAAAGGACCGTGGTAGCGTTCTTCGATCACTACTTTCTTTTTCTTTGAAGCTTTTGACATGAACTCCCTCTCCTTAACTAGTCAGATTGATGTTATCCAAGGAACCTATTTCCCACTCTCTACCTTCTACTTCAAAACTTGGTTTTCATCTTTCTGTAGTTGGGTGATGACAAGTTTTTGATCTGGTCCCATACTGACTTCTAGATAGACATCTGGATCGTCATCAGCTCTACATATCACACTAATTTCCCCCTCCTCAAACCGTTGTGACAATTTCAAGATTCTAACGAAATTATTTTGATTGAACGCAACAAAACCAATTCCCAACAAAAGACCTGCAAATATAATCTTGAAAATCTCTCCTCCAATCGGTTGCCCCAACAAGTCTTTAAAGCGGGAAATAAAATCATAGACATAGTAGAAACCAACTGCAGGAGCAGTAAATAAGAGTGCATTAAAATATAAAAAAGCACCTTTGCTAAATCCTTTTTTTTCCGTCTTTTCCTCTTCGTCTTGATTTTCGTCATCGGGATAAATCATAGTAGTAAGACAAACCGTTTGGGTAGTCACTTGAGCTTTATTGACATTTCTATACAAGGCTCGTTCTACAAGGATAGTGATAAAAGCAAACTCTGCTATCCAGATAAGAATAACACTCCAAAAAACAGTCATACTATAAGTTCCTTGTAAAAATAGACTAAAGAAGGAAGAAATGCCACTTCCGCTAGCTATAAAGAGAACAACTAATAGAGGAATATGCCGATTCATCCTGCTCGATTTCTCTGTATCTAATAGTTTACTCTTTGGAGCTTCTAAAACTTCATGGGTCTTACGATCATAATAAATAGCTTTGTCGTAATATTGATTCAAATAAAAACGACGTCTTCTAAAAAACATATATTTCTTCTTTCTAATACTTATCCTATTCCCGTCACCACAGCTTGGGTAGCTTCCACTCTCCATGTGAAAACTTATCCCAATTTTAAAATAGCTTAAAGCATCTCAAAACTTTCTTCTTTACTTATGTAATTCTTTTGTCAAAATAGCTCCATCTGGTCCAACGCTCACTTCTAGATATACATCAGAGTTTTCATCATCTCTACATACTACTCTTAATTTTCCAGACTCAAATTTTTCTGTTATGTCCAAAATACCAGAAATATTATTTTGATTATATATAACAAAAGCAATTCCTAACAAAAGCCCTGCAAATATAATTTTAAAAAACTCTCCTCCAATCGGTTGTCCCAACAAGTCTTTAAAGTGGGAAATAAAATCATAGACATAGTAGAAACCCACTGCAGGAATAGTAAACAACAAAGCATTAAATAAAAAAGTATTATTGCGCTTCTCTTTTTCGCTCAAGTTCTTTTCTTTTAAATCCTCTGAAGCACAAATAGTAAAAAGGCTGACCGTTTGGGTAGTCACTTGAGCAATATTGACATTTCTGTATAAAGCCCGTTCTACAAGGATCGTGATAAAAGCAAACTCTGCTATCCAGATAAGAATAACACTCCAAAAAGTTGTCATGCTATATGTTCCTTGCACAAATATACTAAAGAAGGATGTAAGGCCACCTCCGCTAAACATAAAGAAAACAACTAATAAAGGAATATGCCTGTTCATTTTACTTGATTTCTCTGTATCTAATAGTTTACTCTTTGGTGCCTCTAAAACTTCATGGGTCTTACGATCATAATAAATAGCTTTGTCGTAATATTGATTCAAATACATACGACGTCTTCTAAAAAACATATCTGTCCCTTTCTCACCCAAGTCTATTTCAAGTATTTCTTGGCATAGTCTTCGTAGCTTGGTTGCTCTTTTTTATTCATCGCATACAGCAAGAGTCCGCTCAAATCATCCTTTTCTGAACTCGGTTGGATCATGATGGCAATATTTCTATCCGGATCTGGGAAAATCACAGAATAAGACTCACCATGTTGCTCGATTTTGTAGTATACAAGATTCCCTTTTTTCTCAATAGACTTTTGTTTATAGGGATATTCTTCTCCGTCTACTGTCACAGTGTCTTTAGTAAAGACCAGCACACCATTTTTCTTATCGCCTGTTTGGACTTTCCATTCCCCTTCAAGCTTAGCCGAAGACGTACCACAAGCCGCTATCAGAACCAAAGAAAGAGACAGAAGAACCGCAGCCATTATTTTTTTCATTTTACCCATTATGATTTTACACTCCTAAAATTTTATTATTTCCCTCTCCTACAAAAGAACTCGGACCCCTTTCACTCACTTGTAAAAACAGCCCTAGACTCATAGGATTGTGAAAAATTGCATAGAACTAGTATACCATAAAAGCTAGGTGACAACATTGATTTGAGCACAAGAAAACCACTTAAAAAGGTGGCTATAAAACATAGATCTTTTTTTTATCAAGCGGATGTAAAACTCAGAAAAATAAATAATAGTTATTTGTTAATTATAATCAAACATCTACTGATCCTTTCCGCTGTGAGAAAAGTGGCTGAAACGCTAAATAGTTAGGTACTTTCAAACACCATCTCCCTATTCTCCCCCCACTTATGGTATGATGATAGAGTATGTTTAGGTGCCGAGCTACTCGAGCACCTCCGTGCTAAAAGGAGAACCAATATGAAAATTGCATGGAATGAAATCAAATACCAACCCAAGAAGTTTATCCTGATTGAACTTCTTATTACCATTCTCATGTTTATGGTGGTGTTTTTGTCCGGACTGACAAATGGACTGGGCCGGTCGGTATCGGCCCAAATCGATAACTATGGGGCCCTGCACTACATCCTTTCGACGGATTCAGAAGGGATTATCCCCTTTTCAACCATTACGGCGAAAGATTTAGAAGAGATTCAAAAGATAGAGGGAATGGACTATTCTGGCTTGTCGATCCAGCGAGCAACCGTCTCAAAATCAGAGGATTCCAATACCCTGGATATCACCTACTTCGCGACCGATCACAATGAAAAAGAGATCCTCAATCCAATTATGGAGGATACCGACCTCAAGATCTCCGACTTACAGAAAAACGAGGTCATTCTGGACCATTCTTTCAAAGAGGATGAGGGGATCCAAGTCGGTGATCACGTGATCGACAAAACCTCTAAGCAAAAACTCAAGGTCGTAGCCTTTGCGAAAAATGCCAAATACGGCTATAGCGAGATTGGCTTTATCAGCTCGGAGACCTACACAGGCATGCGGCAAAAAACAGATCCAAGCTACCAATGGCAAGCCCAAACCCTTGTGACCAAGAAGAGCATCACTTCTAGTGATCTATCCAGCAACTTAATGGTGGCGGATAAGAAGCAAGTGATCGATAAAATCCCTGGCTACAAGGCTCAAAATCTGACGCTACGGATGATCACTTGGGTGCTGCTACTTGCTTCCTCTGCTATCCTTGGGGTCTTCTTCTATATCCTGACCCTGCAGAAGTTGAAACAGTTTGGTGTCCTAAAGGCCATTGGCATGTCCATGAGCCAGATTACCTATGTCCAACTATCCCAACTCACCATCATCTCCCTTATCGGAGTACTGCTGGGTCTTGGCCTGGCAACTATAATGGCGCCATTTTTACCCAATAGCGTCCCTTCCTTTATGACCCTGAAAGACAATCTCACCATCTCGCTTAGCTTTATCCTGACCTCTATTTTGTGTGGTGCCTTGTCCCTTGTCAAAATCAAAAAAGTAGATCCAATCGAAGTCATTGGTGGAAATGGAGAATAAGATGGCCATTATTGCATTAGAAAATATCAGAAAATCCTACGCCGATGGCAGCCAGATGCACCATGTCCTCAACCAACTTAATTTAAGCGTCGACCCCAACGAATTTGTCGCGATCTTGGGCCCTTCAGGATCAGGTAAATCCACTCTCTTAGCTATCGCTGGTTTACTCTTGTCAGCAGACGAGGGGCGGATTTCTATCGCTGGCCAAGACTTGACCGGCCTCAACCAAGGCCAGTGGACGCAAAAACGCCTGGAATTGCTTGGCTTCATCTTTCAAGATCACCAGCTCCTCTCCTATATGAAAATCGGCGATCAGTTAGAGCTGGTGGCCAAATTGAAGGGGGAAAAGGACAAGAAAAAACGCCAAGAGGAAGTCAAAGCCTTGTTGGCAGATCTGGGCATCGAAGCTTGTTACCACCAATACCCGAATCAGATGTCCGGTGGGCAAAAACAACGTGCAGCCATTGCTCGGGCCTTTATCGGAAATCCGCAGGTCATCTTAGCCGATGAACCAACGGCTAGCCTAGACCCGGATCGAGGGCAAGAAATCGCCCAGTTGATCCGGAAAGAAGTCAAATCCAAAAACAAGAGCGCCATCATGGTCACCCATGACCGCTCCATCCTGACCTATGTGGATACCATTTATGAATTAAAACATGGCCAATTGCTAAAGGTCGAAAAAGTTGATTAAATGCAAACTAGCGAACAAGAGTCTCTCTTGTTCGCTAGTTTTTTATTCTTACGGATCTTTGGGCAGTTCCATACGGAAGCGTAAGCCCATAGCCGTTTTGTCAAATTGGTAGGCCAGTTCTTCATGGTCTAGCAAGTGTTGGACCACGAAGAGTCCCAAGCCGCCTTCCTTCTTCTGACGGCTAGCGGTCATTGGCATTTCAGCGGTCTCTACCATTTCCTGGCTGGTATTTTCAACCGCCAAGTGCGTCCCTTCCTCTTCGAGGCGGAGCTGGATCTCTCCACCGGCATCCGAATGCTTAACGGCATTGCTGATGACATTTGAGAGGACCAATTTCAGAATCGCTGGGTCCATATAGACTGGTTTGGCTGGGATCTGATTGTCAATCGTGAGCGAGCGAGATTGCGCCAAGACCTTGTACTGGTCGAGGATCTGCTCTAAGACCTGATCCAGCTGGATCCACTCCTTGTCTCCAGCCAATTCTTGGACAGAGGACAGGGACAGGATTTCTAGGACGATCTGGTTCATCTCATCGACGATATCGAGGGAGACCGACAGGTAGCGGTCCCGATCCTTGTAGCGGCCGATCTTATCCCGCATATTTTCAAGGATAATCTTCAAGCTGGCTAGAGGCGTCTTGAGCTCATGTGAGGCTCCACGTAGGAATTCGACCTTCATCTGCTCCAACTTCAGATTTTCTTGTTTTTGCTGCTCTAGATTGTCGATCACTTCTAGAAGATGGTGATAGAGGTCGTTGATCTGTTGCTTAAGAACACCGATCTCATCCTGCGAATGAATGGGAAGACTAGCTGTCCGATCCAAGCGCTTCATCCGCTTGGTCATCTGCTTGATCTCAAGGATCGGAGCAGAAATCAGGCGGGCATAGAGATAAGAGGCAAGCAGTGACAGGACAAAGGAAGCCAGAAGACTATAGGGAAGGAAGCCCAAACTGATGTCCCGCGCTTCCTTTTGGGAATCGACAGTTGCTAAGAATTGCAAGGTCAAGTCCTTCCCCTCTTTGGTCTCAATCTTTCGCTCTTCAATGACCAAGGAATTGTTCTGGCTGTTAGGGTTCAGGAGCAAGTCATCCTTGACCTCTAGGGCATTTTGTTTTTCCTTGCCCTTAATTGAGACCTTGATATCATTGGTCTTGGAATAAAGGTCGATGACCGACTCAATGGTTCCTTCTTCCTGACCCTGGAAACTCTTGGCCAGGGCCTGTGATTTCTTCAAAATCGTCTGGCGCTGAGACTCGATATAGGTCGAGGGGAAAATAAAGTAAACCGAAGCATGTAGAAGGATGACTAAGCCACTAAAAAGGGCAAAGGTGATCAGAAAGATCTTTGCAAAGATACTTCGTTTGGTCATGGTCTCTCCAATTTATAGCCGACATTGCGTACCGTAACGATACAGTCCAGCTCTAGTTTTTTTCGTAGTTCCTTGATATAGACATCGATTACCCGGTCAAAAGGAATCTCCTCCGTCTCCTTCCAGACGGCATCGAGGATCTGAGAGCGGGTCCGGGCCTTACCCTCATGCTGGAGCAAGTATTCCAAGATTTCCAACTCCTTGGCATTCATGGAGATGGCTTGCCCAGCTAGGCTGGCAGTGTAGCTCTCAAAATCCACCCGTGCCTCTCCATAGGTGAAGACCCGGGAAGGCTGGAGCTTTTTAAAAATAGCTTCGATACGGACCTTCAAGAGGGACAAGGAGAAGGGTTTTTCCAGGTAGCCGTCCGCCAACTCTCCAAAGGCCGTCAACTTATAGTCCTCGTCATGGAAGGCCGTCAGCATAAGGACAGGGACCGAGCTGGTCTTCCGGATGGTCTTGAGCACTTCCAAGCCATTGAGGATAGGGAGCTGGATATCCAGCAAGACCAGATCTGGCGCTTCTTTGTGAAAGAGGTCCAGGGCCTCCTGCCCATCACCTGCTTCAAAGACTTCATAGCCACATTCCATGAGATAGTCGCTCATCCCTTCGCGAATCAGGACTTCATCTTCTACGATTAGTATCTTCATACACTTTCCTTTTATCTAAGAAACTTCTTCTACCTCCTATTATACCCTATTTCTATTTTAGGAAACAATCTCTTATTCGACATCCACCAAGAGTTCCTTTGGTTTCTTATGCAAGAGCCATTGTGAAGAAAGGATAGATACCAGAATCAAGAGAAGGCCACCGACCAACACAATCACCAGCAGTTGGCTCGGTTGGATGTCCATATGGAGGTCTGTCAAGGTCTTACTGAAGCTTTCGGCCTCAGCTCCTCCACCAAGGTTGGCTGCAGAAGATTCTTGAGCCATTTGTTTGGCAATGCCACTGGTGACGTTCTTAAGCACCGTATCTCCCACTCCTTTAGCAAGAAGACCTGCGACTCCATAGGAAAGGAGGAAGGCTGGGATGGAGATCATGATCAATTCTGCCACGAATTGCCCCGCAATCTGCACCTTGGAGAGCCCCAGAGCCAGCAAGATTCCCACTTCTCTGCGACGGGCATTGAGCCACAAGACGAGGAGAAGGGTGAGAAGCAAGCTAGCAAAGATGAGGCTACCGATAAACAAGTAGTCCGCCACTTGGAACATGCTACTGATGGATTTTTGCAAGGCTGGGTAGTTGGAAGAACTCTTAACCAAGTCAAAGTAATTCCATGGGATATCTAAGGCTTTGATTTTTTCGATCAATTGATCGAGGTCCTGATCCCCCTTGGCAAAGAAGGTCGCATCCTCATAGGTAGCTGTTTGGACAGTATTGCCATAGAGCTTGGCAGCTGTATCTAGGTCAGAAATGAGGGTATCTTCATACAACTCTTGGGCGTAAGTTAGAGGAGCTTGGTTCTTCCCTGAGAACAGACCCTTAATGGTCACTTCGACAGTTTCATTGGCCCCTTTTTCATTGTCAGCGTCGTAGAGATTGGACTTGAGACGCACCTTATCGCCTACCTTGAGACCATTCTTTTTCGCCAAATCTTCGTGCATGAGGATTTGGTTTTTATCTTTGTCTGTCAGATGCTCCCCTTGGACTAGTTTGTAGGCTCCAGAGACAAATTTATCTTCTTTTGAAGAGTCATTGACCCCTGTCACCATCAAGGTATTCTTGAAGTGCTTGGCCCGCTCTGGAGATTGATTTTGCAGGGTTTCTTCAGTCTCAATGATCTCGTGGTCTAGGATATCTGCGATGGCATTGATCCGCTTGATGGAGGAGGTGATCCCCTCTACCTGGCTGATTTTTTCGATATCTTCTCCTCTGAGATTCCCAGCTCCCCGAGGGGTTCCCGGATTGGTCCTGCGATTGATCTGCATGGAGAAGCTATTGGTGATGGATCCCAGGCTTTCCGATGAAGCTTTTTGGGTCGCCCCCTTCATAGAGAGTCCGATCAAGCTCAAGGTCCCCATGAGGAGAATGATGGCAAAGAGCAAGAGAGACTTGGGCCATTTACGTGTGATATAAGCAAAAGCATTGCGCAACATAGCATTCCCTCCTTACTTGCTCTTCTCAACGAGGCTACGGCGACTCAATTCCAAGACCACATCGGAGGCCTCTGCCACTTCCTTACTGTGGGTGACGACGATGACACATTTTTGGCGTTCCTTGGCCAACTTCTTCAAAATGGCAATGATGTCACCGGCTGTCTGTTCGTCAAGGTTTCCTGTCGGCTCATCTGCCAAGATGACAGGTGCTTCTGAAACGAGCGCACGCGCTATGGCCACCCGCTGTTGCTGCCCTCCGGATAGTTGCAGGACATTGCGTTTGATTTGCGTTTCATCCAATCCCAATTCCAAGAGAATCTCTTTCCCAGCTTGTTTGTTGACCAAACGGACATTTTCCAGTGGCGTCAAATAATCAATCAAATTGTAATTCTGAAAGACCAAGGAAACATGATGCTTGCGGTGGTAGCTAGCCCCTTTGGTCTGGATGTCCTCCCCATCAAAGAGAACCTGCCCCTTCTTGGGATTGTCTAGACCAGCCAAGAGGGAGAGGAGGGTTGATTTTCCTGCTCCAGACTGACCGATAATGCTGTAAAAAGTCCCATTTTTGAACTGATAGTTCACGTCTGAGAAGATCTCTTCTTGGTAGCTTTGGTAACTATAGGATACATGTTTGAGTTCTAACATAGATGTCATTTCTCCTTAACTCATTTTTGTTAATATTTCTTTTGGGGTCTTGCGCCAGATCATGCTGGTCGTTACACCGAGCGACAGAAGGATCAAGCACAAGAGGCTAGCATAGGCGATTCCTAAGGAAAGGCCTTGAGGGATTTGATGAAGCAAGTCTAGAGTCTGCTGTTGACCAGTCTGTCCGACAAATTGCTCTAAGAAACGATGGCTGATCATCCGCCCGATGAGAAAGGCCGGGATCAGTGCTAGTAAGGATACCAGCACCACTTCTAAGAGGAACTGTCCAAAAATCCGGCCCTTGCTCTTCCCAATGGATAAGAGGACGCCGATTTCATGGATCCGCTCTCGTGTCCAGAGACTCAGTAAGAGAGATAGGGCACCGGCTCCCGTCACCAGAAGGACGATCATCATGATCCGTACCAGGCCTTCTAGGGTCTGAGAGGATTCTTTCATCTGGTCAAAAGCCTTGCGATCTTCGACCACGCGGAGAGACTGCCAATCCAGATCCAAGTTTTTGACTTGCTTCAAGAGGGCATCGATTTTCTCAGGATCTTTGACCCCAAAGGTGACCTGGGTCACTTCTTGCTGACTGAGACCAAGAAGCTTAGTCGCATCCTCATAAGGGAGGTAGACTTGATTCTCACTCAGATCAGAGGTCATCCCTGTGAATTTTTCCTGTTTCTTACCCGAAAAGATCCCAACGATTTTAAAGGTTTGCTCTTTGGCAGGAGTCTCTCCCATCTGAAAGCTGGATAAGGTCAAGGAATCTCCGACCTTTAGCTTGTTCTTCTTAGCCAACTCTTGGTGGATCAAGATCTGGCCGCGAGCCTTGTCGGATAAGTGCTTGCCTTGCACCAGTTGGAAACTACCACTGCGGAAATCCAAGTGCTGGTCTGTCTTCTGGGTAAAGACAGCGCCTAGCGCTTGCTTGGCTTCCTGCCCCAAATCGTCTCGCTCCACCGACTGCTGTCCCGTCACCGCTTCTTTATCAAGAATGCGAACGGGACTTTCATATTGAGGAACCATAGATCCAACTCCAGCTAGCTGCTGCACCTTTTCAGCTTCTTTCAGAGCAAAGGGAGTAGCCCCCTGCTTACTGGTCAGGGCAAAGCTGGTCCCAGCCGACTGTTTGATATGGTCCTCCAGCCTTCCTCCTACTTGCATCAGTGAAAAACAGAAATACAAGCAAGAGAGGATCAAGAGGAGAATTAGAAAGAGGACCAGATTCCTCGTTCTTTTTCGAGAAATATAGGCGATTGCCTGTTGTAAGAGCATGATCTTACCCTCCATTTCAAGGTCCACGACAATACAATGTGGACGCTTTCATCATTTGTTATAGTTATTATAGAAAAGAAATGTGAAATGTTTATGAAATAGAAAAAGTTTCCTAGAAAAATTTAGGAGAGCTAAACAGTCTTTTAAAGTCACTTTATCTATTGACATAGAAAAAACCTTTGAAAAAGAATTTCTTTTCAAAGGTTTTATTTTCTTTTCTTTCTGATTTCTTTTTCAATGGCACTCGCAATCTTCTCCACCATATAGGCTGTCTGGAGATTGCGCAAGATCAAGAGGGCCCAAAAACATGCAAAGAGCATTTGACCCGCCATGGTCGCTTCATTGAAAAAGTATGTCTCCATAGCAGTAAAGACTGCTATCACTGCAAATTGTTTTCTATTCATAAAATTATTTTACCATGATTCAGTAAAAAATTCATGTATTAATCGTCTTGAAGAGTGATTTTATCGGATAAAAAGTGAAATTCCTCAGGGATGACACTTTCCTCTTCTTCTACCACTTCCGCTTTTTGTCCACGCGCCTTAGCCGAAAACTCTGCCCGAATTTGGGTCCATTCTTCCAGCGAAACCGCTAAAATCTCTGGTGAGAAGCCAGCAGCATTGCTGAGGATATTTCCAAACATGGTATTGAGGTTGTCCCGCTTCATGGTCTGTTCAGCATTAAAGGCAGACTCAAAGGCTAAAATAGCGTGATTTTCATTGGCAGCGACCGGCTGGGATCCGATTAAGAGGGCCTTATCCGCACCTGCCAAGCTCTCGATGATTTCCCCCCAAGCGTTCTGAAGACGGATCAAGTTGGTCCGTGCCAACTCTGGGTTTTCAACCGCCTCTTGTAAAATGGCGTTGACCTTGTTTCGATCTGCACGGTAGCCCTTGCTCGACTTGGTTGGACGAGCTACTGTCGGTTTTGAAGCAGGAAGACTGCTACCTGATTGCGCTAACTGTTGCTTGAGTTGAGCGACTTCCTTTTTCAAGTCTTCCAGCTGAGCTAGCACATTAGAAGGAACCTCCAGAGTAGCTGAGTTAGAAACTTGGCCCGTACTTTCAGCCAATTTAATGGTCATCATTTCAGTGTAGATGCGCGGTTGCAGACTATTTTTGATATCCGCTAGACTGGTCGTCGCCTGGTCAATCAGGGCAAAAAGACGGGCTTGATCAGCTTCAAGATTCGCCGCAAACAAGTCACTAGCGTGAGTATTTTCTCCGCCTGTCTGAACAATCAAGAGATCTCTCAGGTATTGAAGTAAGTCCGTGACGAAACGGGCCATATTCTTCCCGTTATCAAAGATAATCGCCAGCTGATCCAGTGCTGCTGTTGCATCATGAGCCAGGATGGCAGCCACGTACTGATCGAGTGCAGCTAGACTGATGGATCCTGTAATCTCTTCAGCGATTGCTGTCGTCAACTCACTACCCGCAGTCAGACTCAGGGCTTGGTCCAAAATGGACAAGGCATCCCGCATCCCACCTTCAGCGCGTCGAGCGATGATCTGCACAGCATCTGCTTCATAGGCAATGCCTTCTGTAGCTAAGATGCTTTCCAAATGATGAACGATATCCGGCAGTTTGATGGATTTGAATTCAAAGCGTTGCACCCGTGACAGAATAGTAGCTGGAATCTTGTGTAACTCCGTTGTTGCGAGGATAAAGACCACATTCTCTGTCGGCTCTTCCAGCGTCTTCAACAAGGCATTAAAGGCTCCTGTTGAGAGCATGTGGACCTCATCGATAATGTAGACCTTGTGCTTGGCTAGACTCGGAGCATAAGTGGATTTGTCGCGAATATCCCGAATCTCATCCACCCCATTGTTGGATGCCGCATCGATTTCAATGACATCTTCTAGGCTCCCATTGGTAATGGATTCACAGATATAGCAGTCGTTACAAGGCTCCCCATTGACTTGATTAGGACAGTTCATAGCCTTAGCAAAGATCTTGGCCACACTGGTTTTCCCAGTACCACGAGGACCAGAAAAGAGATAGGCATGGGTGATCTTCTCCTGCTCGACGGCCTGTCTCAATGTCCGTGCCACCACTTGCTGGCCGACCAATTGGCCAAAGGTCTGGCTACGGTATTTCCGATATAAAGCTTGATACATTAGTTCTTAACTCCAAACATCTTAAAGTCCCAGTTTGTCTTATCGATCAAGAGAGCGACAAACTCTTCCAAATACTCCTTATCCAGCTGATCATAGTCAGAGACACACTCCGAATCCAGATCTAAAACCCCAAGGAGCTGGACGTCCTTGACCATAGGCACCACAATCTCACTCATAGCCCGGCTATCACAGGAAATATAGTTGGCATGCTGGCGCACATCTTCAACAATCATGGTTTCCTGCTTTTGAGCGGCTTCTCCACAGACACCCTTTCCAAGAGCGATATGGACACAAGAAACACCTCCCTGAAAAGGTCCCAGGATCAATTCCGTTTGATCATACAAATAAAAACCCGCAAAGACCGAACGAGGCAGGGCTTGATTTAAAAGAGCACTGGCATTGGACAGATTAGCCAAGGCATTGGTTTCTCCCATTAAGAGAGCGTCTAACTGAGCCAGCAAGAGCTGGTATTGTGATTCTTTTTCCGAATGTTTCATACCTTCCATTATACCAAATCTTTACCCAAAAATTAAGCTTCAAACAGCGAAAGAAAAGAGAGTGGGACAGAAAATCGGTAATTCATTAGAATTCGATTTCGTCGTCCCACCTCCGCACAGTTGAGTAGGGCTGTAAAAGCTGATGAAATCAGCGTAGTAGAGCCCGCTCAACCACTGCGTCTTGCTCGACAATGCAAAGACAATTGAGAGGCTAGGACTTTTGTCCCAGCCTCTGGAATATAGATAAAGTTATCTTAAAACTTTCCTCACGGCGGAATGTTTCAATATATTCTTGATTCATTTTAAAAATAAAATCTCAGCTTTATTTCTTTGCAGAATCATTTAACTCATTCTTCTAAAAATTATTTTATCTAGTCATGTCGCCGATTGAAGTGAAAGACCTCAAAATACTGAATAGCACGATAGATTAAAAAGATGGTCAAGATGATGGCCACCAGCCAAATCGTCTTTAGTCCATAAAACTGGATCAAGTAGGTCGAAAAAATGGCCCCACAGACGAAACTCCCGATCAAGCAGGTCATAAAGATGGCTTCCCAGAGGAATTTCATCTCCCTGTCTCTAACAAAATTTCCATAAGCTACCATGGTTTTCTTGAGATTTCCGGTCATAAAAGAGTGGTTGTAGGCATAGCTACCTACTTCTCCAAATGAGGTCGCTACGATTCCCAAACTCAGGCCAAAAAAAGGCACGATGAAGACATTTTTTACCGATGCTGGCAAAAATCCCGTCACCAAGGTTGTGAGGATAAAGGGTACCAAGGTACTGAGGCGCCAAACTGAGTTGTCAATCAAGCGACGCAAGACTGTCATCAAAAGGATTCCCAGCATAAAAGCCAGCATGGTCGCTAACTTGACTTCTACATCTGAGATCTGCTGGCCAATCAAGCCGACCGATAGAAAGACCACATTCCCCGTCTGGCCTGCCGCCAAGGTCCCACCCCGACAGATAAAGGTATAGGCATCTGAAAAACCAGCACACATGGTCAATAAACAAGCGAACGCCTTGGTCCGCGAATGAAACTCCCTTTTCATTTCCATTCTCCCTAGGAAAAAGAGGGAGTGGTACAGAATGTTACATAACATTCCTCGTACCACCCCTGCAAAGTTGATTGAGAACTCTTTCGAGTCTTTTAGCGAATGAAGAGTCTCACCAACTACTGCGACATTCAATTATTCCAACTAATGTGAAAGAATTGGAGATCGATTTCCCTCTTTCTCCCTATTTTATTTTCCCTCACGCGCTTCGTTGAGGATTTTTTCAATCTTGGTTGTGATCAAGTCAATCGCAACCGTATTGCTGACACCTTCCGGGATAATCACGTCCGCATAGCGCTTGGTTGGCTCGATGAACTGGTGGTACATCGGTTTTACCACACCAAGGTATTGCTCAATGACACTATCAAGACTCCGGCCACGCTCCTCCATATCGCGCTTGATCCGGCGAATGATCCGCACATCATCATCCGTATCAACGAAAATCTTGATGTCCATCAAGTCTCGAAGGCGCTTGTCTTCAAGGACTAAGATCCCTTCCACGATGAAGACATCCTGTGGTTCCTGACGATAGGTCTTGCTGCTGCGTGTATGTTCAGCATAGTCATAAGTTGGAATATCTACCGGACGACCCTCCAAGAGTTCATTGATCTGCGCAATCATCAAGTCCGTATCAAAGGCAAAAGGATGGTCATAGTTAGTCTTGATCCGCTCCTCAAAGGTCAAATGACTCTGGTCCTTGTAATAAGAATCATGCTCAATCATGGCAATCTTTTCATTCGGGAAATTGGCCAAAATGGCACGAGACACACTGGTCTTTCCACCACCAGAACCACCAGTAACACCAATAATAATAGGTCTATTTTGCATTTTCTACTCCATTACCTCTAGTCGCCTGAGAAGAAATAGACATCTCAGACACATCTCATCCATTTTACCATATTTTTGCCTAGACATGAATAGTTTTTCAGTAAGAAGTTTGGAAACAAAAAGGACCTTGCGGTCCTTTGATTATTTAGATAAACTAGTTCTTTAGAAAAAAAACTAAGTGATCTTGCAAAGAAATAAAAATGAGTTCTAATTTTTTAAATGAATCAAGAATATACTGAAACTTTCCGCCGTGAGATAAGTGCTAGAAACAGTGATGTTTCTAGCACTCGGGAGTTTTGAAACCTTAGGTTCAAAACTAAGTCATGGAACTTCTTCGAAGTTCGCTGACGTCCGTTCTCACCTAAGGAAAGTTTCTAAGATGACTTTGTCTTCAATCTAAAAGGACCTTGCGGTCCTTTCATTATTTCACTTTTTCTAATTTTGCGGCAAATTCATTACCACCACGTAAGACGAGTATATTTTTTCCACCGTTGACAGGTACGAAACAATAATTTGAATTAGCTTGTATATAGACTTCCTTAGCGCTCTTCACTTGATAGCCTTCTGATTTCACCGCTTCTTGAATTACTTCAAATGTGTGTTCAATCTCTTCTTTAGAAGTCGTGTCTCCATCATACTTTTCTGAATCAGCTAGAGAATAGAATGCGTAAGCCTTGCTATCGTAATACTTATCACTAATAATTCCGTGATCTGAAATCTGAACAGTTGTATTACTTCCTTCTGTCACATTCTTCCATTTTCCAACCATGGCCTTTGGTATTTCAATCTTGTGATAGACCAAATTCTCTTCAAAGTTTCCTTCGTATGATTTATAAGTTTTCAAGTCGAATAAATCATTTCTTAAAATAATATTGCTTCCGTCTTTTTGGAGCAAATTATAGCGTGTGTTCCCACCAGATTTAATAACAACTATTTCTGTCGTTTTCAGGTTAAATTTCTTATCGACATCCGCAAGTGAATGCAAGTCAGTCGCATTTAACAAAGAAAGTGCGGTATTAAATTCTTTTTTCGCTTCATTGCCCTTGAGAACCTTTTTGATGGTCTCGCCACCATTGACTTTTTGTTTCTTTCCACTTAGTTCATAAGTGACCGGACTTGAATCCGTATTTCGCAACCAAACACCATCTAGACTTGGTCCACCTGAAAAGAAAAAGAACCAAGCAAAGGAAATCACTGCGACAAGTCCCGCAACTGCGGCCCCAATTTGGGATTGTTTATTGAAAGAAAATGTCAATTTTTTCGGTCTTGGAACAGGTTGTAAGGTTTTCGCCGATGGCTGCGGTTGGACAAAAGCTTTCTGCTCTTGTGAAAGAGGTGCGCTAGATGCAACAGGTACTTCCTGAGCAGGAGCCTGTGCTTTAGTTGCTGGAGCTGGTGCTTCTTTTCGCTCTACGACAAACTCCCCTTTTTCACGCGCTGCTTGAAATTCTTGCATACTTGGCTTGCGACCATTGATCGCTTCAAAATATTCAACCCAATCGTTTTGATTCATTCTATCCCCCTTATTGATTCATCCTAAAAACTAACCATATTATACCATAAATCAATGGTTAATTTTTTGATTTTCAGAAAAATATCTGAAAAATCCAAGCGATTTTCCACTTGGACTTTCTTCATTATTTCAAAACTTTTTGTGTTTTCGCGTAATTGGCTTCTACAGCTTCTTTTTCAGCCTTCCACCAATCTTGGTGGTCTGTGTACCACTTGATGGTGTCTTCCAAACCTGCTTCAAAGTTGGTGAATTGTGGTTCCCAACCTAATTCTTCACGCAATTTTGTTGAATCAATAGCATAACGCAAATCGTGACCAGCACGGTCTGTTACACGGTCGTAGGCATCTTTTGGTTGTCCCATTTTTTCAAGGATCAACTCAAGCACTTCCTTGTTGTTCTTTTCGCCGTCAGCACCAATCAAGTAAGTTTCACCGATACGGCCCTTGGTAAGGATGGCCCAAACACCTGTTGAGTGGTCGTTGGTGTGGATCCAGTCACGGACGTTCTTGCCTTCACCATAAAGTTTTGGCTTGATGCCAGACAAGATATTGGTGATTTGACGTGGGATGAATTTTTCGATGTGTTGGTATGGCCCGTAGTTGTTTGAACAGTTAGAAATCGTTGCTTTGACACCAAAGGAACGTACCCAAGCTTTTACAATCAAGTCTGAAGCAGCTTTGGTTGATGAATAAGGTGATGATGGGTTGTATTTGGTTTCAGCAGTGAATTTTTCACCAGGACCTTCCCCATGTCCAGGAAGATCTTCACGCAATGGAAGGTCCCCATAGACTTCGTCTGTTGACACGTGGTGGAAACGAATGTCGTATTTACGAGCCGCTTCCAAGAGTGTGTAAGTTCCAACAAAGTTTGTGTAGATAAATGGAGATGGATCTTTGAGGGAGTTGTCATTGTGGCTTTCAGCCGCATAGTGAACAATCGCATCAGCCTTGGCAGCCAATTTGTCAACTAATTCAGCATCCGCGATGTCTCCCACCACCAACTCGACACGATCTCCAAGGATTTCTTCGATATTGGCACGGTTACCAGCGTAAGTGAGTTTGTCAAGGACAGTCACATGCACGTCTGGATGGTTGTTGTAGACATAGTGTACGAAGTTTGAACCGATGAAACCAGCTCCACCGGTTACGATGATATGTTTATATTCTGACATTTTTTCTCCAAATAGTTTTTGTTTTGATTGTTCCTTTAGCTAGTGAGGGACGCCAGCAACCCTTCGGTTTCATGGCTAAATCCGAAGCCTAAGTCTCCAGATTTTCCTACAAGATTCCCTGAGGGAATCTTGTTTTCACTAGGGCAGAAACTCTCTTATAACGCTCCTTGCAGTCGCGCTATTGCTTCGCAAAGTTCATTTTTACAAATCTTCTGCTTTTAGGGGTTTGACATCTTTGAGCAACGGGTGGTTCTTGTCTGCTTCTGAGACTTCTGCTTCTTCCAAGTTTTCCCACTGGATGTCTAGGCTTGGGTCTGCATAGTTGACAAAAGCATATTTTGGCTTGAGTTCCAGTGCCCAGTAATCATTGACTAAGTATGTATAGGCAACTTTGTCTGTCAAAACTTGGAACCCATTGGCAACACCACGAGGAACGAAGATGCCTTTTGAAGCATCGATCACGGTTTGGTAGGTGTTCCCAAAGCTATCGCCTTCACGAAGGTCTACCCAAGTTCCAAGAACCTTTCCTTCATCTGCTACAGAGATGTACTTGTCCCAAGGCTCTGCATGCAGACCACGTAAGACATGCTTGCGTGAGAAGGAGATATTGTTTTGCAACTTGCCTTCCGCAAAGAAGCTTTCAGGGAAGCCAAGAGGAAGCATTTTCTCTTTTTGGAAGTTTTCTTTAAACCAACCACGGTTATCTCCGCGCACAGGAATATCAAACTCCATCAAGCCTGGGATGGCTTCAATTTTGCGGGCTGCTAATTCTTTATCAAAAAATTGTTCCGTCATTAAGCTTCTCCAATCAAACGGAGCAAATATTGTCCGTATTCGTTTTTCTTCAATGATTGCGCTAATTCATGAACTTGTTCCTTGGTGATATAACCCATGCGATAAGCAATTTCCTCAAGATTGGCTACTTGGACATTTTGCAAACGTTGAACAGTCTCGATATATTGAGAAGCTTGCAAGAGGCTTTCGTGAGTTCCTGTATCCAACCAGGCAAAACCACGGCCCATGAGCTCAACAGAAAGATCTCCACGCTCCAAATAGGCCTTGTTAACATCAGTGATTTCAAGCTCTCCACGAGGACTTGGTTTGATGTTTTTGGCAATCTCTACCACATCATTGTCATAGAAGTAAAGTCCTGTCACTGCAAAATTCGATTTTGGATGTTCTGGCTTTTCTTCGATAGAGATAGCATTCATATCCGCGTCAAACTCTACCACACCAAATCGTTCTGGATCTTTGACTTGGTAACCAAAGACAGTCGCTCCTTTTTCTTTCGCTTCTGCCCGTTGCAACATCTTGGTTAAGCCATTTCCGTGGAAGATATTGTCCCCAAGAATGAGGGCAACGTGATCGTCCCCGATAAAGTCTTCCCCGATGATGAAGGCTTGCGCCAAGCCATCTGGACTTGGTTGCTCTGCATAAGAGAGAGAAATTCCGAGCTCAGAACCATCTCCAAGAAGCTCTTCAAAACGAGGTAGGTCTTGAGGAGTCGAAATGATCAGGATATCTTTGATCCCAGCCAACATAAGGGTTGACAGCGGATAGTAGATCATCGGTTTGTCATAAATGGGCATCAATTGTTTAGAAGCCGCACGTGTCAATGGATACAAGCGAGTTCCTGAGCCCCCTGCTAAAATAATACCTTTCATAATGTTAGGCCTTTCTACGTAGTCATTACCCTTATTTTATCATGTTTATATAAAAAAGTCACCTTGCATTTATGTTCCAAGGTGATGACAGGTTATCCCAAAGCGACGTCTAGGATCATCATAATGACAAAGCCAACCATGAGACCAAGTGTCGCAACATCTGTGTTGCCATTGGTCTGGGAATCTGGGATCAACTCTTCGACCACTACAAAAATCATCGCACCTACCGCAAAGCCCATCATGATATCCAGTAATTAGCGACTAATATGCTTGAAGAAAAAGACGATAGCTGACCCGACAATGGTACAGCCCCATGTAAACAATCCTGCGAGAAAGGCCTGCAAGACCACGGATTGCGATTGAAACCAATTCATAATAACTCCCATTTTCTTGATGATTCACTCCCTCTATTCTACTATTTTTAGCCAAATTACAGAAGGTCTTTCGAAAAAAAGAGAGTGGGACAGAAATCGGTAATTCGTTAGAATTCGATTTCGTCGTCCCACCTCCGCACAGTTGAGTAGGGCTGTAAAAGCTGATGAAATCAGCGTAGTAGAGCCCACTCAACCACTGCGTCTTGCTCGACAATCCAAAAACAATTGAGAGGCTAGGACTTTTGTCCCAGCCTACTTCTTCACATATTGTTCAACTGGATAATCTGCTGGATCCAAGCGCAGGTTTCCTCCTGCCACGAGTTGGGCTAGGTGCCAACCAATGAGGGGACCAGTTGTGAGGCCAGACGAACCAAGTCCACTGGCGGCATAGAGGCCTGCTCGATCAGGAACAGCTCCCCAAAATGGTGAAAAGTCACTGGTGTAGGCACGAGTTCCCACGCGCTCCCCTATAACTTCTGCTTGAGCTAGTTCTGGATAGTAAGACAGGGCTTCTGTTTCCATCTGATTAAGCAGAGTTTGATCCACCGTCAGGTCAAAGCCCATCTCATTTTCATGGGTGGCTCCCATACTGATCTTGCCCTGCTGAAATGGAATGATATCCAGCTCTCCTTCAGGCATGACCACAGGATAATCATCAGTATCTAAGTCTAACTGATAATCCCTCAACTGTCCTTTTTGCGGACGGACATCAACCTGGTAGCCGAGTGGCTCAAGGATTTTCCCCAACCAGGCCCCTGTTGCTAGGATGACTTGGTCATAGCTTTCTCCGGCAATCTGATAGCCATCATCTAAGACAGAGAGAGTAACCTCTTCCTTGATCACTCTTGCCCCACTGGCTTCAAGAAGAGTTGACGTCAGAAGGGCTCCCTCTACATGAGCTCCACCTGATGCATAAAGGAGCTGGTCAAAGCCTTGCAGACCTGGGAATTGTTGGGTCACTTCTTCTTTGGTCAAGATCGCTAATTCCCCAATCAGGGGTGATTCTTCCCGACGGCCTAGCGCCAACTGATAAAGTTCATCTAATTTCTCCTCTTTTTTCTTAAGAAGATAGACACCGGTCTGCTGGTAAAAGTCCGTATCGATTTCCTCCTTAGCTAGGTCTTCTACCAATTCTTGGTAGAAATCAGCTCCTAATCGAGCCAGGCGATACCAGTCCTTGTTTCGTCGCTTCGAAAACCAAGGGCTAATAATACCAGCCGCAGCCTTGGTTGCTTGGCCAAGTCCATGGTCATAGACGGTTACATCCACTTGTGCTTCTTTGGATAAATAATAGGCTGCAGTGGATCCCACGATCCCTGCACCAATAATCGCAACTTTCATGATCACCTCTTAGATATGGTAAAAAGGATTGGTGCTGGATTGGCTGCCCAGCACTTCGATCTCCCAATCTTCTTCAGACTTCCACTGATTGAGCTTTTCTACTAGTTTCGAGACAAACAGAACTTCGATATGGTGACCTGGATCCAAGGCTAGGAGCCCGTCACTTAGCATGTCCTGAGCCGTGTGGTAGTAGATATCTCCTGTGATATAGACCTCTGCCCCCTTAGCGAGAGCATCCTTGTAAAAGGACTGGCCACTTCCTCCACAGATAGCAACGCGCTCAATGACCCGATCCAGATCCGCCTGGTCATAACCAACCAAGCGCAAAGCATCTAAGCCAAAAGTTTCTTTTACTTTTTCAGCCAACTGGCCAAAGGTTTGAGCTGGCACTTGACCGATGCGTCCGATTCCGATGCCTTCCCCTGTCATGCTGAGGGGCTCTGTGTTTTCAATTTCTAAAAGCTGGCAAAACCAATCATTCAATCCATCTGGGACAATATCAATATTGGTATGGCTGACGTAGACCGCAATATCGTGCTTGATCAAGTCAATATAGATCTGATTTTGACCCCGATCGGCTACCAAATCCTTAATAGGACGGAAAATGGGCGCATGCTTGACGATAATCAAGTCCACCCCATGGGTGATGGCTTCCGCCACCGTCTGCTCACGGATATCTAAGGCTACCATGACCCTCTTGATGTCTTTTTGCAGGGTGCCGACCTGTAATCCACAGACATCTCCCTCCATGGAAAGTTCCTGGGGACAGTAGGCTTCATAGCGTTTGATGACTTCACTCGCTAGCATTTAGGACCTCCTTGATTTGGGCGATGCGATCTTCTAACGAACCTCTGGCAGATTGATTCTCAACTGGGACCTGCTCCAAGGCAAAGACTAATTTTTCCACTTCCTTGGACCATTTTTGAACAAAGGCAGGAGCTTGTTCCACCATCAAATGGGGACCAAAACGCAGTTCCTTAGTTGTCAACTCTTGAGAACCGTGTTCGACCACGAGGATCTCATAAAACTTCTCATTTTCTTCTAAGATAGCTTCATCGACAATGCGAAAATCATGGTCTACCAACCAAGCTCGCAACTCATCTTCCCGATTATTGGGTTGTAAGACCAAGCGAGAGACACCGGCTAATTTCTCAAGACCTGCCGCTAAGATATCTGCAATCAGGCGTCCGCCCATCCCTGCAATGGTGATACAGGAAATGCCGTCTTTTGGTTCAAATGCAGCCAAGCCATTGGCCAGGCGAACCTCAATCTTGTCTTCTAAGCCATTATCAGCTACGTTTTGAAGAGCGGATTGATAAGGTCCCTCCACTACCTCACCAGCAATGGCAGCCTCAATTTTCCCTTCTTGTAAAAGGGCGATTGGGAGATAAGCATGGTCACTTCCCACATCTAACAGACGCGCTCCAGCTGGGACGAAGCTAGCCACCAAGTCCAAGCGATTTGATAATTTCGTAAATTCCATGTGCTACTTTCTAAACTTTTATTCCACCCTTTAGTATACCATGTTATCACCATTAAAAAAAGGCGCGAAGGCGCCTATTCCTTATGCATCGATTTCCTTATAGTCCACTTCCAAGCCACGTTTTACAGCTGGGCGATTGGCAATTTTCTCTGTCCAAGCTTGCAAATGCTTGTATTCCTTCACATCTAAGAAAATTCCTGCACGGTCCCAGACCTTGTCTTGGGCTAGACGGCCATACCAAGACCAGATGGCGATATCTGCAATGGTATAGTCATCTCCTGCAATATAAGGTTTGGTTGCCAGTTCCTTGTCCAGTAGGTCCAATTGGCGTTTGGCTTCCATGGCAAAGCGGTTGATGGCATACTCTATTTTTTCAGGCGCATAGTGGAAGAAATGACCAAAGCCTCCACCTAAGAAAGGTGCAGCACCTGTCTGCCAGAAGAGCCAGTTGAGCACTTCTGTCCGCTTAGCAGGATCTGTCGGGATTAATTGGCCAAATTTCTCTGCTAGATACAAGAGGATATTGACCGATTCAAAGACCCGAATGTCTTGATCACCTGATTGATCCAACATAGCTGGAATTTTAGAGTTTGGATTGATGGCTACAAAGTCACTACCAAACTGATCTCCCTCGCCAATCTTGATGCGATAAGCATCATAACCAACTTCCACTCCAAGCTCTTTCAATTCTTCCAGCATAATGGTCACCTTAATCCCATTTGGAGTTGGAAGACTATAGAGTTGGAAGGGCTGATTGCCTTTTGGAAGGGTTTGTTCGAAGCGGGCACCTGCTGTTGGTTGGTTCAAGCCACCCCAGGCTCCTCCCATTTGGCTCGGTGCTTCCCATACTTCTGGTAATTGATAATCTGACATCTCTTTTCTCCTTTGTCTATGTTACTACTAGCATATCAAATCCAGTCGCTAGTTTCAAAAATCTGCTACGCTGGCTTTACTTGACTTTTCTTGGCAAAATGATAGTATAGAAAAAATACATTTTGAAGGAGAAAAAACATGTCCACGATCGACTTTCATAGTTTGGCAAAGACAGAACTACACTGCCACTTAGACGGTTCCTTGTCTCTTCCGACCATTCGCCAATTGGCAGCCATGGCCAATATTGACCTCCCTGCTAGCGATGAGGAGCTCAAGCACCATGTCACTGCACCTGCCCACTGTGAGAATCTCTTAGACTATTTGGAGGCCTTTGACTACATTCGCCCTCTTCTTCAGACCAAGGAAGCCTTGACCCTTGCTGCTTACGATGTGGCCAAGCAAGCTGCTCTGGAGAATGTCCTCTACATCGAGGTTCGTTTTGCCCCAGAATTGTCCATGGACCAAGGGCTTACAGTCCCAGAAACTATCGATGCTGTCTGCGAAGGACTGCGCCAAGCCCAGGATGAATTTGGCATTGTTGCAAAAGCCTTGGTCTGTGGCATGCGCCAGTCAGATCAAGAAGTCACATCTCGCATTCTTGCAGAAGCCAACCAAGTTAGTGATCAGGATTTTGTTGGTTTTGACTTTGCCGGAGATGAGCACAACTACTCTCCAAAAGATATTCGACCTCTAATTGAGCAAGTCAAGAGTTACCATCGTCCTATGACGCTTCATGCAGGTGAGTGTCATTGCCCACACTTTGTTGCCCAATCGATTGCATTTGGTATCAAACGCAATGGCCACGTGACAGCTCTATCTCATGAACCAGCCTTACTCCAATCCTTTATTGAAAATGGGGTCACTGGTGAACTCTGCTTGACCAGCAACTTACAGACAAAAGCAGCGCCGACTATAGAAGATTTCCCTTATTTGAAGATGAATGCAGCCGGTGCTCGGATCAGTATCAATACCGATAACCGGACTGTATCTGATACCGACCTCACCAAGGAATACGCTCTCTATCATCAGCATTTCCAAACCAAGGAAATTGACTTTTACCAGCACAATGTCCATGCCATCCAGGCTTCCTTTGCAAGTGAGGAAGAAAAACAAGAACTCCTCACCAAACTAGAAAAAGCCTACGCGGACTATTTATAAACAAAAAAATGAGGCTGGGACAAAAGTCCTAGCCTCTCAATTATCTTTGGATTGTCGAGCAAGACGCAGTGGTTGAGTGGGCTCTACTACGCTGATTTCATCAGCTTTTACAGCCCTACTCAACTGTGCGGAGGTGGGACGACGAAATCGAATTCTAACGAATTACCGATTTCTGTCCCACTCTCAGTTTTTTTTATCCTTCCACAAATCCATGGCCTGTAAGAAATCGTCTGAAACCGTCACATTGCGTGGGTTAGCTTGCTCGCGTTCTTGTAGTTTCGCCTCTACTTGGGCCAGGCTGTTGATGCCTTCACTGCGCCAGTTTCGCAAAATGGCCTGGATATATTTCCAGTGAGGCTTGCCATTAAAAACAGCTTCTCGTAGCGCTGCCTTGATCACATCTGGATCTGTCTGATCCTCGCGCACGGTCTTGGTCAAATCTTCAATCTCAAAAGGCGTCAAGAGTCGTCCAAGCTCCTGTTGGAAGGTTTCCACCAAGTCCTTGATGACATTTCCCTTGGCAGGAGCACTCTGTGTCTTCCCTTGTGTCTGAGCGTCTAAAATTTCATCCAAGCGTTCCAGGGCTATGGTCGCATCAAAGATGGCCTCAATTTCTCCATTAAGCTCAATGGTCCGATATTGAAGAAGTCCCTTGGTGGTCAAATTGGACATAATCCGATTGACCTCTGTCACCGTTTTTCCCAGATGACTAGCAATCTGATTGGGAGTCAAGGTCTCTTGACCAGTCGTATTTTGAAGGAAGAAAAACTGCCAAACCAAGTAGTCATCTGCCTGGTCAAATAACTCATGATAATGAAAAAGCAAGGCACTTGGAAGAACCAAGTTGCCATACTTAAATGCTTGTGAATATGTCATAATTCCCCTTTATAGGTAACCATAAAATGAAATATCTTTTTCCAATTCTTCCAAGCGGTAAGGTGTTTCTTGATAAACCGCATAGTTGATCCAATTACTAAAGAAGGTTGTCGCAGCTAGATTCCAGCGAATGCGAGGCTCTGTACTGGCATCATCGTGATCAAAATAATTCTTAGGAACATCCGGATCCAAGCCTGCCTTGACATCTCGGTTATATTCCTTAGCCAGCGTATCGCGATCATACTCCAGATGGCCAAAGCTATACACCTCACGCATGTCTGGACTGGCAATGATGGAAAGGCCAACTTCATTTCCTTGCGCGATCACCTGAAGATTGCTCTTTTCAAGGACTTCCTTCAAAGGAACATCCGTATAGCGAGAATGAGGGGCAAGGAAGCGATCGTCAAAGCCTCTCATGAGAAGACTTTCCGGACGCACCACTACTTGGTCATAGATACCGGATAGCTTGTCACAGAGCTCTACTTTTTGAATCCCGTAACGGTAGTAAAGACCAGCCTGAGCTCCCCAACAGAGGTGTAAGGTGGAAAAGACATGCCGCTTAGACCATTCAAAGACCTGGGTCAATTCTTCCCAGTAGTCTACTTCCTCAAAGTCCATCTTTTCAACAGGTGCTCCTGTCACAATCAAGCCGTCATAGTAATTATCCTTGATATCCTCAAAGGTCTTGTAGAAGCTCTCCAAATGCTCAGCCGCTGTATTCTTGGATTCATGGCTCGCCATGTAGAGGAAATCTACATTGATCTGCAAGGGCGTATTGGCAAGGAGCCGTAAGAGCTGGGTTTCTGTCGCAACCTTGGTCGGCATCAGATTCAGAATGAGAACATTCATCGGCCGAATATCCTGGTGAGTCGCCCGAACATCATCCATGACAAAAATATTTTCTGAACGAAGGATATCGACTGCTGGTAATTTTTTATCTAGAGTAATTGGCATAAAAAGCTCCCATCTTACAAGTTCTTAACTAACATTATATGATAGGAGCTTATAGTTTTCAATTATGGTTTTTCTGTAGCCAGTTATAGTATTAGACTATATTAGTAATGCATCAAGACTTTGTAGTCGTAATCGCCGATCGCTTCGCGACCTTTCAAATCATCCAACTCGATCAAGAAGGCACAACCTGCAACAACTCCACCGAGTTTTTCGATCATTTCGATGGTTGCTTTCACCGTACCACCAGTCGCCAAAAGGTCATCAACGATGAGAACACGTTGACCTGGTTTGATAGCATCGGCGTGCATGGTCAAGGTATCCACACCGTATTCTTTTTCGTAGTCAGCTGAGATGACTTCACGTGGCAATTTACCAGGTTTACGAACAGGCGCAAAACCAATACCGAGCTCGAAAGCGACCGGACATCCAACGATGAATCCACGCGCTTCAGGGCCGACGATCATGTCGATCTTCTTATCCGTCGCGTATTGAACGATTTCACGAATCGCATAACTATAAGCATTGCCATCTGCCATCAAAGGGCTGATATCACGGAAGGTAATTCCTTCTTGTGGATAGTTTTCAATGCTTGCAATGTAATCTTTTAAATTCATGGTTAACTTTCTTTCATAAAAAATTTTTTACATTCCATTATATCATGAATTCTACTAACTTGCATCATTTTTTGCCAAATCATTTTCCCAAGCTCCTGCGTCAAAAGCAAAAATCCCACACCTGAAAAAGATGCAGGATTGGAATTGGAAACATCCTTACTATTCTTCTATCAATTTATTGTACTTAATTTTCATATCACCTAGGTTTTTTAAAGAATATCGAGAGCTTCCCCTTTTGAACCAGGTGCCAAGAATGTATTGTTCAGCTACCTTCTTACTTTGCTTTTTCAACCAAGTACGGTCTTTGCCATAGGCGGCAAGTTGATCAAGAAGTTGCTGGCCTTTGTAAGTAGTACCTTTTCTAGAAAAGAATAAGCCGGTCTGTCTAAAGATTTTTTTCTTAGAATCATAGATAAATCCAAAACCAACCGTAACATCCTTATCCACATCGACTTCATATCGAAAAGTCCAATCAGTTGAATCACGAAACATCAAGACCGAAAGTCGCTCATCAACGCCAACAATTCCTTTTGAATAAGGGTAAATTTGAAATCCTTCATCTTCTTTCCAGATGCGATCGCTACCGATTGTCTCTGTAAAGGGCTTAAACATCACATAGCGCATCCATCCACCATTTTCAGAGTAGTTAATTTCTTCCATAGGGTTCCTCAAGCTCAGGTAGATTCCCAACCAATAAAGTCCAAAAAGCAGGAAGGGAGTGAGCCAGAGGAATTTTTTTAGGTGTTTTTTCATGATTCCTGACCTGTCAGATAGTCATAAATTTCGCGAACCGTTCCAAGGGCCATCAACTCCTGCTCTTTCACCGTTTGTTTAAGTATTTGGTAGATGCTGCTTTCCGCGATTTCGCGTTTTTCTGCTTCTTTATTAACCTTCATGATGCCATTTTCAATGGTCACAAAGCCCAACTCTTGGAAGATCTGAATCATTTTGACCAAGAGGATCTGCTGGATCTTAAGATAGGCCGCTAGGTCTTTGAGTTTGTAACGGACATCGAACTCTGGGTACTGGTAGATGGTCTTATAGAGTTTGGCATACTGGTCCCTGCTACCGTATCCTGTCAGATAGTAGGCTTTGGCGATCTCATTTTTGAAATAAACGGCCTGGAAATCATGCTCTTGGAAGATTTGCCGTAGTTGCTCTAAATCCTCAGGGATATTTCCAACTACAACAGCGGGTGCTCCAGATAGATCTGGCAGTTCTTTAGTAAAATCAAGAACGGGAACACCTGCGGGGAGACTGGCATTTTTAGAGCGGATATTAAAGAGCTGCACGCCGTCCACACGCGCATCAACCAGCATGAGCTGGAGGGTTGTTTGACCATTCCATTGGTTGACCGACAACTGCACAGCTAACTCTAGGTCTTGCGCTTGTGCAAACTCTGCCTCTAGGATCCCCAAGCCAAAACCCACCACCTCAAAGGTCGCATCTTCTTGAGAAATTTTGAGTTTCAAGTGGGTATTGCCAGCTCCCATCGAGCGTGCCCCTTCTACCTTAAAGTTACGGACTAGAAAGACCGGCTTTTTATTGTCCATGCCAAAAGGACTTAAGCGATCAAAGCTTTTCAAGGTCTCAAGCGTTAGTTCTGTTAGATGCAGTTCCTCGTCGATGGCTAAGTTAGACTTGCTGCTGAGATCAATCTCTTGTTCTGCAATGTAATCCGTAAGAGCCTGAGACAAGGCAGGAAGTTGGTCTACATCTAAGGTCATCCCTGCTGCACCGGCATGCCCTCCAAAGGCGACAAAGAGCGACCGGTGGGGATCGAGGGCCTCAAAGATATTGACCGACTCAGGACTCCGAGCGCTTCCTTTAGCCCGCCCATCTTCGATGCTTAAAACAACAACTGGCTGATGAAGCTCTTCTAATAGACGGCCGGCTACAATACCAAGGACCCCTGGATTCCAACCTTCTTTGGCCAAGACCTGGGCGGACAAACTTGGATCCACCATGGTTTTAGCTTCGTCATAGATAGCTTGGACAATCTCTTTTCGTTCTTCATTCTTCTGATGAATCATGAGAGCAATCTCGTGTGCCTCTTCATCGTCAAATCCTGTCAGGAGTTCAATGGCCGGATTGGGATCATCGAGGCGGCCAAGGGCATTGAGACGAGGAGCAATCTGAAAACCAACCGTTTCTTCATTGACATCCTCCGGACGAATCCCTGCGATCTCCAAGAGCTCCTGCAAGCCCATGCGCTGGGTATGTTGGAGAACACCCAGACCATATTTGACCAGAATCCGATTCTCATCTGTCAGGCTGACCATGTCAGCAATGGTCCCAATCGCTACCAAGTCTAAGAGATCGACTGGTACTTCCTCTAGGAGGGCACAGGCCAACTTAAAGGCCACACCACATCCTGCTAGATAATGGAAGGGATAATCCGCATCTGGATGCTCCGGATGAATGATCGCATATGCATCCGGTAAAACCTCTGGCATAGAGTGGTGGTCCGTCACGATGACATCGACTCCCATCGCTTGGGCCATGGCAATGGCTTGATTTCCCGCAACCCCATTGTCCACCGTGACAATCAGGGAAATGCCTTGCTGCTCGATAAAGTATTTGTAGACGCTCTCATTGGGACCGTAGCCGTCTGTGAATCGGTTGGGTAGGTAGACTTGCACCTCTGCCCCCATCTGCTCCAAGGTTTCCTTCATAATGGAGGCCGAAGTCATCCCATCCGCATCATAGTCTCCGTAGACGAGGATCTGCTCATAATCTTCGATGGCCCGTCGGATGCGCTCCACTGCCTTGTCCATATCATGGAGCAAATAAGGGTCGTGTAGCTTCTCCAGCTTGGGTTCTAAAAAGTCTTCTAAATCCTCTTTGGTCTGAATGCCACGCTCATACAGCAAGGTTGCCACGGATGCTTCTAGGCCTGCTTTTTTGGCAAGGGCTAAAAAGGCCTCATCTGCTCTTGGCGAAGCTAACTGCCAATCGTATTTTGAAGTGATCATCTAGCTTTTGGTCTCCTCTTTTTCTTATCTGAATATTATATCATGAAAGCCGAAAATGGCGGTGGAAAAAAGGTCAAGAAGTGGTTGCGACGAAATGAACAATATCTTTTATTTTTGTTACATTTAGATTGACTTGTATACATAAAAGCTTATAATATTAGTGATAATAATCTTTTTTAAATATGTAATGGAATGATTGTTCTGTTAAAATTTGTAACGCTTATTATCACTTGAACATTATGACGCTTGTCATTTCTCTCTTTTTTCTATCTAAACAAACGTAGTTAGAGGGTTTGAGCTGATTTTATCGGTGGGTTTGTTTTCATTTTTTTCCATTAAAGGAGCAAACGTTTCATCGGTCCATCTTAAATTGAGGCGGCTGGTTTCATGGAGTGGAAATTAGAAGTCTTTCTATTTTAGGATATATCACTAAATAGAAAAACCTCGGAAAGGGCAGGCAGAAGAAAGGAAATGAGGCTAATTGAAATCTCTTTATAAAAAGATAGTTGCATTTGTAGCTATCATCGGTGTGGTAGCCTTAGGGTTGTCTGTGATTAAACCCGTAAGCGCCACTACTGTTTCACCAACTGTCTCCAACTTAAAGGCCCAAGCAAGTGGACAAAAGGTTACCTTTTCATTTGACTGGGATTTAACTGGTAAATCAGTTAAAGAAGGCGATACGTTTACTATTGATGCTCCAGAAGGTGTCAACATCACTGAAATTGCAACACAATCACTTCAAGCAAATGGCGCTGAAGTAGCGACCATTACGATGACAAACAAAAAGATTACTTTTACCTTTAAAAAAGCCATCGAATCCATGAACCAAAACGTTAAGGGTGGCTTCTCATACCAAGTAGTGTGGGACAGCACTCCAGGAAATCCTGGAAACAAAACTGCCACTTCTAAGGTTGGATCTGAATCCGTTGTCATCACTCGTCCTGATGGTCCTGGTGTATTTGAATCTGTCTTAAATAAATACAACCTTACAGGTGACTATGTATCTAAGGAATTCAAATTAGACGTATCTGAAAACTATGCATGGATGAAAGTTGGAGATGACTACTATCTGACAAAATGGTTCATCCGTATCAACGGAGATGGTAAGAAACAAGCCCTAACAAACCCTGTTGTATCAGATAAAATCCAAGCTCCAGCAGTCGATTACTCAAAAATCACTTTTGCTCCTGCTGCTAACCACGCTGCAAATGAATTCTTTGTGGGAACTTACTTGAAACCATCCTTCACTTTAAGAAAAGGTGGACAAGTGATTGCTTCAGGTTGGGACTTCTGGAAACATGTGAAATTCGATGCGGACGGCAATGGATTTACCGTGAATTTATCAGATGTCAGTGATGTCTTTAAAACAGCTTCTAGCGATGAATTGATCGTTGAATACCAAACATTAATTCCTAAGACAACCATTCGCGTTGACAACAATGCTACATTGACAGCTGATGAAATCACAACACCTCAAACTGACCCAGCATTCTGGAACAACACTGAATTGAAATTCTGGCTAACTGGTGACACAACTGTGACTGTTCAAAAAGAATGGGTTGGTGACGATGAAGCTGACCGTAAAGATATTACTGTTCAATTGTATGCGGACGGCAAAGCCTTGGATGGGTTAACACAAACCCTTACAAAAGCTTCTGGCTGGAAAGCAGCATTTACGAAATTGCCAGGTATCAAAGACGGTAAGAAGATTGAGTACTCAGTAGTGGAAACAAACACTCCAGAAGGTTACACTTCTAAAGTTGAGAAAATTGATGATGACAACGTGATTAAAGTGGTCAACACATCAAATAAACCAACTACAACTACCACAACTACTACGACTCAAGAGCCTACAACTACAACTACTACGACTCAAGAGCCTACAACCACAACTACTACGACTCAAGAGCCCACAACTACAACTACTACGACTCAAGAGCCTACAACCACAACTACTACGACTCAAGAGCCCACAACTACAACTACTACAACTCAAGAGCCTAAGACTACTGTAACTACTACGCCTGAGACTCCTGATACAACTGTTTCAACAGAAGAGCCTAAGACTACGGTAACAACTACCGATGAACCTAAGACTACCGAAGCGACTACAACACCAGAAGAACCAGAAAACCACAATAGTAGTGAAGAAGATACAACAACTACTACTGTAGAACCTAAGACTACACCCGAAAATCCAAATAAACCTGAACATTCTGGTACTACAACGACACCAAGTGCGCCAGGTTCCAATGGTGAAAACAATGGTGGAGGTCACAAAACACTTCTTCCTAATACAGGTGAAGTTGTTGCATCTGGACTTGTCTTCTCAGGAATTCTTGTCTTAGCAGGTGCTGTTGGAATCAAACGGAAATTGACTGATAACTAATCGTATCATTAGGAACAGTCCTTACTTCTATCAACCCCCTAACGAAGAAACTTCTACTCTCATTCATAGAAGTTGAAACAAATAGAGAGAACCGAAAGGTTCTCTTTTTTATCCTGTTTTTCTTTAATAGATAACAAAAACAGCTCAGGGACCTTCATCTTGAGCTGTCGTTTTTCCTATTTCACCTTTTTTACTGATCCAATTTCACAACCTGTCCATCCTTAACGTTAAAATGATAGGAGATGGATTCATGATCTTTATTCTTGAAATCCAGGTAATAGAAATCATAGTCACCATCTGGAAGAACACTAGCATCCAACTTTTTAGCGGCAGCTTTTAAATCCTTTTCCTGGATGGATTGGTCGTCTTCTACTGAGATCATCATACGAACCATCCCCTTTTGAATAAGGGTGGCGTACGGAATCTGGTAATAACCTGCGAAATCTTTCTTTCCTTCTTGCCTATTTTGAGCCGCCAGTTCTTCCAATTCTGCTGCAGCCTCCTTTTGATAAGAAGAACTAACATTGGGGAGAAAATGAAAATAAGAGAGAGTCATTCCTAAATCCTGCTTTTTAAGCTTATCCAGTAGTTGGGCTTCTTTTTTCTGTACTGCCTTCTGCTCTGTAAAAACTTCTTTATAACTTGGAGTGGTTTGTCCATAGGGATCAGACCAGTCATTTTGTAAGAAAGCATGCACCTCAAGAGGTACGGTTTGACCGTCATAGGTTTTCTCCGAATAAGTAAAATCGACTTTATAACCTGGAATTTCTAAAGCCTGCCAGGAAAGACGATTAATTTAACATCCCCATGCAGACCAACCTTAGCAAGTTCACTGCTGACAACTTCCTTCGCTTTTTTTATAATCACTCGGTGTCATGATCTTACAACTGGAAAGAAGGAGGCAACAAAGGACAAGTGGAATTCCTGCGAATAGTTTGAAATCATTGAGTTTCATAGCCTGACCTCCTTGCTAAATTTAACCTAATCTCCTCCTCATTTTACCATCAATCCCCCCTTTTGTCAGTCAAATAGATAGAGGCTGGGACAAAAGTCCTAGTCTCTCAATTATTTTTGGATTGTCGAGCAAGACGCAGTGGTTGAGTGGGCTCTACTACGCTGATTTCATCAGCTTTTACAGCCCTACTCAACTTTGCGGAGGTGGGATGACGAAATCGAATTCTAACGAATTACCGATTAATGTCCCACTCTCTATTTTATATAAATCATCCCTGTACAGGCTTGCTCGGAAAGTTCGACAAAGCCGAGAGACTGGTAAAAGGCTAGATTTTTTTCGCTACGTTCAGTGGCAAGGAGCCGTTGATAGACATTTGGAAAGGTCCCTAAAGCCTCTTCTAAGAGTTTCCTTCCGATACCTTGACGCTGATGATCTGGTCTTACCAAAAGGTCCTGCACAAAAATAACCGAGTGGCCATCACCTACCAAGCGAATGTAGGCGACGAGCTCTTTCTCATCATAGACGGCCAACTGCCAGAGACTAGCTTTGACAGCTTGTTCCAGCATAGATGGGTTGTTGGTATAATTGGTCCAACCAACCGAGCCGTAGAGTGCGAGTAGGTCTGTCATCGCTGGAATTTCTTTTTTATAATCTAACATCTTAACTCCTTTTTAACCTATAGTGCTGGAAGAAGGCGATATCCCGGTAAGGGGACTCTTGGCAAACAGCTAGCTCCATCTCAAGCATAGACTCTCGCCAGCCTTCTTGGCCCTTGAAGCGGTTGTCCTGCAATGCATAAAAGACTCGGATCCCTTGGTAGTCCTGAACTTCGAGGGCTAGATCTTCTACTGCTCTATCTAGATCATAGGCCTGAGCCAAGCCCATGAAGTGAGTTTCCAAGTTCTGACCTGCTAAGAGATCAAGCGCCTTCTGAGGATCATTTTCAAAAACGACGGTCTGCAGAACGCGGCCAACCTCATTGTGCTTGACGATAGAGAGCAGGCCTCCTGGTTTCAAGAGACGAGTGAATTCCTTTAGAATCACCTTGCGATCCTCTACATACTCCAAGACATTGTGGCAGAGAATGACATCAAAGCTAGCATCTTCAAGACTTGCTAACTGGTCCAGACTTCCGACGAATTGCTGGTAGGGATGGTCCTGGGCCCGCAAAGCCACCATTTCCTCATTAGGTTCCACAGCAAGGACCTCATTGTCTTGTGCCAGGTGGTTGGCTACAAGGCCAAAACCACTCCCGAAATCAAGCACCCGCTTCCCCTTGATGTCCTGTAATTGAGCAAAAAGGATATCATAATAGATCTGTCCCCAGGGTTGCTGGAGGTTTTCTAAATAGGCTTGAATATTTGCGGCCATCGATCTCCTCCTATTTGAAGTTAAACATCTTGCTGGCTAGCTTGTCCGAGATGCGTGGGAAAAGGGTATAGAGCTTGTGGGTCAGGTTCAAGAGCCAAGGCAGATTGAGCTCACGTTTTGGTTTTCCAAAGCTTTTCACGATCTTCTTAGCCACAAAGTCTGGTTCCAAAATGTAGCGATCCACAGCCTTGACATAGCTTCCGTCTGGGTCTGCCTGATCAAAGAAAGTGGTCCGAATGGGGCCTGGATTGACCGTCGTCACATGGACACCAAAGGGCATGAGTTCCAAGCGCAGGGCATTGGAGAAACCAATGGCCGCAAACTTGGTGGCCGAATAAAGGCTGGATTTGGCAGTTGCGACGAGACCCGCCATGCTGACGATGTTGACGATGTGCCCCTTTCCTGCTGCCTTCATGTGCGCACCCATCAAGCGTGAAAACTGCATGAGGGCAAAGGTATTGACCTCAAACATTTCCTGCACCTGCTGGTCAGAAATGCGATCAAAGGCCTCAAAAATCCCATAGCCTGCGTTGTTGACCAAGATATCAATCTGCCCGTAGCGCTGATAGAGCTCTTCTACCAAATCTTGGACGGCTGAGGAATCAGTGATATCAATCCCGATGCATTCAGCTTGAGGATGACTGGCATAGAGTTGTTCCAGTTTTTCTTGATTTCTACCTAGGAGAATCAGGCGATCTTCAGGGAGGAGCTTGACCATTTCTTGGGCCAAGCCTCCACTTGCTCCTGTTATGAGAATGGTTCGCATCTTAGATCTCCACTTCTTCCAAATCTTTGACGACATAGACATTTTCAAAAATGCTGGATGCATCCTTGCGCAATTGGCTGATGTCTTTTGATAAGAAGCGAGCACTGATGTGGTTCAAAAGAAGGCGCTTGGCTCCAGCTTCACGCGCCACTTCTGCCGCCTGCATATTGGTCGAGTGGCCGTGTTTCTTAGCAATCTTCTCATCGCCCTTGCCATAGGTAGACTCATGGACGAGGACATCCGCATTGACTCCAAGGCGGACGCTAGCATCAGTCTTTCTGGTATCTCCGAGGATCGTGATAATCTTACCAGGCCGAGGGGCTGAAATATAATCCGCTGCAATGATCTTAGTCCCATCTTCCAGGGTGACATCTTGTCCATTTTTGACCTGACCAAAGAGCGGACCAAAAGGAACCCCTGCTGTCTTCAGCTTGTCCGCATCCAGTGTTCCTTCGAGGTCCTTCTGCATGATCCGGTAACCCACACAGAAAATGGTGTGGTCCAAAGCTTCCGCATAAACCGTGAATTTATCGGTTTCTAAAATCTTACCTAGAGAATGTTCATCGAATTCATGAAAATGGATGCGATAAGGCAGGCGAGAGCCTGATACGCGAAGACTAGTCATCACAAAGGATTTGATCCCTACTGGTCCATAGATATCCAGATCCGTCTGCTCTTCATTGGCCTGGAAGGCCCGGCTAGAGAGGAAACCTGGCAAACCAAAAATATGGTCTCCGTGTAAGTGAGTGATAAAGATCTTGCTAACCTTTCGTGGACGAATGGTCGTTTCTAAAATTTGATTCTGTGTCGCTTCACCACAATCAAAGAGCCAGACTTCATTGATCTCATCTAGCAATTTGAGCGCCAAGCTCGATACATTTCGGGCTTTTGAGGGTTGCCCAGCTCCCGTTCCTAAAAATTGAATGTCCATTGTCTACTTTCTATCTATATAAATCATGGCCGTCCGGTTCTCTGAACGGAAAGAAAGGTTGCCTGGGTAGGCTTGCGCTAGCTCAAGGAGCTCCTCTTGGTTATATCCTGACAGTTTCAAGCGTCCATCTTCCAAGCTCATCAAGTCAGTCAGGGCGGAGAGGGCTTCTGTTTTAGTGACCACTTCTGGGCCGGCCTCTTGCAGACAGATCTTGCCATCTTTTTCAAAGACAAAACAATGAGGAAAGATCTCTGCAATTTCGAATAAAATCGAAGAGGTGATATCCTCTGCTGGATGTTCAGCAAAGACACAGGCTAGCTCTTCATTTACGTAAGCCAAGCCATAAGACTTACCTGATAAGTTGAGGCGGATAAAGGGATTTCGTTCATCAAAGGTTTGCTGAACTGTGAATAAGTCAAATGCCCGACTCAAGTCCAAGAAATAATCCATGGCCTCCTTGGGGCTCTTCTTTTGATAGAGCTCAGCAAAATAGGCGTTGATCACACTTGGGGGAGGCGTAATCACACGGAGACGCAATTCCTCAGGGATCGTGCTTAAAAGATTGGTCAGATAGACCCGATCGAGGCTGGTATAGCCTCCATATTTTATTGCTAAATCAACGTAATCCGTCATAAAATTCTTCCAACTTCCACTTATTTTTCTCTGCGATATAGCCTTGAATGACCTCGATGTCTTCTTCAAATTCGCGCTGGTCAATGATCGCTACTGTTTCTAGATCATGTGTCCGATAAGATTTTGAAAAAGGAACGCGAATGGTAAAGGGAACAAAGAGTTCTCTCAGTTTTTCTAGTAGCAAAGCCTGGAGATCTTCACGGGCTGTCTCAGAGCGTGCTGAAATCAAGCTAAAAGGTGTCTGGGTTGGTGTAAAGTCTGCTACTTTATCTGCTTTGTTGTAAAGCGTCAAGCGAGGGATCTCCAGCATATCTAGGTCCTTCATGATCGAAAGCACCGTCTTTTCATGCTCTTCATGATTGGGATCAGACGCATCGATGACATGGACCAGGAGGTCCACATTCTTACTTTCTTCCAAGGTCGACTTAAAGCTCGATACCAGCTCTGTTGGTAGATCTTGGATAAAGCCAACCGTATCGGTCAGCGTCACTTGCAGATTGCCTGTTAGATGGATGCTCTTGGTTGTGGCGTCCAAGGTCGCAAAGAGTTCATCGGCTTCATACTGGCTCTTACTGGTCAGCTGATTCATAATGGTCGACTTTCCTGCATTGGTATAGCCGATCAAACCAATCTTGAAGACAGGTGATTCCAAGCGTTTTTCACGAAGGGTTTCCCGGTTCTTTTCAACTGCCTTGAGCTGGCGCTCGATATCGGTGATTTGATTGCGAACGCTCCGGCGGTTCAACTCCAGCTGACTTTCCCCTGGACCACGAGAACCAATTCCCCCAGCCTGACGGCTAAGCATGATCCCTTGACCGACAAGGCGTGGCAAAAGGTATTTGAGCTGGGCCAAGTGCACCTGCAACTTCCCTTCATGACTCCTAGCCCGCATGGCAAAGATATCTAAAATCAACTGCATCCGGTCAATGACCTTGACCCCAAGGATTTCTTCTAAGTTGACATTTTGACGGGGGGTCAGGCGATTATTGACCACTACGGTCGTAATCTCATCTGCTTCGACCATTTGCGCGATTTCTTCTAGTTTTCCTGAGCCGACAAAGGTCTTGGTATCGTATTTTTCCCGCTTTTGTGTATAGGAACCCCGGACATCTCCACCAGCTGTTTTAGCCAGGCTCGCCAACTCCTCCATAGACATGTCAAAATTGTCCATGCCTTGAAGTTCCACACCAATCAAAAGGATGCGTTCTTGTTTCTTTTCTGTTTCAATCATGTTACAAAAACTCCTTTACATCTGCAAGAACCTGCTCCTTGAAGTGAGGTGCAGAAATGGCGTAAAAGGTCACTTCCATTCGATTTCGAAACCAAGTCAACTGCCGTTTGGCAAACCGCCGCGTATTGCGCTTGAGGATCTCACTGGCTTCCTCAAGGCTCTGCTCTCCCTTAAAGTAAGGAAAGAGTTCCTTGTACCCAATGCCTTTAGCTGCCTGAACCTCCGGATGGTCATCATAGAGCCAACGGGCTTCATCCAGCAAGCCTTCCTCTAGCATGCGATCTACTCGGCGATTGATGCGATCATAGATCAAGGACCGTTCATCATCTAGACAGATGAGATAGGGTTCATAATCGGTCTCTTCGTTTGCGAGGTCCTGCCCAAAATGCGCAATTTCAAGAGCCCGCATGGCCCGACGGCGATTGAGCTGAGGAATCACAAGTCCTTGCTCCGCCACTCTTTGGTACAAGTCTTCCTCCGACAACAAGTCCAATTGAGCGCGATAGGCCAGAATCTCTTCATGAGGAACTTCACCACCTAAATGATAACCTTCGAGCAAACTTTGGATGTAAAGACCCGTCCCACCTGCAATGATAGGAAGCTTTCCTCGAGCTGTGATATCTTCAATGGCAGTCTTGGCTTCTCTTACAAAATCAAAAGCCGAGTAAGACTCGGTCACCTCCCGTACATCGATTAAATGATGGGGAGCTGCAGCTTGCTCTTTTGGTGTCGCCTTGGCTGTTCCAATATCCAGCTTGCGATAGACTTGCTGACTATCGCCACTGATAATCTCACCATTGAGAGCTTGTGCTAAATCGATCGCAAGAGCTGTCTTTCCAACAGCAGTCGGTCCCACAATCACAATTATCTTGGTTTTCATCGTTTTTCCTTGCAAAATTCACGTTTTTTCGTTACCATATATTATAACATAAATATTTAAAGTTCAGAAAAGGAGAAATTCTCATGGCTAAAGGATTTGGTAAAGGTTTTGTTACTGGTGTTGCTGGTACAGTTGCTGCTGTCGCAGGTGCAGTTTACACATTCAAGAAAAAAGTAATCGAACCAGAAGAACAAAAAGCAGCTTTCATCGAAGAAAACCGCAAAAAAGCAGCACGTCGCCGTGTCTCACACTAATCATTCAAAAAGCTCCGGGAAACCGGAGCTTTTTTTTGTGTTTGTTAGTTGCTTCTTTTCAGCCTAAAAATGACTGATCCAACTATAAATGAAACAAGTCCTGAAATCATAGCAAATAAATGATTTACTGTACCAGTATTTGGTAATGACTTGTTTTGCTTACCTTGGACTTTCTGAACAGAAGAAGTTAAGCCTGAATTCTTATTATTAGAATATCCAGTTTTAGATTTCTCACCTACTACTGTCCCATTGCTTTCTTTACGATCACTATTAGAAGTAGTCTGCTTATCTTTTGAAACATTAGAGTTTGACTTTAAAGTTTTATCACTGGATGTACTATCTGTTACTTTCAAATCAGTCTCTTTACTTGTTTCTTTTTGACTAGTCTGAGAACTTGATGTCACTTTTTCCCCAGTAGGTTTAACTTCCGTTTTTCCTTTTTCTTTACTTTCACTTTTCTTCTTAGTTTCATTATTTGTATCTTTTTCGTTATTTACCTTTTCTTCTTCCTTATTATTACTTTCTGGTTTCACCACTGATGGTGTCTCTCCAACTTTAATGATATAGGTGTCTGATAAATTACCTACTGTATCTTCTGTGAATACTTTAAAGACATCTCCTTTTTTTAATACTTGGGTTGATAAAATCCAATTTCCTTTACTATCAGGCTCAACTAAACGTTCTGTCCCATTAGGAAGTATTACATGAATGATTAAAACTTTTGATTTTTCATTTAGTGCATTTTCATCCGTTATATGATGATTAACTAATCCTCCAATTGTATTGTTTCCTTCTATGACATTATTTATCTCTCCAACTTTTGGTGGAACAATATAAGCAGTAAATTCGTTTTTAAATACTCCTTCTGGAGATTTAAAAGTAACAATACCTTTTTCACCATTCTTTAATGCATGTTCTGCAGGGATATTAAATTTTATCCATCCAATATCGTCTGTCCTACCTTCTATTACAAATCCATCAGGAAGTTCAAGTAAGGAATACACATTTTTTAGAAAAGTACCTAGGTAACCCATAAATTGTTGGCTTTTATCACTCCTTACATATAAAGTACCATATAATTCCTTTACACTACTATTTGAATTAGACTCATCATCAGAAAAGCCTTCAACTTCTACTTTATTTGATTCAAATTTGTTGTTTTTAGAAACCCAAACTTCTGCTTTTCCTTCACCTTTATAAAAATAGTGTTCCTCAGGAATATTTATTGAATAATAACTATTTTCTCCTGTTTCAGCAGATAATTTAGTACCATCTGGTAACAATACATATACTGTAGAATTTGGATAGGTATATCCTGATAAAGTTTGATAATTAGGACTATACTGAATTGATTTATTCACCTCTGGAGATTTAACTTCAGAAACTTCAATTTCTTTTTCTAAAGTATTACCAGCTTTGTCACTTGAAATAATTTTAATTTTTTCACCTGGACCGACATCAGGTAATTCGAATTCCCATCTTCCTTCAGAATCAGTAGAAGTCTCCTTAGTATCTCCATTTGGTAAAATTATTTTAAATGTTGCATTTCCATCTCTATCATTGTAATTTGCTTCTCCATTGATAACTTTATCTCCTGCAATAAGATGAAAATCTGGAATACTTGGAGCTTCAGTATCTGCAAAACCATCCGTATCATAACTTGAGTTTCCATCAGAATTAATTTTATAAATTGTAAACCTATCATAATTCTTAAAAGCACTCCCACTTGGGATCTTCAATTCATAATTTCCTTCTCCATCGGATACAGTCTCTACCGTACCATCATAACCAATTCTTAATCTAGTATTTGGCGTTGTCTTACCAACAATTGACTGGCTACCATCTTTATGATTTTTAAATTGAGTTGTGGTTTGAATAGATCCAGATTCTTCTGCGCCAACCGTACTGGCCAACACTGGACCACATAGCATTAAGCTCACTAGTCCATACCCTAAAACCTTTTTAACTTTTCTGTTCATAAGAACCTCCCAAATAATACTACAAGTAGTGTTTTTAATAACTATATTCTACACTATATAGTTATAATTGTAAACGCTTAACATATAAAACTGCTCCTCAAAACTATATTTCTGTTTTCTATGCTATTATTTAACTATATTTTTCTTTCCGCAGTGACAAAAGTACCTGAAACAGAATCTGTTTCAGGTACTCGGAATTATTGAGAGTAAAACAGTTCGGGGAACTGTTTTAGCCTGAGCTAAGAATTTCAAGAGCAAAGGGGCTCAATAATTAGCTATGGAACTTCGTAGAAGTTCGCTAGCGTCCGCCGTCACCTAAGGAAAGATAAAATATAAATAATGATTTCACCGTTCTTTGATCATCTTCGTTGCGATCTCCAAGAGTTCCACTCCCATCTGAAAATGCTCGTCTAACAAATCATAGACAGCATCTTCGGACAAGACACCACAAGGAAGATCTGCTGGAAAGTCAGCTTGATTGGACAGGTCCAAGTCATCAAAATAGGTCTGACTACTATAATAATCGCGCAGTTGGATATAGCTTTCTTGATGCTCTTTTAGCTGTTCCACTGCTTTTTTGGTTTCTTCCAAAGTCTTGGCATAGTCATTCAAATAACCTTCCATTCTTTGGATCCGTTCGATGTTTTCCTGTGCAATTGCCATGATTTACTCCACTTTCACCACTTCTAGATGGGGGCCACCTAGAAGCACCAGGTATTTTTCTACTTGCTCTTGTCCATAAGAACGACGAAGAGCTTCTGCATAGAGATCGAGCTGATCCCGGTAGCGTTCGACCAATTGACTAGGGACCTTGTAGTGATCCGTCTTGTAATCAAAAAGCAGGATCCGGTCTTCTAGCACCACGTAACCATCCAAGATCCCCCGCACGACGAAGTCCTCACCACTAGCTGGATCTTTCTTCAGCATGGCAAAGGGAGCTTCGCGACGGACTCGAGAGGCTTCTTTTTGAAGCAAGGTCCCCAAAGGCGTCTCATAGAAAGCAAGGATGGCCTCTAGCTTGATACGGGCTTTGACCGCTGGCTCTGCTTGAACTTGCTCCAAGGCTTGACGCAGTGTATCTAGCGTGATTTCTTCTTCAAGAGGCACGCGCTGCATGAGTTCATGGACAGCACTACCGACCTGGGCTCCTGTCACGGCTTTTTCTTGACCAAAAGTTGGCAGCTCAAAGTCAGGCGTCACACTCTTTGCATCCATGATCTGGACGCCATTGGCATCCATGACCGGCTCGTAGAATTTCTTGATCTGACTAGGAGTACGGACACTTGGCAAATGAATGGCCGGAGCATAGAACTGATTGAGCCGATCAACATTTTCCAAGATATCCAAGGCCCGACGAATATCCTCTGACTGACGGATATCCTTGAGCTGATCAAGGCTGGAATCCTTCTCCTTCTCTAGTGGCTCCAACTGGTCTGGTGTCAGGTCTTCATCTGTCACAAAACGCGTGTCATAGGCCAGGGTATTCTTGGTAAACACATCTTGAATAGCAAAGAGCCAGTCCTGATAAGAGGTCCATTCTTTTCGTTTTTCTGGATCTAGCTTGCCATTGCGACTGGTCCCCCAATCAGTATCGCGCAGTTTGTCCTCACGGCCTTTTCCGACTAGATAGAGCTTGAGCTCAGCCCTCGTCATCGCAACATATAGAAGACGCATCTGCTCAGAAATCGTGGCCAATTTTGTTTCTTCCACATTGCGTTGGTAGCAAGGCGTTTCGATCTGCAGGCGAATGGTTTCTGGAGCAGCAGGATTCTCTGTCTCAACCGGCAGGTTCGCAACATATTTAAAGCCAATCCCTTTTTGGCGACTGAGAATGATTGGCCCTGATTGATCCTTACGGTTAAAGGCCTTGTCCATATTGAGGATAAAGACATACTTGAATTCCAGCCCCTTACTCTTATGGACGGTCATGAGCTGGACGGCATCTTTTGGTGCTGCAAGAGGGACGCTGGCCAAATCGTGTTCATTTTCGATCACCTTGTCGATCATGGCAATGAAGCGCGACAAGCCCTTAAAGCTGGCTTTTTCATAATCATTGGCCCGAAGCGTCAAAGCGTAGAGATTGGCCTGACGCTGGGCCCCATTTGGAAGGGCGCCGACATAGTCATAGTAATAGCGATCCTCATAGATTTTCCACAGCAAATCATAGAGCGAATGGGTCTTGGCAGCAGCGCGCCAAGTAGATAAAACCTTGAGGAAGTTCTCGATTTTAGCAAGGAGCTTGGCATCAATCAGATTTGCATGCTCTGCAGTCTTTTCAAGGGCTAACTGGACCTTGTGGTAGAAGGCCACTTGCTTTTGCTCTGGAAGGGTCTGCAAGGAAATCCGTGCCAATTCATCTTCATCAAAGTCAAACATGGGTGATTTCATGAGAGCAACCAAGGGATAATCATGCAAGGGATTGTTAATGGTCCGCAAGGTATCCAACATGACCATCACTTCCAGTGACTCAAGATAATGCGCCTGTCCGCTATCTGCCACAATCGGAATATGGTACTGGTCAAAAGCTTCCAGAATCGCATCATTTCGCGTTCGAGACGCCGTTAAGAGGGTGATCTCTTTAAAGGGCACTTTTTCTACCCGATGGAGACGTAAAATTTCTTTGATGACCAGGAGAATTTCTCCCTTGGAAACCGTCTCGAGTCCAGAAGCAACTTCCTCGTCTTCGGCCTTTTCTTCCTGGTCTTGGCTACCATCATAGAGCAAAAATTCAGCCCGATGTTGTGGCAAGGCCATCCGCTGCTTGTCGCTTCCTGCAACTAGATAGTGGGTTTGATTGTAGTCAATCTCTCCTACCTCTTCGTCCATCAAATGGCGAAAGACATCATTGGTCGCGTCCAATACCTCCACATGACTCCGGAAGTTTTCCTTGAGGAGGATCAACCGTCCTTTCGCCCCTTCTTCTTGATAAGCCTTAAATTTATCATTGAAAATCTGTGGATCCGCCTGACGGAAGCGGTAAATGGATTGCTTGATATCCCCCACCATGAAGCGATTGTGGCCATTTGACAACAAGTCCAACATCCGTTCTTGGGTATGGTTGGTATCCTGGTACTCATCGACCATAACCTCATGATAGCGCTCTTGATAGGCTTGTCTCACCTCTGGGAATTGCTCTAAAATTTGAATCGCAAAATGACTGATATCCCCAAATTCATAAGCTTTTTCTTGGATTTTTCGTTCCAGATAAGCGTGAGAAAAGTCTCTGATAAAGTCCCGTAGCAAGGAGAGCATGGGGCCTTCTTCTTGGTGGAAGGTTTGTTGAAATTCCAGCTGATAGAGCTGATTTTCCAAGTCTCTGAGGCGATTGATATGAATGGTTTTATCCTGGTTATAGGCTGTGACTAGGTCTTTTAGCTCTTCCTTCCGGGCTCTATTGGTCAAAGCTCCCCCATTTGAAGCCCGACTAATCGCCACGACCGCCTTTAGGACAGAGGTCAGTTGTTCTTTATTGGTGCGACCTGTCAGGCTTCCAATTTGATCGAGCACCTCTTCTACAGCTTCCAAATATTTGGCCTTGCCAAATGCTTGGCCCTCATTGGACAGATGAAAGGCAAAAAAGCTTTCTGCCTCATAAAGGGCCTGCTGGATGCTCTCCATCAGATCGCCTTCAACTTGGTCAAAATCGGTCTCCTCATAGCCTTTTAGGAAATGCTCCTCCAGCCATTTTTCCGGATCACTGGTCGACTGAAGAAAGTCATAGATCTGGTAGACCTGTTCTTTAAACAAGGTCAAATTTTTGCGCTGTCCCGTGAAATTCTTGACCATCTGCACAAAGGCTTCTTGGTTTTCCCCCTGGTAATAGCGGTCAAAAACAGCTTGAAAAACTTCATTTTGTAAGAGGCGTTGATCACTGGCGTTTTGTAAAATGCGAAACTGAGGCGCCAACCCAAGCAAATAGCCATAGCGCGTTAGGACCTTTTGGGTAAAAGAGTCCATGGTTCCAATATCGCTGGTGGCGACATTTGCGATTTGACGGGCCAGGTGTTGCTTGAGCTCTGGGTCATCGCTCGCTTGCAGGGCTTTTCCAAGTTCACTTTCCAAACGATCCTTGAGTTCCCCTGCTGCCTTGACCGTAAAGGTCGAGATAAAGAGCTCCTTAATCGAGATGCCACGCTGGATCTGATCCAGTATCCGCTGCACCATGACAAAGGTCTTTCCTGATCCAGCAGAGGCTGACACCAGGATATTGGTCCCCGAACTATAGATGGCATCGATCTGTTCTGGTGTCCGCTTTTGCTCTTTGGTAGAAGCTGCCTCTTGGGCCTGAAGGGCCTTGATTTCTTCTCTTGTCAAAAATGCTTGTTTGATCATTTGTTCAAGACCTCCTTCATCTTCTCTATCCAAGCGGCTTTCACCTTTTCACCGCGTATTCCTTTTTGGTCTAGTTTGGTCAAGAACCGCGCCTGACCTAGGTGACGATCCGCTTCAAATCCCGTGATGGATTTAAACTGCTCCACGAATGGTGCGATATTGCGCCCATTTTCACTATAGGGATTGATGGCAAATTGCCCCTTGAGAATCCCTTCTGCTGCTGTTTTATAAAGATAAGCGTTGTACAAGAGGAGCAAGTCCAGTTCTTCCTTACTCAGCATCATGGCCTTGTTTTTATCATAGGCCTCGCCCAGATAAGGCGCCTGATCTTCCATAAAGAGCCCCTTATACTGTTGACTTTTCATGGTTTGATTGATGGCATCCTCTACTGTCTTGGTCTTTTTCAGATCCACTACAGGATCTCCCATTTCCAAATACATGGCTCCGAATATCCCTTGCTCTTCTTGGTACTCCTTCAAATCCTGAATCGCAGAAAGATAGGTCGGCAATTGAGAATTTAGTCCATTAAAGAACTTGTCATAGTGGAACTGCGTCAGACTGGACTTGTAGTCCACGACTCCGAGGGCTCCCCGATCCCTCAATTGATCAATACGGTCCACCTTGCCTCGTAGCTGTAAGAGCCTGCCATCGGACAATGGATAAGAGGTGTGGGTGCTTCCACCAAAGAGGGTCTCCTCACCAATGGTCTCGATGCCATTTTGCTGGGCGAGGACACGCCCCGTTGTTTTAGCGGTATCAAGAAGCAAGTTGCGAATAAACTCGGTCTCTCCATTTTCTCCATACAATTGCTGGAACTCTGCTTCTTGGCTGGTTTCTCGAATCGCCTCGCTTAAGCGCTGATCAAAAGCTTGATCGGAGCTATCTTTTAAGACCCTTTCAAAGATCCGATGCAAGAAATTCCCATGACTGCGGGCGTCTGGCCGGATCGTCTCATCCTCCTGTAAGCCCAAGACATAGCGCAGATAAAAAGCATACTGGTGCTTGTAGTATTCATTCAAGGCAGAAGCAGATAAGGTCAAGGCTTTGCCCTCTGGGTAGAGCGCTTGAAGCGTATCCGACTGGAGCTGGCGACTCTTCAATTCCGTTGAAATCTGAGGAATCTGAATGCCTTCCGCTTGCAATTTCTTTCGCAAGACCCGCACGGCCACACCCCAAAAGCTGGCTTCTTCAGCAGACAGCTCACTCGTGATCTCCTCTTGATGGAGTTCGATCACGCGCGCTAAGAGGGCTCGGTAGGTCCCGATGTCATCACTCGAAGCTTGCGCTTGTTTGGTCGTCCACTCGATGGCAATAGGCTCCTTGGCCAATTCTAGAAGGTAAGGAGAGACACTATCTTCCGTTTCATTGACCAAGCTAGGGGCCGATAGGACCAGTTGTTCGGTCGCTGCATTGAGTAGCGAAACCGCCACAAAGCGATTTTTCTTAAGATTTTCGCTGGTCACCACCTGGAGCTCTGCTCCTTCTTGGGTGGCCTCATTGAGCTGTTGTCGTTCTTCTTCACTGAGAAGCGAGGTGTTCTGCGCGATCTTTGGAAAACGTTCCTGGGTCAGCCCGATCGCGTAGACATAAGGGGCTGTCAAGGGTTCAATCAAGTCATAGGACTGAACGGTCACTACATCGACTGTAGCAGGAACTGTCCGGTATTGTGACAATTGCATGCCGGATAAGACAAGAGCTGAAAAGTCATCCACTGTCAGTTCTTGGTCCTCAAAAACCAGACTCAATTCTTCTAAGACGTGGAGGAAGGTCTTCCAGACCTGGTCATAGCGCTCCTGCTCTTCCAAAGCTAGATCCTTGATCAAAGCTTGTAGATTCTGAGAAAGCTGAGCCTCTTGCAGAAACTCTGTAAAGGCCGTTAAGAGACGGTTCACCTTTTGTTTGCGCTGTGAAAAGAAAGGAGCTAAAGGTTCTACGACGCGTTCCCGGAGGGCATTGAGCTCCTCTAGATTGAACTTGCCCTGACGATTGCTAGTAAAAGGCTTGTGAAATTTTGTAGCACCCTTTACTTCCGCAAAGCGAAGGTATTGCTCAAAAGCATCGACTTCTGCTTGCGTCAGATCACTATACAGACCCGTTTTTAACAGATTGATGACGTCTTCTGTCTGGTAATTGAACTGCTTGATCCGCCCTAGCGATTCAATGACCTGAATCAAGGGATGGTGGACCATGGCCTCACTTCGTCCCAAGTAAAAGGGAATCTGATACTGGTCAAAAATGGTCTTGAGTTGCAGTTGATAAGCTTCCACATCGCCTAACAAGACCCGAATATCCCGATAGCGGGCCCCATCATGAAGACGCTGACGGATGGATTTGGCAACAAATTCCAACTCTTCTTTTTGCGTATTGGTTTGCCAGAGTTGGACAGCGGTTCGATCTTGGTCCTCCAGCTCATTTTCCACTTGTGAAAAATCGTAGCGCGCTTCTAACATACGCGTCATGCGACTAAAGGAATCTTCGATCGCTTGCCCACAATACTGAGGCTGAACTTGGAAAGTCTTTGCCAGCTGGAGGAGAAAGTCAACACTGGCTTGGTAAAGATTTCCCTCTCTAAAGCTTGCCCGGTAGGCTTTTTCACTGGCATAGACTCCGATGACAATCTCCACTCCTTTTCGGTGAAGGAGACCAATCAAAGCCTCTTCTTCTGCAGAAAAACGCGTGAAGCCATCGACGACGATCGCCACATTCTGTAATTGCTCTTCCAGCTGCCCTTCTTCGACCTGATTGAGGAAAAAGGCCATCTTGGACTGGGATTCATACTGATGCTTGACCAGCATCTCAGAGACCGCTTCAAAAATCGCCAAGAGGTCCTCTCTTTTTTCAGCTTCCTCGAGCAACTCCAAATCGGTAAAATCCATCTGGGCTGTCTGCAATTCATGATAGAGCTGGACCAGTTGATGGATAAACTGAGGATCCTTGCGCAGGGCCCCGTAAACTTTAAGATCCTGCTCCTTCATCTGGGACAGAGCTTTAAAAAATAGCATGCCGAGACCGATATCATCCAAGGGTTGCTCCTCAAAGACCTGGTTCAGGATGAAATAACGGGCCATTTGGGCAAAGCGCGTGACGGTAATGGCAAAAGAAGCCTGACCTTCTAAATAGGACAAAACCTTGGCTTCTTTTTCAAAGGAAAGAGAGTTGGGCGCAATGTAAAACACACGCTTGCCCTGTTCTACTAACCCTACGGCTTCTTGTGTCAGGACCTGGGTCAAGGGGGTCCGAACATCCGTATAGAGTAATTTCATCCGATCCGTTCTCCTTTTGGCATTTTCTTGAGAGCTTGTTATCTTCTTATTATATCATTTTCACAGGAGGGACTAAAGCAAGAAGTCATGCTCCTCTTGGCCCCATTTTAGGAGATTTGTGCTACAATAAAAGTTGAAGAGACAGAAAGGATACCACCTATGACCAGCATTTATGATTTTTCTTTAGAAAACCAGAATGGGGAGGAGATCCCCCTTTCTCACTACCAAGGTAAGGTCCTCATCGTGGTCAATACAGCAACAGGCTGTGGCTTGACCCCGCAATACCAAGGATTGCAAGATCTCTACCTGCGCTACCAGGAAAAGGGGCTGGAAATCCTAGACATTCCCTGCAACCAATTCATGGGGCAGGCACCAGGAACTGCAGATGAAATCAATAGCTTCTGTAGCCTCAACTACCAGACCACCTTCCCACGATTCGCTAAAGCCAAGGTTAATGGTAAAGAAGCCCTTCCTCTTTATGACTGGCTCAAAAACCAAGTAGCCGGGCCACTAGGCAAACGCATCGAATGGAACTTTGCAAAATTTGTCATCGACCGACAAGGCCAAGTCGCCCAACGCTTCTCCTCCAAAACAGAACCAGCTGCTATGGAAGACTTGATCCAAGAATTACTTGAGAAATAAGCAAAAAGCCTGAAAGTGTAGTCAGGATTTTTGATGAATGGCTATTTATTTTCGAGACTTTCCGTTGTGAGAAAAGTGCCTGAAACAATAACGTTTCAGGCACTCAGGAATTTTGAGAGTAAAACAGTTTGGGAAACTGTTTTAGCCTGAGCCCAGAAATTAAAGAGCGAAGGGGCTCAATAATTAGTCATGGAACTTCCTGGATTGCTGAAATCATCCACTGGATAATTTCACCTAACGTCCGTACTCACCTAAGGAAAGTTTCTAAGAAGTCATTATCCATAAGCCAAAAAAGCCTGAGCCAACGCTCAAGCTTTTTTTATTATTAATCAATTTCAAGTCCACCGGTGTACAGGCGGTAATAGGTGCCACGTTCTGCCATCAAGGAAGCATGGTTGCCTCGCTCGATGATGCGTCCGTGGTCCATCACCATGATGACATCGGAATTGACAATCGTCGATAGACGGTGGGCGATAACAAAGACAGTCCGACCTTCCATCAGGCGATCCATCCCTTCTTGCACCATTTTCTCTGTCCGTGAGTCAATGGAAGACGTCGCTTCGTCCAGAATCAAGACAGGCGCATTGGCAAGGGCTGCACGGGCAATGGCGATCAATTGTCGTTGACCATTTGATAGGCCAGCCCCATCATCCGTCAAGACTGTCTCATAGCCCTGATCCAAGTGCTTAACAAAGGAATCCACATTGGCAATCCGAGCTGCTTCAAGGATTTCTTCCCGTGTTGCATCAGCACGGCCATAAGCGATGTTTTCCGCAATCGTACCAGTGAATAAGTGGGTATCTTGAAGAACGATTCCGAGGGAACGACGCAGAGAATCTTTCTCAATCAATTTAATATCGATCCCATCATAAGTAATCATTCCGGATTGGATGTCATAGAAGCGGTTGATCAAGTTGGTGATGGTTGTCTTTCCTGCACCAGTCGCTCCGACAAAGGCCACTTTTTGCCCCTTATCCGCGTACAAGTTGATGCCATGAAGGATTTGTTTCTTCCCATCATAAGAGAAATCAACATCATCAAAGACCACATTTCCGACCATCTTGACAAGCTGGTAATCTCCGTTTGGACGTGGGTGTTTCCAAGCCCATTTCTTGGTTTTCTGATCAGTTTCGACCATTTCTCCATCGACCAGTTCATAATTGACCAGCGTCACTTTTCCTTGGTCGACTTCTTCTTCTTCATCCAAGAGATCAAAGACACGATCTCCACCAGCCAAGGCCATGAGGACAAAGTTCAATTGTTGAGAGACCTGTGCAATGGGACCTGTGAAGGAACGGTTCAATTGCAGAAAGGCCATGAGACCACCAATGGTTAAACCACCGACGCCGTTTAGCGCAAAGAGTCCCCCGATCAAGGCTGTTAGAACAAAGGAGACATTTCCCAAGTTCCCAAGAATCGGCATGAGGACATTGGCATAGCGGTTGGCTTGGTAGGAAGACTCAAAGAGTTGGTCATTGATCCGGTCAAAATCCTCAATGCTTTCTCTTTCATGCACAAAGGCCTTGACCACTTTTTGACCAGACATCATTTCTTCAATAAAGCCGTTCTCAATCCCCAAGTTCTTTTGTTGGGCGCCAAAGTAACGACCTGACTTGCCAGAGACATCCTTGATGATAAAGACCATGACGATGACCATGACAAGAACAATCAAGAACAAGAGCGGACTAACCGTCAGCATGGTAATCGTTACCCCAAGGATGGTAATCGCTGAGGATAAGAGTTGAGGAATGGATTGTTCAATCGCTTGGCGAAGAGCATCAATATCATTGGTATAGATAGACATGATGTCCCCGTGTTGGTGGGTATCAAAGTAACGAACTGGCAGTTTTTGCATGCGAGCAAACAACTGATTTCGAAGACTTCTAAGTGAGTCTTGTGAAACGGTCGCCATGATCAAGGTAAAGCCATAGTTAGCAAGGACCCCGATCAAACAGATCAAACCAACTCGTGTTAAGAAGGACAAGAGCGGTCCAAAATCATGGCTATTACTTGTCAGCATGGGCTCCACATAGACATCGACCAAGGACTGAATCGAAGCTGTCACATTAACCGTCGCAAGAGACGATAGAATGATTAAGATAAAGGAAACAATCAAGGATACCTTGTGGTTTTTCCAAAGGAAGTCTAGCAGGCGAAGGATAGAGCCTAGATTTGCTTTTTTCTTAGTTTTCATCTGCTTCTCCTTTCCCTTGTGTTTGCATTTCATATACTTCTTGGTAGATGGCATTGGTCGCAAGCAATTCCTCGTGACGACCGATCGCATCGATTTGACCATCATTCATCACGATAATACGATCTGCATCTTGAATAGAGGAAATCCGTTGACCAATGATGATTTTGGTGGTCTCTTTCAAGCTGGTTGCCAATCCTTGACGGATCAAACTATCCGTCTTGGTATCGACCGCTGAAGTCGAATCATCCAAGATCAAGATCTTGGGATTCATGAGAAGGGCACGCGCGATACAAAGACGCTGGCGCTGACCACCTGAGACATTGGATCCCCCACGCTCAATCATGGTGTCATAACCCTCTTTGAAATCTTGAATAAATTCATCGGCTTGGGCGATCTTACAAGCTGCGATGATCTCTTCATCCGTCGCATCCTTATTTCCCCAGCGCATATTTTCTTTAATCGTACCAGAGAACAGGACATTGGTCTGAAGAACCATGGCCACTTGCTTACGAAGGGAATCAAGATCGTATTCTTTGACATCGTGGCCTGCTACTGTCACCCGACCAGACTCAACATCATAGAGACGAGGAATCAACTGAACCAAGCTTGATTTCCCTGATCCTGTTCCTCCCAAGATACCAATAACTTCCCCTGAACGAATGGAAAGATTAATCCCTTGTAAGACATGGGTCTTGTCGCCATTTTCATCGGTATAAGCAAAGGTCACATCCTCAAAGTTGATGGATCCATCAGCGACTTCTTTGATCCCATTTTCTGGAGAGTCAATCGTCGTTTTGGTCGTTAAGACTTCATTGATCCGCTCGACAGAAGCCATGGAAATCGACAACATGACAAAGATCATCATAAACATCATGAGCGACATGAGAATGGTCATGGTGTAACTAAACATAGAAGTCAAATTCCCAGTAGAGAGTTGACCACCAACGATCAGATGTGCCCCAATCCAAGAGATCAAAAGGAAAGAAGCATACATGGAAAGCATCATAGCTGGGCTACTCAAGACAACGACACGGATAGCCTTCATAAACATGTTATAAATCAAACGCGAAGCCTTCTTGAATTTAACGGTTTCATCTGCTTCCTTAACGTAGGACTTCACCACCCGCATATTGGTGATGTTTTCTTGAATGCTATTGTTGAGATTATCATAAGCTTCAAATACTTCTGTGAAGAGCGGATACACAATCTTCATGATGATGCTTAAGACAGCTGCCAAAAAGATGGTCACATAGACAAAGATCATGGCCATTTCCGGATTGATCAAGAAACAAGCAACAATGGCAAAGATCAAATTGAGCGGTGCCCGTACACAGATCCGGATCACCATTTGATAGGCATTTTGCACATTGGTTACGTCCGTCATCATCCGAGTGACTAACCCACCTGATGAGAACTGATCAATATTCTCAAATGAGAAGGTTTGAACCTTTTTGAAAATGGCCCGACGAAGGTTTTTGGCAAAACCAGCCGATGCATAGGCGCCATAACGGGCAGACTGCATCCCACAAAAGAGGGAGAGAAAGGCACAGACCAGCATGAGCCCACCGTAAAACAAAATATTGTTCATGTTTCTTTGTTGAACACCCTGGTCCAAAAGACTCGCCATGACAAAGGGAATCGAAATCTCAAACATGACTCCAAATACCATGAACAAGGAAGCCAAAATCGAGGGCTTCTTGAATTCTTTGATCTCGGAAATTAAGGATCGAATCATTATTACCTCCAATGTTATTCATACTTTTTCCTGTGGTAGAAGCAAAGCTTCTTTCCACCGAAAATAGGTCAAAACACACAAAATTCCCTGAGGGAAAGACCCTAGGGATTACGCATTTTTTATAGTCTTCATTGTAACCTAAATTACAAAAAAATGCAAGATTTTTAGACAGTGTCATTTTTTCTGTTTATTCAGTGCAAAAGAGGCTGGGACAAAAGTCCTAGCCTCTCAATTGTCTTTGGATTGTCGAGCAAGACGCAGTGGTTGAGTGGGCCCTACTACGCTGATTTCATCAGCTTTTACAGCCCTACTCAACTGTGCGGAGGTGGGACGACGAAATCGAATTCTAACGAATTACCAATTTCTGTCCCACTCTCTTTTTTATTTATTCAGCTAAGAGCACTTCTTTGATGGTTTGTTTTTGTAGTTTTCTGTTGGATAGATAAAAGAGGCTTTCGTAAACCACAGCAAAAGCAAGCAAGGTCCAGAAGCACACATTCCCATCAAAGTAATGCTCAATCTTTTCAGGAACCGTATCTTTGATCACACCGATCAAGATTTCCATAATGCCATATTGATAAGCCGTCCCAAGAACAAATCCTAAATAAGCCCAAAAACGATAGGGAGCGAGAATATGACTTTGGCATTCACGATTGGTGTAGCCAAAAGCCTTCATAAGAGCCAAGGTTTCGCGGCTTTCTGAGACCACAATCCCCAATGACAAAAAGAGAATCGAGAAAGAAAGGATCAAGCCAATCATAATCATCATGGTTTGGATGATGTCATCTGTGTAATCCCTGAGGCCAAAGGACAATTGAACCATGGCCGCAAAACACATGGATCCAAAGACCACAAAAAACAAGATAGATTTTCTCCCCCATATCAGTGACGAGGACAGCTCTTTTAGGAAGTCTTTCTCTTTCTTAGGAGCTCGCTTTCTCCTTTTGACCTTGATTGGTGTTGGAGATTTTTTCAATAAGCGAAGAGCCGGCGTTTGTAGTTGTCTTCTAGCATAACCAATCGCGAGAAGCATAAAGAAGGTCGTTGGCAGGATCACCAAAGCAAGCAAGAGTTGCCAGTGAAGGTGAATGGTAATTTCTGGCAAAATCCCCTTCTCATTACGGAAGTCGTAAAAATGTCTCATCATGAGAAATGAAGCAAAATAGCCGAGAAGCGCTCCAGCTCCAAAACTGAGTCCAAAGGCCCAAAATCGTTTCGCCAACTGGCCATTACTATATCCCAAAGCCTTTAAAATCCCTAATTGTTCCTTGTGGTCATCGACAAATTGTTTGATATAAAAACACATGAGAAGGACCGACGTCAAGGACAAGACGACCCCACTGACCATGGCCACCATCCAAGAAAGCGAAACTTGGGCATCATAGTAGGTCTGCATCATGGGATTGGTTTTCGAAATCTCCAACTGTTCGATATCCAGATAAAAATTCAAGAAGAGATTGGCCACAAAGACCGCACAAGCCCCAATGATACTGACGACAACTAATTTTCGAATATCTTTTACTGAAAACATGGCTTACCATCCAATCTCATAGGCAGTCTGAGGCTGATCATTGGTCACAACTTGGGTAATCTTGCCACTATTGACACGAATAATGGTTCTAGCCATATCCGCAATATTTTGGTTGTGCGTCACCATGATGAGGGTAAAGCCTAGCTTTTCCTTCAACTTCCAGATATAGTCCAGAATCTTGCGCCCTGTTTCTTCATCCAGGGCTCCCGTCGGCTCATCTAAGAAGAGAATCTCTGGCTTTTTGGCCAAGGCCCGAGCAATGGACACTCTCTGCTGTTCCCCACCAGACAATTCACTCGGATACTTGTCCAGCTTATCGCCAAGCCCCAAATCCTCGATGATCTGCAAAAAATCATGATTGTTTGCCAGGTCAGCACCCATCTTTACATTCTGTCTGACCGTCAGATTCGGCAATAAATAATACTGCTGGAAGATAAAGGCAATCTTCTCACGTCTAAAGGCTGTCAATTGAGCATCCGTGAGTTGAGACAAATCTTGTCCTTGAATAAGGATATGCCCTTCGTCTACCTTTTCTAAGCCTGATAACACATTTAAGAGAGTTGACTTGCCCGATCCAGAAGGACCGAGGATAACCACATCATCCTGGTCTTGTATCTGCAAATCAATCCCCTTTAAAACCTTGGTTTGGCCGTAACTTTTGTGTACATTTTCTAGTTGAATCATTTCTTTCCTACCATTTCTTTGATGAGAGATTGACAAACCTCTGTCAGTAATCCAATCACTTCTTCCATGCCGAACTGATAAATACCAGAAGCAACCATAGAGGCCATCCCGTGTGAGTAGATAAATAGATGCTGGTACAAGCGACTAGCTTCCTCTACAGTCAAAGGATAGTCTGCGACAATCGAATCCAGAACTAATTGGTAACTATGATCCTTCATGGGAAGAAAATCTTGAAAGCGACGAATCGGATCTTTACTAGGATTTTGGAAAAGCAATTGAAAGAGTTGGGGTTCTTTTGAAGCGAAAAGGATATAAGCAACTCCGACAGATCGAAAAGGTTTCTCATCTTCTAAGGCCTTGCGAATATACTCCACCACCACCATCTCCGCAGCACCAATAACCTCTGCTTGTAACTCAGCCATATTGGCAAATTGCCCAAAAATGACTCTCGGTGTGGCTCCCAGTTTCTCCGCTAATGCTCTAGCAGTTAAACTAGCCATTCCCTCTTCTCTCACCAATTGTAAAGCTGTCCCAATCATAGCCTCTTTACTAAATTTAACCTTGGGTGGCATAAGACTCCTTTCACGCAACATCTGTTGCGCAACACTTGTTGCATAAAGAATACCATAAAAAAGAAAGACTTGTCAAGAAAAATCTGAAAACCACAAAACAAAAACCAGACCACCGATAAGAGTGGAATCTGGTTTGATAACCATTATTCTAAGGCAAATCATTTCCCGCCGCCAAGTAGATTTGGTACCACTCCTTGCGCGTTAGGGTCACTGCTGCTGCTTTCCCTGCTTCAAGGACATGCTGGGGCTTGGTCGTTCCGATGACCGCCTGCATCTTACCAGGATAGCGGAGGACCCAAGCAAGGGCGATAGCTGTCGGTGTGACCTGGTATTTTTTCGCCAAGTCAGTAAGGACATGATTGAGAGCTGCAAACTCTTCCTTGCCGACAAAATTCCCCTTGAAATAGCCATGCTGGAGGACAGACCAGGCCTGAATCACAGTATCAGTTAAACGACAATACTCAAAGACACTGCCATCTCGCACGGCTGCTTTTGCCCCTTCCATGTTGACATGAAAACCAGCTTCAAAGCTCGGTGTAAAGGCGGCACTCAACTGCAGCTGGTTGACCTTGAGAGGTTGTTTGACAGCCGTCTTAAGCAATTCCATCATCATGGGATTTTGATTGGACACCCCAAAATGACGAACCTTGCCCGCTTGCTCCAACTGATCAAAAGCTGCTGCCACTTCTTCCGGTTCCATGAGGGCATCCGGTCGGTGAAGGAGGAGACTATCTAAGCGCTCGATCTGCAGACGATCGAGGATGCCATCGACGGAGTCCAAAATATAGTCCTTGGAAAAATCAAAATAGGTAAAACCGTCTTTGCGAATGCCACACTTGGACTGGATCCACATCTGGTTCCGAAGATCCGGACGGCGCTTGAGAACCTTACCCAACAGGACCTCACACTGGCCATCACCATAGATATCCGCTAGGTCAAAGGTGTTAATGCCAATCGACAAGGCTGCCTCTACCAAGGCCTCCACCTCATCTTCACTCATCTGACTGATCCGCATCATCCCAAGGACAATCGTGGACAGACGCTCATTTTCAGCAAACTCAATATAGTTCATGTCCGCCTCCTTTTCTGTAGTTCTATTGTAGTGAAAAGGATTTCAAAAGTCAATTTGAAATCAAAAAGCCCTCAGTTGTAACTGAGAGCTTATCTAATTAGCGATAGCTAAGAGCACGTTTAATGGTCTTCCATGGTCCGAGGTCATCGGTCTGAAGGATCAGGCTCGCATAGATACGAGCGATGAGAACTGTTCCCACGATGGTAAAGAGAACTGCAATTCCCAATGAAGCCCAAGCTTCAAGACCAGTCGCATAGCCATTGATGGTACGGAAAGGCATGAAGAAGGTTGAGAAGAAAGGAATGTAGGAACCGATTTTCAATAAGAAGACATCACCAGCACTTCCCAAGGTGGTTACCCCAAAGAAGCTAAAGAGGACTAACATCATCAGTGGCGAAATCGCTTTTCCTGAATCTTCAGGTCGTGCTACTGTGGAGCCTAAGAAGGCAGAGAGCACCACATACATAAAGACCCCAAGGATAATGAAGAAGACCGTATTGAGCGAGATCGCTTCTGCTAGGTGCTGGGTAATTGGAGAGTTTGGAGCGAGAAAATCCTTGACAACAGGGATATCTGCTCTAAAGATCCAAACGGCTACAAGCCCAACGACATAGACAAAAATGTGGGTAAAAATCACTCCGAAGAGTCCGAGCATGCGTGCGAAAAAATAGTCGGTTGCTTTGATACTAGAGAAGACCACTTCCATGATCTTGGTTCCTTTTTCACTGGCCACTTCTTGGGCTGTGATACCAGAGTAGAACATCAAAATCATATAAAGCAACATTCCTAGAGCACCTGCAACCATGGTTTGCACCATTTTCAAGCCTTCTTTTTTCTCATCAATTTTTTCTTTCAGAGAAACCTGTTGAGACAAGGCTGTCAGTTGCTCTTTGCTTAAATTTGCACGCGCTAGATTGATTCCTTGTTGGACTTGGCTTAATTTCGCAGCGACAAGGGTTTTCAAATCTGTTTTCATGGCTTGGTCGCCCACATAAGTCGCTTCTAGCTGGCCATCTTTTTCATCGACCGTTAGGTAAGCAGCTGCTTTCTCATCCTTGATGGCTTTTTTAGCTGCAGCTTCATCCTTGTAGTCCAAGGTCAAGCCATCAGTTCCTTTGAGACTTTCTTTGACAGCTGGAACTTCTGTCACCAAGGCCACCTGGTTTTTGGCATCTGTAGAAGAACCTGTCAGATAACCGATTCCAATGCTCAATCCTAAAAAGAGGAAGGGACCGAAGACCATGAAGAGGAAACTCCATGATTTCACTTGTCTGATATAGGTTTCTTTCATTACGACAAACATCTGTTTCATACTTCTACTCCTGATTCAAGTTTAAAGATCTCATCAATAGTTGGGGCTTGGTGGTCAAAGGTTGCTAGGTAGTGGCCCTTGGTCAAGCGGTCAAATAATTCTGGACCAGCTGACGCATCATCCAAGATCAACTTCCAAGTACCTTGCTTGGTCATAGTCACCTTGGTCACGTGTGGCAGAGCTTCTAGCTCTTCTTTGCTAAAGTCGTTAGAAACAAAGAGACGAGTCTTGCCATAGCTATTACGGACCTCTTGGACTGGCCCTGAAAGGACAACCGAACCATCACGGATCATTAGGATATCATCACACAACTCTTCGACATTGGTCATGACGTGGTCAGAAAAGATAATGGTTGCCCCACGCTCTTTTTCTTCAAAGATGACCTGCTTGAGCACTTCTGTATTGACCGGATCCAAGCCGCTAAAGGGTTCATCTAAAATGATCAATTTAGGCTCATGGATCAAGGTGATGATCAATTGAACCTTCTGTTGGTTCCCTTTTGAGAGGCTCTTGATTTTATCGGTCAATTTTCCTTTTACTTGGAGTTTTTCCATCCAGGTCGGTAATTTTTCCTTGACCTCAGCAGTGCTCATTCCTTTTAAGGCAGCCAAATAGCGGACCTGCTCAAAAATCGTGAGTTTTGGCATAAGACTACGTTCTTCTGGCAAATAGCCAATTTCCTTGTAGGTTTCTTGGGTGATCGCTTTGCCACCTAGGCGAATCTCGCCGCTGTAGTCCAAAAAGCGCAAGATACTGTGGAAAATAGTTGTTTTCCCGGCCCCATTTTTCCCAACTAAGCCAAGGATATGCCCTTGTTGAGCTGTCAGATCTACTCCGAAGAGAACCTGCTTATTCCCAAAGCTTTTTTCTAAATTTCTAATTTCTAACATGGATGACTCCTCTACTCTTTATAATAACGTTTGGTAATCTTGTACTGAGAGACCAAGATATAGACATAAATCAGTGATACCACTACTAATGCTAACAAGATATCTGTATGGAAAGCAATGCCAACTAAGAATATCGCAATTAAGGAAATCGGCAAGATATAATTGCTTAACTTAATGATAATTTCATAGTTTTCCTCGTAGCTAATCTGCTTTTCTGCTTCATCCATCATACTCATCATAAATTCACGCACTTCCTTGGCATTGGCATTGCGGGGAATCGGTTTTCCATAAATCAGATGGAAGGTCTTGCGAAAGAAGATATCCGATAGGAAAAATAGGGCAATCAAGACAAGAAAGAGATAGAGCATGGTAAAGTCTCCAAAGATAAAAGCCAAGTGCCCTGTGGAAGGTCTATCCATATACACCCATTGACTATAAAAGATGATGACTAAAAAGTATGGCAAGATCATGACTCCTTTAAAAATGGTCGCTAACCCAAACAGTTTTTCCTTCTGGATGTCATAGTGATAGGCTTCCTCTTCGTCTTCTATCTGGAGCATTTTTTGATGGACTTTTCTCGCGCTTATTAGTAAGGCTATCGTGACCATAAACACGATAAGAAACAAAAGTATTGAACCCCAAAGGAGTCCTTCTTTACTAAAGAAGGATTGGATTTCAAGGGGTTTTTCGGATCCGAACATGCCTGTCAAAAAACCAATGACTCCTCCAATCAAGCCGGAAACTGTAATGATTCCGACATTTCTCCAAAACCGGTAACGAGCGGATCGTTCTTGTTGTTGCTTTTTCATATTATTCTTCTCCCTCTACTAGACTAAAGACATTCTCCACTGGTTCATTGAAGATCTGGGCAATGGTCATGGCGATAATGACAGAAGGTGTATACTCACCACGTTCCAAGAGACTGATGGACTGGCGCGAGACCCCTGCTAGCTTGGCTAGCTCGGATTGGTTGAGTCCATCACGCGCCCTCAGCTCTTTCAATCGATTTTTTAAAATCATGGCATCAGCCCCCTTATAGTTGAATACCTTGAATATCTTCGATACGGACTAACTTGGTTTCCCTCTGTTGTTTATGAATCACACGGGTCAGTTTGACCCAATCTTCATCAAAATCAACAATTTCCCACGTAGTTCCAAATCCATTTACTGTCACCTTGACCGTTTGGCCTTTTAATTCTTCTAAAAGTCTAGACATTTCTTGATTTCCTTTCACTTGTTTTTCTAATCTTTTAATACGTTTGTTCAACTTTTTTATCTTCTTTTCTGAGCTTGCATAAATGATAACCAGAAAAGGGATAAATAGAATCCATATAGCTCCCATAAGAATACCTCCCCTTCTTTCAACTAAAATTATTGTAACACTTCTTTTTCTTTTTGACAAGTATATTTTTCAAAAAAATAAAAATATTTGTCAAAAATAGAAGGATGGTTGACATGGATATTTTGAGGTAAGAAATAAAAGGCCCGCATTTGCGCACCTTTTAAAGATTCTTTTCTCCCTGCTATGAATCTGAAAAGACTTCCATAGTAAGAAATATAACTTTGGTCGCTACAAGATAATCTTACACGTGTTTAATATCGATGAAGTCTAAACTAGTAGGACTAGGCTAGCTCTGATCATTTTCATCATCCTTGTTCCCTGCATCTTCCACAAGCCACAGCAAAGTAATGATCAACTCATCAGCTTAAAAAACTTATCTACCACTCATATCTAGGAGGTTACCATGTCAACTATTCTTATTACCGTCCTTATTTTTTTAGCTGGACAAGGTCTTCGCTCCTACCTCAAGGTAAAAGGTTCTTGTGGCGATTGTAAGTGTTCCTGCCCCATCAAAGACGAAATGCACCAATCGCATCGCCACCAGTAAAGAATTGGTGTGTACCAGAAATCAGAAACGTAAAAAACCATTGGTCAATTGAACCAATGGTTTTTCTATCCTCCTATTTAATTCTCTACGATATTAAAATCTTGGGGAGCTTTGACTTCTTTTATCTGGTTAATATCTCGATAAGTAAATTCAAAATGGTCTTCATTGTTCACCGTTCGCCCTTTATCATTTTTCAATTTGGTATCTAGTTGAATCCTAGCCTCGCTAGGAACTAATTTTTCTTCTTTATTTGAGGAGTCTTTCTTCATAGACAAATAAATGTGCAACTTGACGGACTGAATCTCCTTTTTCCCTTTGGTGTAAAGCTCACTATCTAACAAAGTATTTTGAAATTCTCCAATTTGATCAATATCTTTCTTAACATCACCCTTAAATTCCAGATAGATATACTGACCATCGATAGTTTTTTTAAATCGATCCGCATACTTCTCATAAAGTTTTAAAATAAGCTCATGACGCCCCACTTCTGGATCTTTTCTATTTTTATATATTAGATCTGGATCTGTAGCTTCATCCACTCTATTCCAAGTCCAACTATCGTCTCCCTTCTTTATTTTTTTATACAGAACCCCTTTTTCAGGAGAATATAGTCTCAAAATTTTCTCCCCATAACCTGTAGAACCTATTTTATTGGCAAGACTTCGAAAATGATCTGAATCACTGTCTATCGTAGATCCATTTCCTCCATCTTTCGTATAAAATTCATTATATACTTGCGGGTCAAACTGAATTTTCCCATGTCGTAAGGTTGTTTCATACATTAGTGATTGTGAACCTTTTACCTCAAGTAGATTCTTTCGATAAATTTTACTGACATATTCCATGTTTTTTGCATCTCTCATGGCTTGGATATACGTTTTCACATCTTTACTCCCACTATCTTGTGTCGTATCCTTTGAAGGGGTTTTAGCCGATTGACAAGCTGAAAGGAATAGACAAGCAAGAAGAGATAAGAAAAACACTAATAATTTTCTTTTATGTTTCATATCTTCACTCCTTTTGAACTAAATACCACCTAATTTTTCAACAGCCTCTGGTACTTCTACTTGGACACCAGTATTTTGTTTTGAATAGGTAATTTTACACGTTAATTTTTCTTTCGCAAAAGATGAATTAGAAGTACAAGTATAAGTAACACCTAAAGGTGTCAAGTTCTCCTTAGAAACGATGAGGTCTATCTGGTAGCTCCCTTCTGAATTTTCAAAATAACTAACTCCTATGGGAACAGGGCCTTGCAACACGGCGTTATTTGGTTCTAGTAAATGATTGACATCCTTACTCTTATAGGTTAAGACATACTGGTCCTTTTTCTTGGTCACTTCAAACTTGTCTTTCTGTGTCTGAAAGAAGCGTATGGCTTCTTGATTTACCCCCACAGGTTGTTTATTCTCTTGAGAATAAGAAAACATTTCCCACTCTGATGAGTCTTTTGGTCTAGAATACTCGTGAAAGGCATCGTAATACTCTTCTTGACTCGTACCGTTGTTCGTATATAGTCCACGTACCCTCACTGGTTTTAATTCAAAGGATCCTTCAAAAGTCAGAGTATATACTGCGTGTGTATCTCCATCACTTGTTGGTTCACTAAACTTTCTCTCAATCTTACTCTCCAGTTTGATTTCCCCATCTTTGAGGTGTTCAAAAGCCTGGAGCCCCTTGTCGATAATTTGTTCTTGACTTAGTTCCTTTGAATTTCCCTTCTTGCCCTCAGCCTGTTGACATCCAACTAGACTAACTACTGCCAACAAACCAACAAGTGACAGGATAGGTTTTCTCATATTTAACATCCCCATTCTCCTTCCTTTTTTCAGTAAATCTACTAATGTTTATTCTTCTATTATAAACGATCCTATGATATTTGTAAATTCTTTCAAAAACTTGTAAGAAGATTGTAATAAAACAAAAACAGCTAAGAGCATGTCTCAACTGTTTTCATCAAATTTTTAACGTACTTCTGCATTAACTTTTTCTTCGAGAGAAGCTTGGATTTTTTCCATGTAGCGAGCGACTTCTTCATCCGTCAAACTATCTTCTGGATTTTGGAAGGTCAAGCTGTAGGCCATAGACTTCATGCCAAGTCCTAGTTTTTCACCTGAGAAGACGTCAAAGAGTTTGATGTCTGTTAAGCGTTTCACGCCAGCAGCTTGAATCGCATCAACCACTTCTTGGTGGGTCACTTCTGCTTTGAGGAGAAGGGCGATATCACGGCTCACTGCTGGGAATTTGGTGATTTCCACAAAGGCTGCGGCTGGTTGAAGAGCTGCTTCAATAGCAGATAAGTTCAATTCTGCCACATAGGTTTCTGGGATATCATAAGCCTTAGCTGTTACAGGATGGACTTGTCCCAAGACCCCAATCACTTGGTCACCAAGTGAGATCAAGGCTGTCCGCCCTGGGTGGAGACTCTTGATTTCTTGTGTTGCTGTATAAGTCACATCAAGACCCAAGCGAGCAAAGAGGGCTTCAAGGATTCCCTTAGCATAGAAGAAGTCAACTGGAACAGCTGCAGTTTGAAAGTCTTTTTCAGCGACTAGGCCAGTTAAAGCAAAGGCAAAGCTGTTGATTTCGTTTGGTAATTCTTCTTTTGGATTGCCTGTCTGTTCAAAGACTTTTCCGATCTCGTAGAGGGCCAAATCTTTGTTCTTACGAGCGACGTTATAAGCTACGGTATCTAAGATCCCTGAGATCATATTTTGACGGAGGACTGAACGATCCACAGTCATTGGCCACATAAGTTCTGTTAAGTTACTCGGCGCAGTCGCAAATTCAACGGCTTTTTCAGGAGTTGTCAGCGCATAAGTGATGATTTCAGTCAAGCCTGCTCCTTCTGCAATAGTCCGAACTTGGCGACGCAGTTTTTGAGTCGCTGTCAATTCACCTGCTGTCCCGTCATCTTTTGGAAGGGTTGCTGGTAATTTGTCATAACCATAAATCCGAGCGATTTCTTCAAAGAGGTCCGCTTCGATGGTGATGTCCCAACGGCGACGTGGAACGCTGACAGTAAAGCTTTCAGCATTTCCAGAAAGGCCAAATCCAAGACAACGGAAGACATCTTCGACATCCGCGTAGGAAAGTTCTGTACCAAGGACACGGTTAACGTCTGCAAGGGTTGAAGAAACTTCCACATCAGAAGTGTCGAGCTGACCTGCTGAAACGATTCCCTTACGCACGGTTGCACCAGCCAATTCTGCAATCATGCTTGCTGCCGCATCAAGTGCTTCATTGACGGTTGCCACGTTGATGCCTTTTTCAAAGCGAGAAGATGACTCTGAACGAAGGTTGAGGCGACCGCTGGTCTTACGGATTGATTTGCCATTGAAGACAGCTGCCTCAAGGACAACACGAGTAGATTTTTCAGAGATTTCTGTAGCTTCTCCACCCATGACACCTGCAAGAGCTACTGGTTTGTCCGCAACCGTAATCACGAGGTCACTTGCTTCTAACTCGCGTTCTTCCCCATCTAAGGTTACCAATTTTTCACCAGCACGCGCTTCACGCACACGAATCTCGCTTCCTTCAAAGGTATCCAAGTCAAAGGCATGCATCGGCTGACCAAAGTAAAGCAAGATATAGTTGGTCACGTCGACCACATTATTGATCGGACGGATACCTTCGTTCATGAGAAGATTTTGCAACCATTGTGGACTTGGTGCGATGGTTACATTGTCCAAGATACGAGCTGCATAATAAGGAGCCTTGTCTGTGTCAATGCTGACAGAAAGAGCATCTGCTACAGCTTGGTCTGTTTCTGTTAAGCTAAATTCTTTAAAGTTGACCGCCTTGTCATAGATCGCTGCTACTTCGTGCGCTACCCCACGCATAGAAAGAGCGTCTGCACGGTTTGGAGTGATGGAAAGTTCAATAATCTCATCATCCAAGTCGAGGTAAGAGAAGACTTCTTCTCCTGGAACAGCATCTTCTGGCAAGATTTGGATGCCATCTGCGAATTCTTTCGGGACAACAGAGTCAGAAATACCCAACTCACCCAAAGAACAGATCATCCCAAGGGATTCTAAGCCACGGATTTTCCCTTTTTTAATCTTGTAGTTGTCCGCGATGCGAGCACCTGGAAGAGCTACCATGACCTTGATGCCTGCACGCACATTTGGTGCTCCACAGACGATTTGACGGGCTTCTTCTTCACCCACATTGACTTGGCAGACATGAAGGTGTGTTTCTGGCACATCTTCGCAAGACAAGACTTCTCCGACAACGATTTTTGAGAGACCAACAGCAGGCGATTCCACACCTTCTACTTCGATCCCTGTAGTTGACATTTTTTCAGCCAACTCTTCTGATGGCACATCCACGTCCACCAATTCTTTTAACCATTTATAACTAACTAACATATGTAAGATACCAAGGGAAATGCTGAAATCTAGATATCCTTCCTAGATCTCCATCCACCCTCGTTTTGATCCTTTCATTTTGTGTTTTCCAGCTCGAGGCTGGCTTAGGTAGGTCTCATAGCCTCCCCTTCTCTAGAATAGAAGTTTCTTGTTCCTTCTAGATCAATTTCTTTCTCAACAACCAGTCTGTATCCACGGTATCTCCGGTGATATACTGGTGTTCACTAAATCGTTCAAATCCAAAGCGATAGTAAAAATTTTGCGCCTTAAAGTTGCGTTCCCAGACACCTAGCCAAGCCCACTCAAAGCCACGGCTCTTGGCTTGATCCAGCGCAAAGCTAAACATTTCCTTGCCAAAACCAGCCCGATGAAATTCCTTTTTGACATAGATCCGTTGGATCTCAAAGGACTTGTCCATCTCTACTGGCTCGGTCTGCGCCTGACCCCAGTTGATCTTGAGAAAACCACAGATTTCTTGTTCTTCATTGAGGACAAAATAGGTTTCGGATTCTGGATCTAACAGATCCTTCTCGATTTGCTCCAAAGAGAGCACAGTAGAGAAGTAATCTTCCAAATCTTCCTCAACAATATAGGGACCAAAGGTATCCCCATAGGTTTCCACTTCTAGGTCACGTAAGGTCTCTAATTGATCGATTTTTACTCTAACTAACATGATTATTTAAACTGTTCTGAGAAGCGAACATCTCCTTGATAGAAGCCACGGATATCATTGATTCCGTAACGAAGCATGGCCACACGCTCTTGACCAAGTCCAAAGGCAAATCCTGAATAGATTGTTGGATCAATCCCACTCATCTCAAGGACCCGTGGGTGAACCATACCGGCTCCCATGATTTCAATCCAACCAGTTTTCTTACATACGTTACATCCCGCTCCACCACATTTGAAGCAAGAGACATCGACCTCAACAGATGGCTCAGTGAATGGGAAGTAAGAAGGACGCAAACGGATTTGACGTTCTGCACCAAACATCTTTTGCACGATCAATTGAAGCGTTCCTTGAAGGTCGGCCATAGAAATGCTTTTCCCAACGACCAAGCCTTCGATTTGATGGAATTGGTGGCTGTGGGTCGCATCATCCGTATCCCGACGGAAAACCCGCCCTGGAGAGATCATCTTCAATGGTCCCTTGCTAAAGTCATGCGCATCCATAGCCCGCGCCTGTACAGGTGAAGTATGGGTCCGAAGCAAGATTTCTTCTGTGATATAGAAGGTATCCTGCATATCCCGCGCTGGGTGATCTTTAGGCAGATTCATCCGTTCAAAGTTATAATAGTCTTGCTCCACTTCAAAGCCGTCAACGACTTGATACCCCATCCCGATAAAGATATCTTCGATTTCTTCACTGGTTTGGGTCAAAATATGACGGTAACCACTAGCAACTGGACGACCTGGAAGGGTCACATCGATGCTTTCGCTAGCTAGTTTCGCTTGGACTTTCTTTTCTTCCAAGAGTTTGGCTGATTCTTCAAAGGCAGCCGTCAAGACATCACGGGCTTCATTGACGTGTTTTCCAATAACCGGACGCATCTCAGCAGAGACATCCTTCATCCCTTTAAGAATTTCCGTCAGAGATCCTTTCTTCCCAAGAACAGAGACCCGTAGTTCTTGCATCTCTTTTTTATTTTCAGCAGAGATCTGCTTCAAGGCTGCCAGCGTTTCTTCTCGAAGCGCTTTTAGTTGTTCTTCAATCGTTGACATATTTCCTCCATCATGGTCCACCTACAGACATAGAAAAAAACCGCGTGCCTTCTCCTAATCGGAGCGTTGACACGCGGTACCATCCGTTTTTTATCTGTAAACCAGACCTTAATTTCTAAATCCTTGCGCAAGTGAATTCACCCAGCTTTCATGCAAAGAGCTTTCAGTCACGGCTCTTCTCCCTGTCGCACTTCCCTTGAGGTACTAGTCTTGCAGATTTCTATTCAATTACTATCTAGTTTATCAGATTTTTAGTTAAAAAACAAGTTAGATGAGACTAATTTCAATAGAAGAAGGAACAGGACGTAATGCATTATCTATTTGCCTGGTCGGTTTCATCTGCATTCCTTTTCAATAGAAGAGTTGCTGCTTGGTTAAAACCATCACACCAGTTATACCATTTTGCTTCATACTCATCTTGAGGTAAGATACGATTTTTTAAATCCAAGACAGAGTCTATCTTTCTTTCCTCGCAAGCTTGCGCATAGAGAGCATACAAGTCATCGCCACCATCTCTATCAAACTCAGCAGAAATCGTATCTTGACCCGCCAACAAAGCCTGATAAGCCCTGTGATGCCCGTCTGTAATCAAGAAGCGATTTCCAAATGTAAGAATACTAATTGGATCCATATTGATGATTTCTGCCGACTGATCAAGCATCTGGATAGCTTGTAACTTCTTTTCTGATAAGTATAGTTGGGTCGGATGAAGGTCCGTTAGCTTGACTTTCATTTCTTTCTCCTCAAAGGTCCCGATTAAAAGACCTATCAAAGCCAAATTCTCCTGCTACTCTTGTGATTCGTTTCGTTTTTATTTAATGACTTGTCCAGCATCTTTCAAGACAGATTCTGGAATAGTAATGCCCAATTCATCTGCGACTTTTTTATTGATGACAGATTTTCCTTGGCTAAAGATTTCAACAGGTGTGTCTGCAGGTTTTTGACCTTTCAAGATCTTCGCAGCCATTTTACCAGTTGCTACCCCAAGATCATGTTGGTCGACAACGACTGAACCAAGGCCACCAGCTTCTACCATGGCTGTCGCACTTGGGAAGATTGGTTTTTTAGCATCTTTATTGGCTTCAACAACAGTTGAGAATGCTGATGCGATGGTATTGTCGATTGGAACCCAGATAGCATCCACTTTACCTGACATAACCGATACTGTTGAAGCAATTTCGTTTGTAGAAGGAACTGAATAAGGAACCACCTTGTAACCTGCTTTTTCAGCTAATTTTGTAAATTCTTCTACTTGAGATTTGGAATTATCTTCACTGGTTGAGTAAAGAACCCCGATTGTTTTTACGTTTGGAGTCAACTCTTTGATCAATTTCAACTGTTGCTCAGTAGGATTGTGGTCAGATACCCCAGTGATATTGCCACCTGGTTTTTTCAAATCTTTGACCAAGTTTGCACCGACTGGATCGGTTACAGCACCCATGACAATTGGTTTGTCTTTGGTTGCACTAGCCAAACCTTGAGCAGATGGGGTTGCAATCCCAATCAAGACTTGATTATCTTTTTCTGCCAATTGCTTACTCATAGTTGCAACCTTGTTTTGGTCCCCTTCTGCATTGAGGAAATCAATGTCCACTTTGTCCTTGTCATAGCCTTCTTCAGCTAGACCATCTTGAATCCCCTTGTAGATCAAATCAAGCGAAGGGTGGCTGACCAACTGCAAGACCCCAACTTTTGCCTTTTCATTGCTAGTTGCTGCCTTGTTGTCCTTACCAGCTGTAGCTGAATAGATCGCTGTCCCAATGACTGCTGCTGCAATCAAACCAATAATTCCCATTAACCGTTTATTTTTCATTTTACTACCTCTTCTATTTTTTCATTTTCTTCTATTTTTCATCCTCTAAAGAATGCGACGCCATCGTTTCTTCATATCTTTTCTCCCTTCTCATCTAAAACAAAAAACACGCCCACACATAGCAAAAGCTATGTGAGGACGTGTCATCGCGGTGCCACCTCACTTATGGGAAAAGGATAGTCTCCCCCCATATCTCTGTCTTGTCTAGCAACAAGTTGCACGATAAGGTGTGCCAACCGAATTTTTATTGTTTCAAATTCATCTCATCATTAGTCCAATTTCATAAACTGCCGCTACCCACTCTCAGCAACCGTGGGCTCTCTTGAAACTTTCATTTACTACTTTTCTAATTTCTTACATTTTAAAGTTTTCTTTCAAAAAAGTCAATACTTTTTCAGTATTTTTTTGGAAACGTTCGCATTTTCTATATTACATCCCCTTGCTTCTTTCTGGGATTTCCGCTCTATTTTTGATATAATTTACTAGAATAACAGCTAGAATGATGAGGAATCCCATGTCTTTTGATGGATTTTTTTTACACCATATGGTGCAAGAATTGAAGGCCGAACTCTTAAGTGGTCGCATTCAAAAAATTAATCAACCTTTCGAGCAAGAATTGGTACTCCAAATCCGAGGCAATCGGAAAAACCAAAAACTCTTACTCTCTGCCCATTCTGTTTTCGGACGGATCCAACGGACCCAAACCAACTTTGAAAATCCTGCCTTTCCTAATACCTTTATTATGGTCATGCGTAAATATCTTCAAGGCGCTGTCATCGAAGGGATTGAGCAATTGGAGAACGACCGGATTCTCGAAATCCGTGTCTCCAATAAAAACGAAATTGGAGATGCCATTTCTGTCAGCTTAATGATCGAAATCATGGGCAAGCACAGTAATATTATTCTCCTAGACCGGACCAGCAATAAAATCATCGAGGCCATCAAACATGTCGGCTTCTCACAAAATAGCTACCGGACCATTCTTCCTGGATCAATCTATGTAGCCCCTCCGAAAACAGACGCGGTTAATCCTTTTACAATTGGAGATGAAGCCCTTTTTGCCCTTCTTCACAAAGAAGAGTTAAGCCCAAAGAACCTTCAAAAATGTTTCCAAGGTTTGGGGCGAGATACGTCTCAAGAATTGGCCAAGCGACTTGAGACGGATGAAAAATTAAAAACCTTCCGTGCCTTTTTCCAAGCTCCAACTGAGCCACGCCTAACGACCAAATCCTTCTCGGCTATTCCCTTTTCGGATGCGTCCAGTCAAACGTTTGAGACACTTTCAGATCTGCTAGATGACTATTACCGAGATAAGGCTGAACGCGATCGGGTGCAACAACAGGCTAGTGAATTGATCCGAAAGGTCGAAAACGATCTCGAAAAGAACCGAAAAAAATTAGCCAAACAAGAAGCTGAGTTAGCAGCGACCGACAATGCGGAAGAATTCCGCCAAAAAGGAGAATTGCTGACAACCTTCCTCCATCAGGTACCAAACGACCAAGAGCAGGTTGTTTTGGATAATTACTATACAAATGAACCGGTCACCATCCAACTCAACAAGGCCCTGACCCCCAATCAAAATGCCCAACGCTACTTTAAACGCTATCAGAAGTTAAAAGAAGCCGTCAAACATCTGACCATCCTCATTCAAGAAACCAAGGAAACCATTTCTTATCTTGAAACGGTTGAAACAGCTCTTTCTCAAGCGAGCCTGGCTGAGGTGGCAGAGATTCGAGAGGAGTTAATCCAGACCGGCTTTATCAAACGACGCAACCGTGAAAAAATTCATAAACGGAAAAAACCAAAAAAATACTTGGCTAGTGACGGAAAAACCATTATTTTAGTGGGTCGCAACAATCTCCAAAACGATGAATTAACCTTTAAGATCGCTAAGAAAGACGAACTCTGGTTCCATGCCAAAGATATCCCAGGCAGCCACGTCGTCATTACAGGAAATCTAAATCCATCGGATGAAGTAAAGACCGATGCTGCAGAGTTGGCGGCCTACTATTCCAAGGCCCGTTTCTCTAACCTGGTCCAAGTGGATATGATCGAAGCCAAGAAACTCAATAAACCAACTGGCGGAAAACCAGGCTTTGTCACCTATACCGGCCAGAAGACTCTGCGGGTCACCCCAGAAGAAGAAAAAATCAAAGCTATGAAACTAGAAGACTGATTTCAAAAATAAAAGGTTGAGTATCGCTCAACCTTTGAGTATGTAGACAAACTGTTCCAAGTATGCTGAAAAATAAAATGAGGTATACTTTTAGGCTCCTTCAACATATATTGAAACTTTCCGCCGTGAGAAAAGTGCTAGAAACAATCTTGTTTCTAGCACTCGGGAGTTTTGAGAGTAAAACAGTTTGGGAAACTGTTTTAGCCTGAGCCCAGAAATTAAAGACCGAAGAGGTTCAAACCTAATTGAACACGGGCTGCGGATGGTGTCAAAACACAAGCTGCAATAGCAATAAATCCAAGACACAGTAGCTGATTGGATTCTTCTGTCGCTTTCCAAGCTCGGAAGAATACCTAATCAGCCTTGTGGGGGTAGGACGGCGAAGCGTTCATAAATAATATTGCTTCTGTCCTACTCCCTATTTTGACTTTATCCGCAAACACCTTCTGTATCTTAATTAGTCATGGAACTTCTTTGAAGTTCGCTGACGTCCGTTCTCACCTAAGGAAAGTTTCTTAAATAACATTATCTTCAATACGAAAGGTTGAGCTTCGCTCAACCTTTTTATTCTGCTTTATGGATGTCTTCTTTGACCTCATCAACATTGAATTTAGCAAAGAGGTACTGACGGTCTTGAACTGGGAAACGTTGATCCAGCTGATCGATGGCCCCTACCTCTACAATCCCTTCTAAGATGACAAAATCCATGACATGGCCACCAAAGGTATGGTCATCTGAAATAAAGTGCAAATGGTAACCTGCCACACTCACGCCATGGAAAATTTCCGATGTCCAAAAACCGACGATGGTACCTGTGACATTTTCCCGTGTATATTCTGGCTGATGGGTTGCAACCTCTGCAAACTTCATCTCTGGTGTTGATTTTGGAATCATACGGACATGCATCTTGGCAAAATCACCATGAATCTTAATAGATCGGAACAGATTTTCCCCATCATAATAAGACTCAATACGGGCTTCCAATTCCTCGTCCGTCATTTCAAAGCGTTGGCGGAAAATCACTTCTGCTTGGTGAGGGACAACTGCTGCATAAGGAACCTTGGCATCCGGAGAAACTTCGACTATTTCAGGATGGTCCCCTGATCCTTTGGCCTGATATGCCTTACCATCTAATACGATCAACTCTCCATCAATAGAATCAAGCGTCCCAACTCCCAGATCTCCGTGTTCCAAGAGTTCTCCAATCGTAAATGAACCCCCGTACAGACCCGCCATTAGGGCACCTAAGGTATTGTATTGAAAAAGTTTCACTGGTTCCATGTTTTTCTCTCCTCATTCTATCTTCTACCAGTATACCACAAACTATTGCGAATCTTCACGATATGATTTATATTAGAGGTTATCATAGAGGGTTTGCATCTGCACATCGTCTGGTACGATCGCCAAATACTGGTTAGCCACTTCACGCGCCTTCGTCACATCTCCAGCCTCACGCAACAGATAAACATAGGCTTCGAGGAATTCTGGGTTGTCCTTTAAATCCTCATAAAGCTCTTGGTAGGCTGAGACGGCCTCTTCTGTTTTCTCCAAGGCAGCCAAGGCACGGGCAATGTTCCACCGGGTGACAACCGTTTCGACTTCTTCATTTTGCCAATCCAAAACTTGGTCAAAGCGTTCCTGTTCCAAATAAAGGGTAGTCAGGCGAAGAGCAATCTCTTCGAGATCATCTGCCACTTCTTTAGCCTCTAATAGATAAGCTTCTGCCTGTTCAGGCTGGTGGAGCTCATAAGAAAGCTGAGAAGCAAGAAGCTTCAATTGGGCATCAAAGGGATTCTTCTCAATCCCGTGTTTGGCAATTTCAAGCGCTTTTTCACGGTCATTTTCAGCCTGTAAAGCTAAGGCATACCCGTACTCATACCCTTCAAACTCAGGGGACAAAGTGTCAATTTGTTTGTAGTAGATCAGGGCTTTTTGGTATTCTTCTTGGTCTGACAATAAGGTCGCTAATTCGTAAGAAATTTGGTCATCAAACTCAATCTCCAGAGCTTTCTCTAAGAAAGGAACAGCTGCTTCAAACTTACCAAGATTGGCATAGGCAAAACCAATCCGTTGATAGGTGGAAATCCCTGTCGCTTCCAAAATCTCTCGATTGTCCAACTGGGCATACTCCTGGATAGCCTCTTGATAGCGTTCCAATTCCAGATCAATTTCAGCTAACCCTAATTGAATAATCGGATCATCAGACAGACTGGCTGCTTCAACTAATTTTTCACGCGCAACATCTGCGAGTCCTTCCAGCTGATAGAGATCCGCCTTAACCAAGAGACTCGCCACATACCAGTTAGACTCAGGACCAATTTCTTCTAAATAAGCAAAGGCCTCTTCCGTTTGGCCTTCCTCTGCAAGGATAGTTGCCAAACTCAGATACACTTCTGGGTAGGTTTCTGCAATCTGTTCATAGATTTCTTTTGCCTGAGGGTAAAAACCGATACTTTCAAGATATTGACCTAAATCCAATAATTGTGCTTCACTATCTTCTAACAAGGCCTGTTGAAATTGAACTTCTGCCTCTTCTAGCTCTTGCCGATCGAGAGCCTCTACCATTTGTTGACTATGACTCACTGTGTGTTTCCTCTTCTATTTCATTGTGTTCTTCATACAAGCCACTGACGACCTTATACCATTCAAAGATAGCTCCGATCACCACCTTAGCAGATGCATAGACTGGAATTCCAAGGAAAACTCCCCAGATTCCAAACATAGATCCTGACGTCAAGAGCACAAATAAAATGGTAATCGGGTGGATATTTAACTGGCTTCCCAAAACCAACGGTGATACAAAACGTCCTTCAATGGTTTGCTCCACTGCAAATACAATCAAGACCTTGATAAACATCTCTGGTCCTGCTACCAGGCCTAATACTAAAGCAGGTAACATGGCTAAGAAACTGCCCAAGTAAGGAATCAAATTCAAGATCCCCGCAGAAATCCCCAGTGTCACCGCATAGCGCAAGCCAATGATCTTAAAGAAGATGATGAACATAATGGCGACGACAATGGCTACTGTAATTTGCCCTCGAACATAATTGGAGAGTTGGGTGTTGACGTCGGAGAGAACTTGTTCCACAGATTTACGAATCTTGGTCGGTAAGAAGCGAACAATGTGGCCCTTTAAATTTTTTCCATCTCGTAGAAGATAAAAGACAATAAAAGGCATGATGATCAAGGCAACAATGACTTGCGAAGCAACTCCGATCAAATTGCTGACCCAATTAACAGCCCGCCCAGAGATCGAACTCGCCCAAGAAGTAATGTTTGCAGACAATTCCTTAGTGATCTCATCTAATTGGGGTTTGATATCTGAGGAGACGCGATTATCTAGAAAATCATCGATGGTTGCATTGGCCTTTTCCAAATAAGTTGGCAGGTTATGAAAGAAACTCACCACTTGTCGTTGGACGGATGGAATCACTACAGCTAGACCCCAAATTAAAAGCACTGCAATCAAGAAAAAGACTAAGGAAATCGCAAAAATCCGCTTGAGTCCTTTTCTTTCAAGAAAGTCAACAATAGGGTTAAGCAGGTAATAGAGCAAACCAGAAATAATGACAGGCAGCATGACGGCTCCTGCAAACTCAAAAATAGGAATAAAAATAAAGGTGATTTTACTCAAAACCAAAAGGTTCAAGCCCAACAGCAAGGTAACTAAAAATACGGTAATGGCCTTGTTGTCTAAAAACCATCTAAAAAACCAGGACAAACTAAACTGTTTTTCTTTATTATCCACAGAGAACTCCTTTTCATTTCAATCTGTTTCTATTTTAGCATTTTTTGAGCTTGAAGTTACGAAAAAACTAGCAAAATAAGAAAGAAAGAACCTCGCCTTTTCAACTAGCAATTGCCTTCCAATAGGACCTTTGATATAATAAACCTAACAAATCATATGAGGTGACCTATGTCTCAAACCATTTATTTCGGTACCTATACCAAAAAAGAATCCAAAGGAATTTACAAGGCACAATTTGACCCTGAAACAGGGACATTGAACCAACTTGAATTAGTGGCAGCTGAACCCAATCCAACCTATATCGCTTTTTCTGAAAAAGGAAACCTCTACAGTGTCGGAGCTGAAGAGGGTAAAGGAGGAATCGCAAGCTTTACAGCTGATTTTCAGCCGCTCAATCACGTTGTTGAAGAGGGTGCTCCACTCTGCTATGTCTCTGTCGATAACAAGCGTCAACTGGTCTATGGAGCCAACTATCACAAAGGCCAAGTTCTCGTTTATAAGCTAGAGACAGATGGGCGTTTGTCCTTTGTCGATCAAGACACCCACCAAGGAAGTGGTCCTCATGCCAATCAAGCAAGTCCACATACCCACTATGCAGACCTTACACCAGATCAGTACTTGATCACGTGTGACCTAGGAACAGACAGTTTGCATGTCTATGATGTCAGTGAGGAAGGAAACCTAACCCTGATCAATCAGTATCAAACAGCTCCAGGGGCAGGACCTCGTCACCTGGTCTTTCATCCTCACTATAAGACTGCTTATCTCATCAATGAATTAAATGCTACGATCGATGTGCTCTTTTATGACGGTATGGGTGAATTCGAACACTTCCAAACTGTTTCCACACTTCCATCAGACTACGATGGTCAAAAATGGGCCTCTGCTATCAAGCTCTCAGCTGATGGAAAATTCCTTTATGCATCTAACCGTGCTCACAATTCCATCGCTGTCTTCAAAGTCGTAGCAGATGGTAGCCTAGAACTCATTGAAATTGTTCCAACTCAAGGGCTCAATCCACGTGATTTCACGCTTAGTCCTGATCAAAACCACCTAATCGCAGCCCATCAAGATTCACCGAATGCTACCGTCTTCAAACGAGATTCTGCTAGCGGAAAATTGACCCTTCTATCCGACGACTTCTATGTTCCAGAGGCCGTTTGTACGGTTTTTCATTAAGTCGTTTTAGTTGTCAAACCTCTAAAAAAATGATTAAATAGATGAGAAAAAGGCGTGAGCCTGACTTCACAACTTATATTTTAGGAGATCCAAGCATGAATCCAATGGACTTATTTAACCAAGTAAAAGAAATGATCGAAAAGAAAGATTTCGACGCTGCAAAGAAATTTGTTGATGACAACAAAGACAACCTCGGTGACTACCTTGAACAAGCCAAAGGGCTTGTATCTGGAAATGAAATGGTCAGCGGTGCCTTGGACAAAATCAAAGGCTTGTTCTAATAAGATGATTCCTCAACTAGATAGTTGAGGAATTTTTGTTTACCCCAATCGCAAAAAAAGATCCTTGAGAAAACTCAAGGATCTTTCTAATCTAGTATACTAGATTATTTTTTAAGGTTATAGAAAGATTCCAATCCACGGTATTCAGCAACTTCACCAAGTTGATCTTCGATACGAAGCAATTGGTTGTATTTAGCGATACGGTCTGTACGTGAAAGTGAACCAGTCTTGATTTGTCCTGCATTTGTTGCAACTGCGATGTCAGCGATGGTTGAATCTTCAGTTTCACCTGAACGGTGTGATACAACGGCAGTGTAACCAGCTTCTTTCGCCATTTCGATAGCGTCGAATGTTTCAGTAAGAGTACCGATTTGGTTAACTTTGATAAGGATTGAGTTAGCACATCCTTCTTTGATACCACGTGAAAGGTAATCAGTGTTTGTTACGAAGAAGTCGTCACCAACCAATTGAACTTTACCACCAAGACGTTCAGTAAGAGCTTTCCAACCTTCCCAGTCGTTTTCATCCATACCATCTTCGATAGTGATGATTGGGTATTTGTTTACCAATTCTTCAAGGTAGTCGATTTGTTCAGCAGCAGTGCGGACAGCAGCTCCTTCACCTTCGAATTTAGTGTAATCATAAACTTTACGTTCTTTATCGTAGAATTCTGATGATGCACAGTCAAATCCGATAAATACGTCTTTACCTGGAACATAACCAGCAGCTTCGATAGCAGCGATGATAGTTTCTACACCATCTTCAGTTCCGTCGAAACGAGGAGCAAATCCACCTTCGTCACCAACGGCAGTTTCAAGACCACGACCTTTAAGGATTTTCTTAAGTGCGTGGAAGATTTCAGCACCCCAACGAAGAGCTTCTTTGAATGTAGGTGCACCAGCAGGTACGATCATGAATTCTTGGAAAGCGATTGGAGCATCTGAGTGAGATCCACCATTGATGATGTTCATCATTGGAGTTGGAAGAACTTTAGTGTTGAATCCACCAAGGTAGCTGTAAAGTGGGATTTCAAGGTAGTCAGCAGCAGCACGAGCTACAGCGATAGACACACCAAGGATTGCGTTTGCTCCCAATTTACCTTTGTTAGGAGTACCGTCAAGAGCGATCATTGCACGGTCAATAGCTTGTTGGTCACGTACATCGTAGCCGATGATTGCTTCAGCAATGATGTTGTTTACATTGTCAACAGCTTTTTGAGTTCCAAGACCACCGTAACGAGATTTGTCACCGTCGCGAAGTTCTACAGCTTCGTGTTCACCAGTAGAAGCTCCTGATGGAACCATACCACGTCCGAAAGCACCTGATTCAGTATAAACTTCTACTTCAAGTGTTGGGTTACCGCGTGAGTCTAGGACTTCGCGAGCGTAAACATCAGTAATAATTGACATTTCTTACTCTCCTTATTGAGTTATATTTTTTACTCCTCTATCATATCGTAATTAAGCTATTTTTTCAAGAAAAAACAAGGAAATCTACGAAAATTGAGAAGTTTTTAACAAGAAAACGATTCCACGTTCTTTTTTTCTTTCATTTCCCTCCTTATTTAATTTTTTTGCATACTTCTATTCTTCTGCCGCGCTTTATGCTATACTATGCTTATGACAGATATTAATAAAACAATTTTAGAAAAAGCCGCTGGTCCTACTCGATTCAATCCGGATGAGCAGCGTCGATTTTTGGAGACTTATGAGGAGCGGGTGATTGCTTCATGCACCTTGGAGGAGGCAAGGGACAAGATGTACCTGGAGCAGTATTCGACAATCCTCACTGATATTTCGGATCGCTTTCATCCTGTTTTGGTCAAGATCTCCCCAGCTTTAGATGAAAGCAGCCAGCTACAATATTTGAAAAAAACCAAGGATCTCGGTCTTGTGGCAAGCATCGTTTCGGATGACTGTCGCCATTCCCCATTTGGTCTCATCATCCATACTGACCACCCATCTGGAATTTCACCAACAGATATGAATCTCCAGTATCCAAATTTATTTGAAAAGAAAGAAGAGACTGCCAGTCCAGAAAAGAAATCATTTTGGAAACGTCTCTTTAGCTAAAGAAAAACCAATGGAAGGGAACATCCCCTTTCCATTGGTTTTTTAGTTTGCTTTTATTTTTAAAAGGTTGCCAATATTTCGCGCGCAGGAAATTAGATTTCTTTCAGCGTGAGCGAGTGCATCTGCTACCTCACAAGGACCCCTTACGATAGAGAAGGCAGCATCAATGTGATGACTTGGAAAATCAGGCAAATCCTCCGCTAAACTACCACAAATGGCTATCACTGGTATCTTTTCTGGTGTTCGTTTGGCTACCCCGACAGGAGCTTTCCCAGAAAGGGATTGGAGATCCATCCTACCTTCTCCCACGACAACCAGATCCGCTTTTTGTACTTTGTGATCAAAGTCAATCAAATCGAGACTTTTTTCAATTCCTGAGGAAATCAGACCTCCCGCAAAAGCGACCAAGCCAGCAGCCATGCCACCTCCAGCTCCGGCGCCAGGCATGGACAATATTCGTGCATCTATTAATTGGTAAAAACCCTGCATAGCCTGATCGACAGCTGGAAACAGAAGCGGATTCAATCCCTTTTGCTCACCAAAGATATAGGTCGCTCCTTGACTGCCACAGAGAGGATTGGTGACATCCGTTAAGACTCGGAGCTCGATGTCTTGTAAAGCTTTTGGAACCGCACTGGTATCTATTCTAGCCACACGACCGAGCGAAGCCCCAACGGGACGAAGTAGATGGCCTTGATCATCATAGAAGGCTACCCCAAGTCCAGCAGCCATCCCAATCCCACCATCATTCGTTGCAGAACCGCCAATTCCCACACAGATCGTTTTAACCCCTTGGTCAACCAATTGCAGAATAAGTTCACCAATTCCTCGTGTTTCCAGTTCAAGAGGATTTCGTTTTTCAGCTTGAATTAATCCTAGACCGACAAGAGAGGCCATCTCAAAAAAGGCCATCTCATCTTTTTGATAGTAGGACATTGAAACAGGCTGGCCAAATGGTCCTGTTACTTGAGTTTGGTACTCAGTTACATCCATAACTCCAGCAAGGGTTTCCATGGTTCCTTCGCCACCATCTCCAATAGGAAGGAGATCAAAAGTTGCATCTGGTAGAGCTTCTTGAAATCCTTTTTTTAAGGCTTCTGCTACTTGTTTGGCGGATAGGGATTCTTTAAATGAATCCGGTGCTAGTAGGATATGCATGCTGTTTCCTTTCTATGCTGGTCTAAAATTTCAAGAACAAGTCTTAGATCCCTCGTCTCGATACGATATGGGGCACGCTCTGCGACGATTGGCTTCGCCATAAAGGCAATCCCGACACCAGCTGTTTCAATCATCGGAAGATCATTGGCACCATCTCCCATCGCAATCGTCTGACTTTGTGGGACATGATTTTCTTTTGCCCACGTCAAAAGTGCCTCTTTTTTCCTTTCAGGTGTGATTATCCCACCGAGGACTTCCCCTGTCAGACGGCCATTAGAAACCTGCAAATGGTTGGCTCGGACCAGATCAATTCCTAAAGACCTCGCGATGGGGTCGATGACTTCATGAAATCCCCCTGAAACAAGGCCAACCTTGTAACCTCTTTGATGAAGTTCCGTGATCAACGTTTCAGCACCCGGCGTGACTTCCATCTGCTCCAAAATTTTCGGAAAAATAGAGGTCTCTAATCCCTTCAATAAAGCGACACGCGCCTCTAAAGATGCTGAAAAATCCAGCTCCCCATTCATTGCTTGTGTTGTAATCTCTGCCACTTTTTCTCCCACGCCAGCTTCTTGAGCTAGTAGATCAATCCCTTCCTGAAGGACCAAGGTTCCATCTACATCCATAACCAGGAGTCCTGTTACTTCTTTCATCGATTTCCTTTCTTATTTCTCCCTTACTATACAAAAATAGGTAGTTAATTTCAAGTTTCAATGATCATTTGAAGATAAAAAAACAACCTCCTAAAAGGTCGTTTTTCTGTTATTAGAAGTGAATTTGCTCCCGCGTTTTTTCATATGATGTAACAAAGCGATCGGTTACGCCAGCTTCTACCATTTCCAAAGCATCTGAGATGACTTTGAAGGAAGCCGCATAGTCATATTCTCTTTCGAAAATATAAAGGGACTCATCAAAGGCTGCCTGTACATGATCATCAAATGAACGGTAACGGTTCGAGTATTGCAACAATTGCTCTGTCAAAGTCGCATTTTGAACAATTCGATAAGCCGCTTCTTCCAATTCATTCATATCATTGGTCAAGATTTCCAATAAACGATTGGTTGATTCGATGTTGATTTTATCCCCTTCCAACTCATCCATCAAAGCTTCTGTATTGTTACTTGCTGTAAAGAAAATTTCTAAGAATTCTTGAGGAATTCCTGGCAAGTTCCGTTTGTCCATATAGCGTTTAATGGCATGCAAACGGTTGGCATAGATGTTGACTTTTTGGCGAGCATTGGCATCGTCTTTTTCAATTTTTGAAAGGGAATCACTCAAGCCGATTTGCTCATCTTCGATTTCTTTCAAGCGAGCCTCGATGGCTTCTAATTCTTCTTCTACAATTGAATAGGCCTTTTGTGTTTCAGATGAATCTTTCAAGGCATCTTCTACCACATTTTCTTGTGAAGATAGCTCAGCCTCTAACTCTTTTAACTGTTGGCTGAAGGCTTCATTCAAGACGAATGTTTTACCGAGACGTTCCACTTCTGCCGCAAGGTTGTTATTGTTATCTTTGGCATGTTTCAAATAGCCAGGCAGTTGTTTCACTAACTTCTTCACAACTTTTTGTGATTCAATTTCACGTGTAAAGATGTGATACAATGCATCAATTTCTTCTTGAATTTGTTCATTTTCGTAAATGGCATTGTCCAATTCAAGGGCAGATACATTTGCCATATTGTTCTTCAAGGAAGCATGCAACTGTTGGAAACGAGATTCAATATCTGTTTCAGTGAAGTGGTAGCCTGATTCCAAAAGCTTGCGGTAGCCACTTTCCAAATCCTCTAATTGGTCTGGAAGTTTTGACTGAAGGGCAGTGACAATTTCTGGCACTCGCTCAACAATTTGTTTTAAGGCTACAATATGATTCTCAGCTGTATCAAGGATTTCAGCCGCTTCAACAGGGTCACCTGAAGAATTTAAGGTTACAAATTGCGAAAACTCAGATTGAATATTTCCAATTTGTTTTTCAATTTCAGGAAGCGCACTGCCAAAACGATCTTGATCTGAGGAGACTTCTTTTTGAAGTTCTTCAAACATATCTAAGGCATGAACCACACGACCGCTATTCTTTTGTTCCTGCTCTTCCAGATCAGAAAGGGCTTTGCGAATCGCCTTGATATCTTCGTCGATCAATTGGATCTGACTTTCGACATTGTCAATGGCATGTTTAGCCTTTATGAAACGGAATGAATTATTATAGCCTTCCGCTTCAAACAGATTGTTTTCGATATCAGCAAATGAATTTAAGGATAGATCTACCCATTTTTGATTCCATTCACGAAATGCAATTTGACTTTGACCAATCAAATGCATGTTTTTTACGGCCTCTACTTCATCGTTGACCGGAAGGTTGTATAACTTTTCTTTTCGTTCTTCCAGTGCTGCCAGTAAGGCTTCATTTCGTTTTCTCAAAATGACTGCAACCACATATCCTACAATCAAGATAAGGGCGACAATAAGGATGAGAACAATTAGTCCACTAGACATATAAAAAACTCCTTCATCGTATTACTTGAACGTAATCCTAGTAATTATACCATAAAATATCCATTAATGGGAAGCGTTCGGTGAATTTTATACATCGAGTGTACTATATTCAGCGTTTTCTTCGATAAATTCACGACGTGGTTCCACACGGTCACCCATCAACATATCAAAGATCTTATCCGCTTCCGCAGCATCGTCTACTGATACTCGCGCCATCAAGCGGTGTTCTGGATTCATGGTTGTTTCCCATAATTGATGATCATCCATTTCTCCAAGACCTTTATAGCGTTGGATAGTTGGCTTTGAGCGACCTTCTGAATAACGTTCCAAAGCCGCAGCTAATTCTGCTTCTTGGTTGGCACCAGGTTGGATATATTCTTTGATCTCACTACCGACTTTAACCCCATAGATTGGTGGTTGCGCAATATAAACATATCCCGCTTCCAAGACTGGTTTCATATAGCGATAGATCAAGGTCAACAGAAGGGTTCGGATATGAGCACCATCGACATCAGCATCTGTCATGATCACTAATTTTTGATAACGCGCTTTTGTAACATCAAATTCTGCACCAAATCCAGTTCCCATAGCAGTAAATAAACTACGGATCTCTTCATTAGCTAGAATTTTGTCCATACTTGCTTTTTCAACGTTTAAGATCTTACCACGGATTGGTAAAATCGCTTGGAATTCCCGATTTCGACCGGATTTTGCAGATCCTCCTGCTGAATCCCCTTCAACAATAAAGAGTTCTGTTTCTTGTGGATTGTTTGAAGAACAGTCTGCCAATTTACCAGGTAAGTTGGAAATCTCAAGTCCTGATTTCTTACGTGTCACTTCACGAGCTCGCTTAGCAGCCACCCGAGCCTTCGCCGCTAAAATCCCTTTTTCGACGATTTTCTTAGCAATTTGTGGATTTTCCAAAAGGAAGTCAGAAAAGGCTTCACTAAAGAGTCGATTGGTAATTTTAACAACTTCTGAATTTCCAAGTTTGGTCTTGGTTTGTCCTTCAAACTGTGGATTAGGATGCTTAACTGAGATAACTGCCGTTAAGCCTTCTCGAACATCTTCCCCGGTTAGATTGTCTTCGTTTTCTTTTAAGAGCTTATTTTTCTTAGCATAATCATTGATCACACGAGTGAGAGCTGTACGGAAGCCCTGTTCATGCGTCCCACCTTCATGGGTATGAATGTTATTGGCAAAACTCATGACCGTCTCATAGTAGCCTGTGGTATATTGCATAGCTACTTCAACTGTAATATCATCCATTTCACCATCTGTGTAGATTGGTTTTTCAAAGATGACATCCTTGTTCTCATTGATGTATTCGACGTAACTAGAGATCCCACCTTCGTAGTGGTAATGCTTTTCTTGCTCTAAACCTTCCCGCTTATCTGTCAAGGAAATACGCAAACCACGATTCAAAAAGGCTAATTCTTGAATCCGTTTATTTAATTTTTCAAAATCATACTCGGTTGTTTCCGTGAAGATTTCTGGATCCGGAATAAAGTGGACGGTTGTCCCTGTCCGATCTGTCTCACCGATAACTTTCAAATCATCCACAACGTGTCCACGACGATACTCTTGGTAATAGATACTACCATTTTTATAGACGCGAACATCGAGGGATGTGGAGAGGGCATTCACAACGGATGACCCTACCCCGTGAAGACCACCAGATACCTTGTAGCCGCCTCCGCCGAATTTTCCTCCTGCATGAAGCACGGTAAAGACAGTTTCAACGGCAGGTCGCCCCGTCTTTTCTTGGATATCCACTGGGATCCCACGACCATCATCGACAACCGTGATAGAATTATCTGCTTCAATGAAAACTTCAATATGGCTAGCAAAACCAGCTAAGGCTTCGTCAATCGAGTTATCAACGATTTCCCAGACCAGATGATGAAGACCTTCTTTTGAGGTAGATCCAATATACATTCCCGGACGCATCCGAACGGCTTCTAGTCCTTCCAAGACCTGAATCTGACTGGCATCATATTCTTGTGCTTGATTTTCTTGCTGTTTATCCTCTGTCATAATTTCCCTTTTCTATTCAAATATAAACTGGCGTAAGTGTGGCATAGAATCAAATAAATAGGTCGAAAGCCCTGCAGCCTTCCCAGCTTCTATATCGATCGGACGATCTCCGATGACCAGACCGTCTTGAATGCCATATTTTTCCTTTAAATAAAGCATAGAGGCTGGGTCTGGTTTTCTAGGAAAGCCCTCGTCTGCTGTTACAATCTCCGCAAAGAAGGGAGCAATACCTGTCTGATCAAGAAGGGTCAAAACTTGGCGATCCCGATGTGATACCAAAAAATGACGTCCTCCATGTGCTTGTATCTCTTCTAGTAACTCTTTTGCTCCCTCAAATAAGACCGGCTCTTGCAAGCCCAAGGCTTCTTTTTTCTTGTATTCCGTACGAAAATTGGAAATATGAGGTGCAAAGGTTTGAATTGCATCCTGTGTTGAGATTTTTAATGCTGCATAAACAGAATCATGATCGGCTTGGATGTGAAAGTCCTTCAATGTCGCTACAAAGGCATTTGTGGACGTTTCGTAATTATCCAATAGCGTCCCACCAAGATCCCATATAAAATCATGATAATTCATAGTCAATATTATACCACAAATAGACAAAAAAAATAAGCTAAAACCCTCATTTAGGGGGGATTTTAGCCATTTTTTACGGTCATCTCATTTTAAATCAAATAGAAGGCATTTTCTATCATAGAATGTGATCTTTCAGCAGAAAAAATGGTGTCCAAAAGAGCCTTTTTAGGCATCTCCAAAGACATCTTGATAGAGCATTCCTTGACGAAGACTTTGGGCATCTCCTCCAAATTGGTCTACCAAGGCATAGGCTAAGGCAAGAGCAGTTGAAGGACCACGACTGGTCAGGAGATTCCCGTCTTTCACCACTGTTTCTTTCTGATAGTACCCATCTTGAATCTCTTCTTCAAAACCATCGTAACACGTATAGTGTTTATCTTTTAAGAGGCCAGCACGCGCCAAGACAATTGGTGCTGCACAAATCGCTGAGATGATTTTTCCTTTTTTACTTTCTTCTTGGAGAGCTACAATCAATTCCGGATTATCCCTCAAATTCGCAGCTCCTGGCATCCCACCTGGCAAGAAGATTCCATCATAATCTGACAGGTCCCCATTCCACAGGCGGTCGACTTCCACTGTGATCTGGTGAGAACCTGTGACCGTTTCTTCCATGCCAATGAGGTCACAGTCGATTCCAGCCCGTCTCAAAACATCGACAATGGTCAAGGCTTCAATTTCTTCAAAACCGTTTGCTAAAACTGTTGCTACTTTTTTCATTTTCATTCCTTCTTTCTATCTATTGCGCCCTTTTAAGGACTACTTTTTTACGGATTGGAGGCCCTTCTTCTGGCTCTTTCTTTTTGCTATTATGATTATATATTGAAAGGACCAGACCAACACCAATTAGATTACTAATAACAGAGGACCCCCCTTGTGAGATAAAGGGGAGGGGAATTCCCGTCAAGGGGAGAAGTCCCGTTACTGCTCCGACATTTTCAAAAATATGAAAGACCAGCATCATAATAAATCCGATGGAAATATAGGTATAAAATTGGTTATTGGACTGGAGGGTAATTTTTAAAATGCGGTAAATCAGGGTCGCATATAATATCAACAGCACCAGAGCTCCAACAAAGCCAAAATCCTCTGCTACGACCGTAAAAATCATATCACTTTCCCGTACAGGAACCAATAAGTTAGAGACATTAAAGCCTTGACCAAAGAGGCCACCACTTGCAATGGCTAGCTGTCCTTGCGCCTGCTGGTAGGTGGTGGTTTGTGCATAGTCAAAAGGATTTAACCAGGCTAAAATACGGTTCATCTGATAGGTTGGCATCCCTAATTGCTGGTGCAGAAAGGCCCGCCCCCCTTCTGAAAGAAAGAGGAAGAGAAAGCCTGCTAACCCACCTGCCAGAAGCAAGATGACCGGCAAGATAATTTTCCAGGAAACTCCTGAAACGAGCACTAAGCCCGCAAAGATGGCCAAAAATACTAAGGCCGTTCCCAAGTCCTGCTGGAGAGCCAATAAGGCAAAGACCGGAATCGTATAGATGGTCAACTCTAAAATCAAAAACCAATCTTGTCGTAACAATCGCTCACGCCCCTTATTTCTTTGTAAAAATCGGACAATAGAGCGTGACAGCATTAGGATGAAGGGAATCTTCATAAATTCTGAAGGCTGAAATAAGGTGATGTTCCCATAAGCAACCCAGTTTTTAGCTCCAGTCGAAGCCACCAAGTTTGGATTATAAAAAACAAGCGGAAGAACCATCAAGGCTAAGCCTAGTAGGTAAAGAAAGGGAGTAATTTTCCAAAGAAATTTCGTGCTAAAAATCGTCACAATCAGGCAAATGACACATCCCACACCAATCCAGACCAATTGCTGCCCCAAAAAGGGCCACACCATTTGGGGATAATCATAAGAAACCGCCACATAAACGGATAAGATCCCAATCATGAGAAGGGTGAAGACAATCCCAATGATCGAATAATCCAGGTGGATCGTCCAAAAATGATGTTTCTTCATTCACGTTCCTTTCTGTGAGAATCATAAAATCAATTAATAGAACAACATCTGTAGAATCAAGCTAGATCCTGCAACACAAAACCAAGCAATCAACCCTACTAGAAGGGGGGCAGCTCCTGCTGCACGGAACTGCTTCCAAGAAACCTTGCTTCCGATTCCGACCAAAGCCATAGCCATAAAGAGGCGAGAAAGGTCCTTTAAGTAAGGTAGAACCCCTTTAGGTACCAGGCCAATAGAAGAAAGAATAGAAGCAACAATAAACCAGATGATAAACCAAGGAATAATTTTCTTTAACATTCCTTTGTTTCTTCCTTGTTGTTTACTCCGATACCATTTTAAACCGATCAAGCCCAAACAAACTGGTACAATCATCAGGGCGCGTGTTAACTTAACAATGGTCGCCATTTCACCCGCCGCCTTACTATAAGAAAACGCTGCTGCTACAACTGATGACGTATCGTTAATGGCTGTTCCTGACCAGAGGCCAAATTGAAAATTAGACATCTGCCATAAATGCCCTAATACTGGAAAGATAAAGACAGCCAAAATGTTGAAGAAGAAGATAGTTGACATGGATAAGGCAATTTCCTCTTCGTCTGCTTCAATGATCGGCGCAGCTGCCGCGATAGCAGATCCACCACAAATAGCCGTTCCAAACCCAATTAAGGTCCGTAGATGAGATTTCAGATGAAAGGCTTTCCCAAAGATCATCGCTGCAAGAAAGGCAACTGTTATCGTTGGCAGACTAATCTTCAAAGAAGACAAGCCTGTAGAGGCAACCGTCGCAATCGGCAAGCTAAATCCCATGAAAACAATGGAATACTGCAATAGTTTCTTACCGGACCAGTTCAATCCTGGTCGTGAATCCTCTGGCAAATCTACCAACTCATTGAGGACAATTCCTAATATCAAAGCAAAGACACTTGAGCCAATGATGGGAAAGAAATTTCCCAAAAACATGGCACAGAGAGCCAGTACAAACGCAATCGCAAGTCCAAATCCTTTATTTTTCATTCTTTCAATTTCTTTCAAAAAAGTCAGCTACTTGCTCAACAAGCCGCTCTCTCACTGTCGTGTGAAGGGGCAACACTTGCTGCAAACCATCTAAAATTTGTTTTCCATATCGTTTGGTTACCACCCGCTGATCCAATAAGAGGACCAACGATTCTTGGTCTTGGAAACGGCTGGTTCTTCCAATAGCCTGTTTTAACCTTAAAATCGCAACCGGAAGACTATAGTCATAAAAGGGATTTTTCCCTTGTTCTCTGAGTTTTGTATTCAGCTTTTGGACCATATAATCTTTAGGGTTATCAAAAGGAAGGCGCGCGATGATTTGAATCACTTCTCTTTGATGGGAAAAATCGACTCCCTCCCAGAAGCTTCCCGTCCCCAATAAAATGGAGCTTTCCCCTCGGTCAAATCGACGCTTAATATTGGCTGCATCACCGTTTCGATACTGAGCCAAGTGAGGAAACTTCAAGGCGTTTGACGTCTCCAGTAACAATTCTTTTGAGGTAAACAAAAGAAAAATTGGTTTTCTTAGAGGAAAAAGTTCATTGACGAGCCGACAAATCTCTCCTGCATACTCCACGGAAGATAAAGAAACGACATCTGGAAAATCAATCGGCACCAGCAATTCCTGATGTTGTTTGATTGTTATTGGCACCCGATAGATTTGCTGCTCTTGGTATCCTAAAAGAGCAGGCAAATGCACCTTTTTGCTGATCGCGATCGTTGCTGATACAAAGAGCACGGTCACTTCCTCAGGCACAAACTCCTTAAAGGATAGTAAGTCCTCGACTCCTCCATGGAGACGAAGAATCTGGTGGCTTTCGACCACTTCTTTGTCTATCCAAAAAGTTTGGTATCGCTCATCAAACAACTCCTTTAGATTCGCTAAAGATTCGTTTTTTAATTCTGAGACATCCTGTCGTATTTTTACCACCGTTTGATCTGATAAGATCGCTGTTTTTCCTTGCACAACTTCCTTAGAGCAAGCATTTAGCTCAAATTGAATACTCTCCAGCAACCGTCGCTGTAGAAGATCTTTCTCCTCTTCGATGGCGTGTTGCAAACTTAGAAGAAGAGATTGCAAGGTTTCTTCTCTCTGTGAAAACTGTTCTAAAGCAAAGAAGAGTTTTTGAGCTTCATCCACGACCAGAACAGATTCTTGAAGTAGACTTTTATCATCTTCTAGACGAGTTAACAGATAGGCATGATTGGTCAGAATCACCCGACTGGTTTTCACTTTTTCCTGACCAAGACGCCAAAAATCTTCCTGATAAAAAAGTGAACGTTTCGACAATTGGCCATCGTGGCAAATGTCAGCTACAAAATGGGCGTGACGATAGAGTTGGCCAATTTCACTGAATTCTCCCGTTTCTGTCATGGTCAGCCAAACCAAGAGTTGCATTTTAAAGCGTCGGATCATCCTATTATCTGAATCAGTCTGTAAAGTCTCATAAAATTTATCAAGTTGGATGTAATCCTTGGGACTTTTCAGACTATGAAAGGGAATTTGGAAAAGTTCTTGGATAGTCTTTCCTTCCTTCTTCATAATTTGATCTTGAAGAATTTTAGTCGGAACACTGACAAGAATGCGCTTGGAGGTTTTAGCCAAAAGCGTTAATAGATAGGCATAGGTCTTCCCAATTCCTGTTGGAGCCTCTATAAAACTTGGGAGAGGCTGATGCAAACTTCCCTCTATATAAGCCGCAAATTCACTTTGCTCCGGATAAGCCTCCATTCCCAACAGCTGCATATTGAGTTCAAACTGTTCAGACAAATGACGACTTTCTAAAAACTGCTGTTGCTTACGCAAATAAAGTCCATGAATTTCTACTAAATGAGATGGCAAAAAGAGGCTACTGTCTTCAAGCGCATCTTCTATTAAGAGCCGTGATTCATAAATCAAACAATCCGCCATCGAAAGAAGGTTCTCAATCAACCCTCTTGGTAAGCTCGCAATTTTTTCTCTTACCTTCAACAGTAGCTGGGCTGTTGCCATAGCATCTGCTAGAGCAGAGTGAGCGTGGTGCAACTCAATTTCCAGTTCAGCTGCAAGCGCTCCTAAATTGTAGCGTTCTAAAGTCGGATAGAAAATTTGAGACAATTCAACCGTATCAATCCGAGGAGTCGTTAGCTCAAATCCTTCCCAAAAGAGGGCTTCTGCCAATAAATTGGCATCAAATTTGACATTATGGGCCACAAAGACGGCATCTTCTATTAATTCAAAAATTTCTTTTGCCACTTGTGCAAACTCTGGTGCTTTTCGCAAGCGAGCATCTGTCAGGCCGGTCAATTGTTTGATGTGCTCATCCAATCGTTCATGAGGATTCACATCCGTCTCATAGGATTGTGTGATCACGCCATCTTCAACGATGACAATTCCAACCTGAATGATCTTGGCATTGCTTCCAGCACTGGTCGCTTCCAGATCCACAATGGCGTATTTCCGTTTCTGTCTTGTCATAGTACTTAAAATTATATCACGTTTGAACAAGCTCTGCAGATTTTTTTCTCCTTTCGAGCCGACTTCAATCCTGTTATTTTCCTCGTAATTTGATACACTATTCTAGAAAGGAGTCCCAATGAAAATCTATCGAACTGTTAATCCTGTTGCTTATGAAAACACCTACTACCTTGAAAATGACCACTCCCTCATTCTTGTCGATCCTGGTAGCGACTGGGCGACTATTCAAAAACAAATAGAGCGCATCGGAAAACCAATCGTAGCGATTCTTTTAACCCATACGCATTACGATCACATTATGAGTCTTGAAAAGGTTAGTCAGACGTATCATTTCCCACCAGTCTATGTCCATTCGGCAGAAGCCAGTTGGTTGTCTTCTCCTGTCGATAATTTATCTGGTTTGGATCGTCATGTGGATTTAGAAGATGTTGTATGTAAGGAGGCCAACTTCCTTTATGACATTCGCTCCGATTACCAAATAGCCGATTTCCACTTTTATGTTCTGGAGACACCAGGCCACTCTGCAGGAGGGGTTTCCATCGTCTTTCCTGAGGATCACCTGGTTCTATCTGGTGATGCCCTTTTTCGCGAAACCATTGGACGGACCGATCTTCCGACAGGGAACGCGACACAGTTGCTTAGCAGTATCAGAGAAGAACTCTTTACCCTTCCATCTTCCTACACCGTCTATCCCGGTCATGGCCCTGAAACTTCTATTGGTCACGAGAAAATGTTCAATCCCTTCTTTAGACAATCCTAAAGAGTCCTGTATCCTCCTTCCTGTCCTCGTATAGTAGACAAAAAAAGCAAGTGTGACCTTGCTTTTTTATTATATCTTAAGAAATCGTCTCATGGAGATTGAAGAACCAATCGCCCCGATCAAAATTCCTAATCCAAAGAGGCCACCCACCATGATCGGTACCAAAACATGTGGACTATAGAGATACAGATTTTGATCTGCCAAATTATTGTTCATTGATGTATAGACAACATTATAAACATAGAAGACCAAAGCTGAAGGAATCATGGCTCCCAAGAGACCAATCCAAGCACCTTCAAAAAGGAATGGTGCACGAATATAGCCATTTTTTGCTCCTACCAGTCGCATAATCTTAATCTCACGACTACGTGAAATGATGGTAATCCGAATGGTATTAGAAATCAAGAAGACTGCAATGAAGATCAATAAAGCTACACCAATCAATCCCCAGTTTCGAATGAAAGTTCCAAGTGCGAACAAGCGTTGGGTATCCACCCCACCATCTTTAACTTCAGAGACCCCTTCAATTTTTTTGGCATCTGCTGAGACTTGCTTTACATATTTTGGAGCTGTCGTCTCTACATAATAGGCATCGTAGAGAGGATTGGCATCTCCATCAAAAATCTTCCAGTTGTTCCCAGCCGTTTTGATCAGTTTATCATACTGTTCTTCCTTGCTAGAAAAATCAACCTTGTCAACATGTTTCATGGCTGTTAGAGCATCGTAGACCTTATGGTAGTTTTCATTGGTCACAGTTTGACCTTCTTTTTCAATCTGCTCGCTCTGATCTTGAATATCTTTACGCATGTATACCACAACACGCACACTATTTTGAATATCATCTGAAAGCTTGATGGTATTGGCAATCACAGAGGCGAAAATAGCAACCAAGCTAAGAGTAATCATAACCGAGCTGACCGCTGCAATCGTCATCCAACCATTTCGTTTCAAGCTTTTAAGCGATTCGATTAAGTGTCGGAAAAATCTTCTAATCATCGTATCCGTACTCTCCTTCCGCTTCATCACGCACTACACGACCATTTTCAATCGCGATGACACGGTGACGTAAAGTATTTACAATCTGGCTATTGTGGGTCGCCATCAATACTGTGGTCCCTTGGAGATTAATCCGCTCCAAAAGATTCATGATTTCCCAGGAATTATCTGGGTCCAAGTTACCAGTTGGTTCATCTGCAATCAAGACTTTCGGATTGTTGACGATCGCGCGAGCAATCGCAATCCGTTGTTGCTCCCCACCGGACAATTCATTCGGGAATGAGCGGACCTTGTGTTTCAAACCAACAAGATCCAAAACTTCCATTACACGTTTTTTAATATTGCGACGGCGTTCACCGATAACTTGCATTGCGTAGGCGATATTTTCATAAACGGTTTTCTTTGGAAGCAATTTATAATCTTGGAAGACCACTCCTACATTGCGTCGCAACATTGGGATATCGCGTTTTTTGATTTTATCCAAATTAAAACCAGCTACTTTTAAGCTTCCTTTATCGTGTTTGACTTCACGGTATAAAAGTCGAATAAAGGTCGACTTCCCTGCACCAGAAGGTCCTACGATATAGGCAAATTCTCCTGGTTCAATTTGGACAGAGACCCCGCGAAGGGCCGTAGTCCCGTTGTCATACTTTTTGACAACATCTTTCATTTCAATCATTGACATGTAATGAAATTCCTTTCATTCTTTTCTGTTTGATTCCCTTTAGGTTATTGGAGACGCCATTTGAGATAGGCATCGATAAAGCCATCGATATCTCCATCCATCACCTTATCCACCTGCGCTACTTCGTAGTTGGTCCGGTGATCCTTCACCATGGTATATGGGGTAAAGACATAAGAGCGGATTTGACTTCCCCAGGTGATTTCTTTTTTATCCCCTTTTAGAGAATCCACTTCTGCTGCTTTTTTCTCTTGCTCCAATTGGTAGAGTTTAGCTTGCAACATCTTCATAGCCCGATCACGGTTCCCGTATTGGGTCCGATCCACGGTGGATGCCACTACAATCCCTGTCGGAATGTGGGTCAAGCGCACCCCTGTAGAAACCTTGTTGACGTTTTGTCCACCAGCTCCACCAGAGCGGAAGGTATCCATCTTGATATCATCATCACGAACTTCGACTTCGATGGTATCGTCTAATTCGGGCATGACCTCAACAGATGTAAAGGAGGTATGACGTCGTTTAGCAGAGTCAAATGGAGAGATTCGAACCAAACGGTGTACCCCCATTTCAGATTTCAGAAGACCGTATGCATGTGGCCCTTCAAAGGATAGGGTCACAGACTTGATTCCAGCCTCATCCCCAGCCTGATAGTCCAAGACTTCAACTTTAAAGCCGTGGGCATTTCCAAAACGTGTATACATCCGAAGAAGCATGTCCCCCCAGTCCTGAGCTTCTGTTCCTCCAGAACCTGGGTGGATTTCTAAGATGGCATTATTATTGTCATAGGGTTCAGACAATAGCAAGGTCATCTCATAGCTGGTCATACGTTTATCCAGCTCCTCCAACTTCTCGATCAATTCTTCTTTGACCGAATCGTCTTCTGCCAAAAAATCCAGTAAGATTTCTGACTCATCAAAGAGATCCACCATTTGATGGAAATTTTCATAGGTCTGCTTGAGTTCATTTAATTCTTGAGATGTCTTTTGCGCAGCAATGTTATCATCCCAAAAATCAGGTTCTGTCATTTTATTCTCTAAAATGGCAATTTCTTCTTCCAATGCCTCTAAGTCAAAGAGACCCCCTGAAAGAAGCTAATTTTTCACGATTTGCGTCAATTTTTTGACGAATTTCTGAAATGTCCATAAGTACCTCTTTCTATGTATCTAGTCTATTATATCATAACCTTCACTATTTGCCCACCTTCCAATATTGGATCAGCTGGTTAACCATTAGCAATCTAGCTAATTTTCAACATTTTTCCATTCATTTGTAACCTAATTGTTAGAAAAAAAGATGCTCTTATGCTAGACTGGTAGCATGACAACAGTAGCTTTTATGTCCGATTTACATATTGATTCGAACAACTTTGGAAAAGAAGAATTAGAAACTCTGATCACCCTTTTCCAGCAACAAAACATTCAACATCTCCATATTGCAGGAGATATTGCCAACGGCTTTGAAAAGACGTCACAGGAATTTTTAGACCAACTTCAATGTCACCTTCCAGTGACCTTTAGCTTGGGAAATCATGATATGCTGGGCCTATCAGAAGAAGACATAAGACCTTTTGAATTTCAAAAAATTCCCTTCTCCAATCATACGCTTCTTGCTTTTTCGGGCTGGTATGACTACAGCTTTGTTCCTACTATCTCTCCCCAAAAACATCTCCAAACCAAGAATCTATTTTGGTTTGACAGACGCCTCCAACGAATGGGAGCTGATCCAGCCATTACCAAAAATCTTTTACAAGAGCTGGAACAAGAGCTCATGCGTGTAGATCAACCCTTGATCATTGCCATGCACTTTGTGCCTCATCGTCAGTTTCTCCTGCGCCATCCTTATTTTGAACGCTTTAATGCTTTTCTAGGGAGTCAAACCTTTCATGAGCTTTTTAGACAATATCCTGTCAGAGAAGTGATTTTTGGTCATAGCCACCACCGAATGCCAGCAACAACGATTGACACCATCACCTATCATGCCAGACCTTTAGGCTATGTCCGAGAATGGGAGCTCTGCAAACAATTTTTCGAAGCTTTTCCTGAATATGATTTTCCAAAACGATACGATCCCTACAAACGCTATCGCAGAATCAAAGACCTCCCCGAATTTAAAGCATACAAGAAAAAACAGCTCGCTCATGAATTTTCTCAAGCCATGACTATCCTTGAACTATAAAAAAATTGGTCCCTCTGGGACCAATTTTTTTACTCTTCTGTACCCAAGAGATTTTTTGCAACGATTGCAGCCAGAACACCACCGACAATTGGAGCCAAGATAAAGATCCAAATTTGTTGAAGGGCTGCACCACCAACAAAGAGGGCAGGTGCCAAGCTACGAGCTGGGTTAACAGAAAGTCCTGTAATGTTCAAACCAACAAGAATAATCAAGGTCAAGCTCAAACCGATCACAAGACCCGCGATCTTGCCATTTCCTTTAGAAGCTGATGTCACTGTCATGATGACCAAAATAAAGATAAAGGAAGCAATTACTTCAAACAAGAATCCGCCAAATGGAGTCACACCCTTCGCTAGGGCGTTTTCACCAAGACTAGCTGTTGACATACCTGAATTTGACAAGAGGAAGAGTACTGTTGCAGATGCGAGAACCGCACCCACTACTTGCGCTGCAATATAATTAATCAAGTCCTTTGAAGACAAGCATAAATGTGCCGATTACTTCAGCAAAAAACTTTTTCATAATATAAGTTTCCTTTCTTCAAACTGTTGTCTAGTTTATCAAAAATCCACACGTACCTCAAGAAATATGCCCAGTCTATTTTGCCCGCAAAAAAGCCATCCGGAGATGACTTCTTTTATGTTTAAATAGCGTTTTTATCTTTTCCAAGTGCACGTTGAACGGCTTTAACAATCTCAACGAGAACAACAATCAAGAGCGAGCCAATCATAACAGCTAACCATTGTGTCAAACTTAAATGAGACACATGGAAGAGTTTGTTAAATCCAGGGACAATGATGGTTGCCATCAAGAGAACAAAGGCAACTGGAATCGACCAGTTAAAGGTCTTGTTCTTAAAGAGTCCCACTTTAAAGATGGATTGGTAAACCGATTTGACGTTAAAGGCATGGAGCAATTGGATCAAACCAAGAGTTGCAAAGGCCATGGTCAAAGCGTCTGCATGGATTTCTGCACGAGTCGCATGTTCTGGAGAGAGCAAAGCCCAGCCATAAACACCAAGAACCAGCATGGTTTGGAAGACACCTTGATAAAGAATGGCTCCAAAGACCCCACCGTCAAAGAAGTTAGATTTACGTCCACGAGGTTTGTGGGTCATGACACCTGGCTCAGCTGGTTCCACACCAAGAGCGATGGCTGGTAGCGTATCTGTCACCAAGTTGATCCAGAGAAGATGTACTGGTTGAAGCACATCCCATCCAAAGAGCGTTGAAAAGAAGATGGTGAAGACTTCAGCCATATTGGCGGACAAGAGATACTGAATAGATTTTTGGATATTGGAGAAGACCTTACGTCCTTCTTCTACCGCTACGATAATAGTGGCGAAGTTATCATCGGCAAGGACCATGTCTGAAGCTCCCTTAGAAACTTCTGTACCTGTAATCCCCATACCGATACCGATGTCAGCTGTCTTAAGTGATGGTGCATCGTTGACTCCATCCCCTGTCATGGCAACAACTTTTCCTTCATTTTGCCAAGCTTTCACGATTCGAACCTTGTGTTCAGGTGATACACGCGCATAGACAGAGTATTGCTTGAAGACTTTTTGGAATTCTTCATCAGAGAGTTCGTTCAACTCAGCTCCTGTAAAGACGTGGTCTTCTGTATCATTTGGATCGATGATTCCAAGACGTTTAGCAATGGCTTCTGCTGTATCTTGGTGGTCACCCGTGATCATGATAGGACGGATACCCGCTTCCTTAGCGACACGGACCGCTTCTGCTGCTTCTGGACGCTCAGGGTCAATCATGCCGACCAAACCAGAGAAGATCAGGTCAGACTCAACAATTTCAGATTCCAAGGTTGGAATTTCGTTGCTTGTCTTATAAGCCATCATCAAGACACGAAGGGCTTGTTTAGCCAAGTCTTTGTTGGTAGCAAGGATAGCTTTCTTATCTTCATCCGTGATAGGACGAACTTCCCCATTAACTTCAATACGCGTCACACGTTTGAGCAATTGGTCAGGGGCCCCCTTAACAGCGATAAAGTAAGAACCGTCAGCTTCCTTATGAATGGTTGACATAAGCTTACGGTCTGAGTCAAACGGCAATTCAGCCACACGTGGCTCATCCTTCAAGACTTCACGAACGTCAAAGTTGTGGTCCAAACCAAACTGAACAAGGGCTGTTTCCGTTGGATCCCCAATCAATTTACCAGATGGGTCCACTTTAGTGTCATTGGCAAAGTTCATGATACGAAGCGTATTGTTGTTAGCTCCAATTTCGGTTGCTGCACTTTGTAATTGACCGTTGGTATAGACTTTTTCAACTGTCATTTGGTTCATAGTCAAAGTACCTGTTTTATCAGATGCAATGATTTCTGTTGAACCAAGTGTTTCAACGGCTGGCAATTTACGAACAATCGAATTGCGTTTGGCAAGGGTTGTAGTTCCCAAAGAGAGAACGATGGTTACAATGGCAGGAAGTCCTTCTGGAATCGCCGCAACCGCAAGGGCAACAGCTACCATCAAGCCTTCCAATGGATGTTCACCACGAACGAATACACCAACCAAGAAAGTAATAACGGCAATCACAACAATCAAGTAAGTCAAGGCCTTAGATAATTGTTCCAAGCTTTGCTTCAATGGTGTCTCTGTCTCGTCAGCATTAGCCAACATATCTGCAATCTTACCAACTTCTGTGTACATACCAGTGTTTGTCACGACACCAATACCACGACCGTATGTTACGTTTGAGTTTTGGTAACCCATGTTAACACGATCCCCGATACCAGCATCTGCTTCAACAAGTCCTGTCACATCTTTTTCTACTGGCACAGACTCCCCTGTAAGAGCTGCTTCTTCGATCTTAAGAGAAGCTGCTTCCAACAAGCGCATATCAGCAGGAACCACATCTCCAGCTTCTAGCAAGACGATGTCTCCAGGTACCAATTCTTTGGAATCAATTTCAATCACGTGACCATCACGGCGTACACGCGCTAATGGACTAGACATGTTTTTCAGTGCTTCGATAGCTGCTTCTGCTTGTCCTTCTTGGTAGACACCAAAGGCTGCGTTCAAAACAACAACGGCTAAGATGATCATGGCATCTGTAAGGCCGTCCATTCCTTCTGTAATCACAGAGAGAGCTGCGGCGATCAGCAAGATGATGATCATCAAATCTTTAAACTGATCGATAAACTTAGACAAGAGGCTACGTTTTTCACCTTCGTCCAGTTCATTATGACCATAAGTCGCCAAACGTTCTTGAGCTTGAGCAGTTGACAAGCCTTCAATTGAAGAGTCCAATTCCTTTAGAACTTCTTCTTTACTCTGTGTATAAAACAAAGCTTTATTTTGTTCTTTTGACAAAATAATTTCCTCCTTATAGCTTTCTACTAGGTCTCTTTTGCACAAAAAAGAGACCTGTTTGAAAAAACAAGTCTCGCCGTTTAATATAGTGCCGGAAATAATTTCGTAATGACGACACTATCGCGGAAAACCGCCAGCTACTCCCTTGAGTGCTTTTATTATACCATTTTTATAGAATAAAGCAAGCGGGATCTCGAATAATTTAATGAGGTCTATTCTTCCCATTCCACCAGTAATTGATAATTGGCAAATTCCTGTTCTCCATCGAGAGTTAGCAAACGATAAGAGACTTGCAAATGACCTGCTTCTAATTGAAAGAGATCTGTTGTAATCAAAAACTGCTGAATGCCCATCGGAGTGGGAATGATTGCCCCACCATCTTCATTTTTGTAGAAACGCATGATGGATTTAGGACTTGAGAATCGTGTCATGATCAATTCATCGTTGGAAAATTTCAAAGCAACCTTTTCATCTTCTTCATTGGTATACAAGAGATATTGAAAACCTGCTTTTTCCTTCCATTCACCTTGATAGTACTGATCAACGATTTCCATTTCTTCTCCAAATCGAATGGTATTTTGAATGCGAATCTGCATCTTTGTCTCCTTCTCTTCTTTTCTTGCCTTACTATTCTATCAAATTTTACGCATTTTGACTGCCCCTATTAGCCTCTAGATCGCAAAATAGGCTTTTTTTTGCTATAATAGACCCATGAATGAAAAAGTCTTTCGCGATCCCGTACATGATTACGTTCATGTGGATCATCCCATCATTTATCAATTAATTAATAGTAAAGAATTTCAACGACTACGCCGCATCAAACAACTGGGGACATCTGGTTTTACCTTCCACGGTGGGGAGCATAGTCGTTTTTCTCACTGTCTTGGCGCCTATGAAATTTCAAGACGCATCCTGTCCATTTTTGAGGAAAAGTATGCAGAGCAATGGAATTCTGATGAAAACTTACTGACCATGACAGCCGCTCTTCTTCATGACATTGGACATGGTGCCTATTCCCATACCTTCGAAGGACTCTTTGGGACCGATCATGAAAAAATGACCCAGCTGATCATCACCAGCCCAGAGACGGAGGTCAATCAAATCCTCTTACAGGTAGCACCTGATTTCCCAAATCGTGTAGCCAGCGTCATTGATCATACCTATCCCAATAAACAAGTGGTACAATTGATTTCTAGTCAAATTGATGTGGACCGAATGGATTATTTACTGCGGGATGCCTACTTTACGGGTGCTTCCTATGGAAAATTTGACTTGACCCGTATTTTGCGTGTCATTCGACCAATTGAAAATGGCATTGCCTTCCAACAAAATGGCATGCACGCTGTCGAGGATTACGTGGTCAGTCGTTACCAAATGTATATGCAGGTCTACTTCCACCCGGCTACTCGTGCCATGGAAGTCCTCCTTCAAAATCTTCTCAAACGCGCTAGAACCATTTATCCAGATCAGAAAGAGTATTTTCAACTGACTTCACCTCGCTTGATTCCATTTTTTGAAGAAGAGGTCACCATTCAAGACTACCTAAATCTAGATGACGGTGTGATGAATACCTATTTCCAAGTCTGGATGGATAGTCCGGATACCATCTTGTCTGATCTTGCTCAGCGCTATATTAATCGGAAAGTCTTCAAATCGATTCTATTTACAGAAGATAAGCGAAAAGACTTAGCAATCCTTGAAAAACTGATCAAAGAGGTTGGGTTTAATCCAACCTACTACACAGCTATTCATCAAAATTTTGACCTGCCCTACGATATTTATCGACCAGAGCTTGAAAAACCGCGGACCCAGATCGAGATGATCCGAAAAGATGGGAGTCTCGCTGAATTGTCTCAGTTGTCTCCACTCGTCGCTGCTTTAGCAGGAACTCGCTATGGAGACAACCGCTTCTATTTCCCAAAAGAAATGCTGGAGGTTAATGGACTTTTCAGTAAGCAAGTAGAGGAATTCACTTCCTATATCACCAATGATTATTTTACAGGAGAGACGGATGTCCATTAAATTAGTGGCGATCGATATCGACGGTACACTTCTCAATTCAAAAAAAGAGATCACACCTTCCGTATTTGAAGCCATTCAAGACGCTAAAGCCGCAGGCGTTAAAATCGTGATCACAACCGGTCGTCCTATCGCAGGGGTCTCAAAACTTTTAAAAGAACTCCATTTGATGGATCCTGGAGACTATGTTATTACCTTTAATGGTGGTCTGGTTCAAGAAACCGCTACTGGAAAAGAACTCATCAAGGACCTTTTAGATTATGAGGACTATCTCGATATCGAGTCTCTTGCTAACAAACTCCAAATCCACTCTCATGCTATTACTAAAGACGGCATCTATACCAGCAATCGCGATATCGGACGCTACACCATTCATGAATCTCAACTGGTCAATATGCCCCTTTATTACCGGACGCCTGAAGAAGTTCGAGAGAAAGAATTTGTCAAGGCCATGTATATCGATGAACCAGATATTCTGGATACTGCGATTGCAAAAATCCCAAAAGAATTTCAGGACCGCTTCACCATGGTCAAATCAGCCCCTTTTTATTTAGAAATTCTAGGAAAAACGACCAATAAGGGAGCTGCCCTTCTTCATCTAGCTGAACGACTTGGAATCCAGCAAGATGAAACCATGGCTATCGGAGATGAAGAAAATGACCGTTCCATGCTAGAAGTCGTGGGACATGCTGTCGTTATGGAAAATGGCAATCCAGCTCTTAAAAAAATTGCTACAACTATTACCAAATCAAATGATGAATCTGGCGTTGCATACGCCATTAGAAAGTGGGTATTATAAGAAATGTACCATTACCAGCTAGGAATTTCTGCTAGTGAGCATGACGACTTTGTTATTCAGAGTGACCAAACCAATCTCTTACAAAGCAGCTCATGGGCAAAAATCAAAGATAATTGGGGAAATGAACGGGTTGGTTTTTATCAAGAAGACCAATTAGTCGCTGTTGCAAGCATCTTGATTCAACCCCTGCCACTTGGCTTTTCCATGCTCTACATTCCTCGAGGCCCAATCATGGATTACCAAAACAAAGAGCTGGTTTCATATGTGATCCAGTCCCTTAAAAAGATAGCCAAACAATACAAAGCCTTATTTGTGAAGTTTGATCCAAGTCTTTTCTTGAGTAAACAATTGATTGGACAAGAAAATACGGAAACCACTGATGTACAAGCGGTCATCGACACCTTAACTAAAGAAGGGGTTGAATGGACTGGCCGAACCAGTGATATGGCAGAAAATATCCAACCACGCTTTCAAGCGAATATCCACATAGAGTTTTTCACTGAGCAAGATCTTTCAAAATCTACTCGACAAGCCATCCGAACTGCTCGAAACAAAGGGATCCAAGTTCAATTTGGTGGGACTGAATTGTTAGAGGACTTTGCTTCTCTCATGAAAAAGACTGAGGCACGTAAAAGCATTCATTTGCGTGGAAAAGACTACTACGAAAAACTACTCACAACCTACCAAGGAAAATCCTACATTACTTTATCTACTCTAGATCTCGAGAAACGGAAAAGCTCCCTTATAAAAGATCTTGAAAAAAACAAGGCAGAGGCTGAAAAATTCACAGAAAAAACAAAGCCTGGCAAGGTTGAGAATAATCAAAAAGAAAAAGAGCGGATAGAGGAAGAACTGCAATTTCTTGAACAGCATCTCCAAGCAGGTAGACAGGTTGTTCCTTTATCTGGGACCTTAACCCTTGAATTCGGTGGGACGTCTGAAAATGTTTATGCAGGCATGGATGAAGAATTCCGCCGTTACCAACCTGCTATCCTCACCTGGTATGAAACTGCCCAACACGCTTTTGATCGTGGTGCTTCTTGGCAAAATATGGGGGGCATTGAAAATTCACTCGATGGTGGTCTCTATCATTTCAAATCTAAATTTAATCCTGTCATTGAAGAATTTGTTGGGGAATTCAACCTCCCAACCAGTCCACTCTATCCACTTGTAAACAAAGTCTACAAGATCCGGAAAAAATTAAGGAGTAAATAAGTTACATGACTCTTACGACAATTTCAAAAGAAGAATTTACCTCATTTGCAAATACTGTCTCCCATCGCTCTTTTATCCAGTCTGCTGAAATGGCAGATCTGCTTGAAAAGCGAGGAAACACGGTCCAATTTATCGCTTGGAAACAAGAAGATCAAGTCCAAGTGGCAGCGATCTTGTACAGTCTTCCTATGACAGGTGGTCTCCACATGGAAATCAATTCTGGCCCCCTTTACCAAGAGGAAGCTATGCTAGAACCTTTCTATGCAGCCTTAAAAGACTATGCGAAAGAAAATGGGGCTATTGAACTCGTTATTAAGCCCTATGATACCTATCAAACTTTTGACAGTGACGGCAATCCAACCAGTGAAGAGCAAAACCATTTCATGGATACCCTAAAAAAATTGGGCTATCAGCATGATGGTTTAACAACAGGTTATCCAGGTGGAGAAGGTGATTGGCATTATGTGAAAGATATGGAGGGTATCACCGAAAAAAATCTTCTCAAGAGCTTCAGTAAAAAAGGAAAGCCACTTGTCAAAAAAGCCAAATCTTTCGGTATTGAACTGAAACGATTAAACCGAGATGAACTGCAACTCTTTAAGGATATTACTTCCTCTACCAGTGACCGTCGCGACTATCAGGATAAAACCTTGGATTATTACCAAACTTTCTATGACAGTTTTGGTGACAAAGCAGATTTCATGATCGCAACACTGAACTTCCACCATTACTACACGAATCTTGAAAAAGACCAAGGAAAACTAGCACAGAAGATTGAGAAATTACAGAAGGATCTTGAAGTCAACCCCAATTCAGAAAAAAAACAAAATCAACTTCGTGAATTCTCTAGCCAGTTTGATACCTTTGAGGTGAGAAAGAAGGACGCGAAAGAATATATTGAAAAATATGGAGATCAAGACGTCATTCTTGCAGGTAGCCTCTTCGTCTATATGCCACAAGAATCCACCTATTTATTCAGTGGCTCTTATACAGAATTTAATAAGTTCTATGCTCCTGCTGTTATCCAAGAATATATGATGCTTGAAACCATCAAACGTGGTATCCCAAGATATAACTTCCTAGGTATTCAAGGAATCTTTGACGGGTCAGACGGTGTGCTTCGTTTCAAACAAAACTTCAACGGCTACATCGTCCGTAAGATGGGGACCTTCCGTTATTACCCAAGTCCTCTGAAATACAAACTGATTTCTCTCGTTAAGAAACTATTAGGACGTTCCTAACTCAAAAGACCAGCTTTGTAGCTGGTCTTTTCTACTATAAAAAAGACGAGAAACCTCTCGCCTTTTTATATGTCATTATTTAACGAAGTCAAGCAATGCCAAGAAGCTTTCTGGATCAAGCGATGCACCACCTACAAGAGCTCCGTCAACGTCTGGACAAGCCATATATTCAGCAACGTTTTCAGGTTTCACAGAACCACCGTATTGAACACGTACTTTGTCAGCCACTTCTTGACCAAAGTCAGCAGCTACAACGTCACGAACAACTTTACACATTTTTTGTGCGTCGTCTTGTGAAGCTGATTTACCCGTACCGATCGCCCAGATTGGTTCGTATGCGATAACTGTTGAAGCGACTTGCTCTGCAGTCAATCCAGCAAGAGCAGCTGAAACTTGAGCCCCTACGAATTCTGCTGCTTTACCAGCTTCGTAAGTTTCAAGGCTTTCACCACAACAGATGATTGGAAGCATACCGTTCGCAAAGATTGCTTTTGCTTTTTTGTTGATATCTTCATCAGTTTCATGGAAGTAGTCACGACGTTCTGAGTGACCGATCACAACGTAGTCAGTACCGATTTCTTTCAAAACTTGTGGGCTAGTTTCACCAGTGAAGGCACCAGCATTTTCAAAGTAAGTGTTTTGGGCAGCAACTTTAAGGTTTGAACCTTTAGCAGCAGCAAGAACAGTTGTCAAGTCAACTGCAGGAGCTGCGATACCAGCTTCAACAAGGTCAGCTGAAGGAAGTTTTGATGCTACAGCTTCAACGAATGCTTTTGCTTCTTCTGGATTTTTGTTCATTTTCCAGTTACCAGCGATAAATGGTTTACGTGACATTTCACATACCTCTTTTTTCTAATTTTATACTATCTATTTTACCATAAATTTCGTCATAATGAAAGGTTGCACAAGCTCATTTTACTTTTTACCAAAATAAAAACCCCGTCTTCACGGGGTTTTCTGTCTGTCTATATAATTGTTAATCTGGGAACTAGATCGAATTAAGCTTCGATTTCAGTAACCATACCTGAACCAACAGTACGTCCACCTTCACGGATTGAGAATGTAGTACCTTGTTCAACGGCGATTGGGTGGATCAACTCAACGTCGATAGTCACGTTATCACCAGGCATTACCATTTCAGTTCCTGCTGGAAGTTCGATAGATCCAGTCACGTCAGTTGTACGGAAGTAGAACTGTGGACGGTAGTTGTTGAAGAATGGAGTATGACGTCCACCTTCTTCTTTAGTAAGGATGTAAACTTCACCTTTGAATTTAGTGTGTGGGTTGATTGAACCTGGTTTAGCGATAACTTGTCCACGTTCGATTTCATCACGTTGGATACCACGAAGAAGCACACCAACGTTATCCCCTGCAAGACCTTCGTCAAGTTGTTTACGGAACATTTCAACACCAGTAACAACTGCTTTTTGGATTTTTTCTTTGATACCAACGATTTCGATTTCGTCGTTGACACGAACAACACCACGGTCGATACGACCTGAAGCAACTGTACCACGTCCAGTGATTGAGAATACGTCTTCGACTGGAAGAAGCAATGGTTTGTCGGTATCGCGTTCTGGTTCTGGGATGTACTCATCAACAGTATCCATCAATTCCATGATGATGTCTTCATATTTAGAGTCACCTTCAAGAGCTTTAAGAGCTGAACCTTGGATAACTGGAAGGTCATCACCTGGGAAATCGTATTCTGAAAGAAGGTCACGGATTTCCATTTCAACCAATTCAAGCAATTCTTCATCGTCAACCAAGTCAACTTTGTTCATGAAGACGATCAAGTGTTTAACACCAACCTGACGTGAAAGAAGGATGTGTTCACGTGTTTGTGGCATTGGTCCATCAGTTGAAGCTACTACAAGGATAGCTCCGTCCATTTGAGCGGCACCAGTGATCATGTTTTTAACATAGTCCGCGTGTCCTGGAGCGTCGATGTGAGCGTAGTGACGTTTAGCAGTTTCGTACTCAACGTGTGCAGTGTTGATAGTGATACCGCGTTCGCGTTCTTCTGGAGCAGCATCGATAGACGCATAGTCTTTTGGTTGGTTAACTGATGAAGGCAAGCGACGTGCCAAAACAGTTGTGATTGCTGCAGTTAGGGTAGTTTTACCGTGGTCAACGTGTCCGATTGTACCGATGTTAACGTGCGGTTTACTACGATCGTATTTTTCTTTTGCCATTTGAGTAAAAGCCTCCAATAAAATATATTTTATAGATAGACAGTAGGCAATACAGTCTAACTTTCCTTACTATTCTATCGAATTTTAGATGAAATTGCAAGCCTTTTACCTATATTTTCTTAATTATTCCTCTTCTTTTCTTTTATTTTGTCCTCTTGCTGAAAGATCCTGTTCTAGCTTTGAAAATTCTCATTTAAAATCGTCTACTCAAGCTCATTAAGCATCTTCTATCTCTTTGTTTCAGAGCAGAAAAAATCGGAACAGACGTTCCGATTTTTTTAACCTGAATTACGTAATCCTGTTGCCACCCCGTTGATGGTGATATGGATTAGCTTGTCTTGATCAGCTGATAATTGGCCGGTCCGTTGACGTCGAATCAATTCTAACTGAATATAGTTCAAGACGTTAAAGTACGGCATCCGATAATCCAAACTTTCTTTCAAATAAGGGTTTTCAGCGAGCAACTCGTCTTGTTCTTCAATCATCAAGATGATGTCCTTCGTCAATTGCCATTCATGTAAGATGATCTGATAGATATTGCGGACTTCTTCTTCCTCACACAATTGCGCGTACTCAAAAGCAATGTCCATGTTGGCTTTGGATAAGACCATGTCCACATTTGACAAGAGAGATTGGAAGAAAGGCCAGTTTTTATACATGTACCGAAGGGTTTCGATATTCTCAGGATCCTCATCGATAAATTCCTTAAAGCTAGAACCTACTCCGTACCAACCAGGGAACATCACCCGACTTTGTGACCATGAGAAGACCCATGGGATAGCACGCAAACCACCGATTTCAGTAATGGTCTTTCGAGCAGCAGGACGTGAACCAATATTAAAGCTTGAAATTGCTTTGATCGGACTTGATTCAAAGAAGTAATCATAGAAGTGCTCATTTCCAAAGACCAAATCACGATAGATATCGTAACTGCGATTCACGACTTTATCCATGACTTCCCCGAAACGATCAAACATAGAGAATGGACTCTTTTGTTCGGCAATCATTCGGTTAATGGTTGCCGAAACCAGCATCTCAAGGTTGTAGTAGGCAGCATCTTTATTTCCATATTTATTGCCGATTACTTCCCCTTGCTCGGTTAAGCGGATACGGTCATTAATGGATTTCAATGGTTGAGAAGTGATGGCTTCATAAGTAGGACCTCCACCACGGCCAACAGTACCACCACGACCATGGAAGAAGGTAATCTTCACTCCAAACTCATCTCCGATAGCGGTCAATTGTTGTTGGGCTTTAAAGAGGGTCCAACAAGAAGACAAGTATCCACCATCTTTGTTGGAATCAGAGTAACCTAACATAATCTCTTGGTAGTTGTTCTTAGAAGCAATCCAACGTTTGGCAATTGGAAGAGACAAGTAACTTCTCATGGTTTCTTCTGAATGATCCAAATCTTCGATCGTTTCAAACAACGGTACGATTTGAACGCGAGCTTTTTCCGTATCGACTAAGCCCACTTCTTTCAACATCACAGCCAATTCCAACATATCTGACACACTTGTTGCATGAGAAATGATGTTTTGACGAATGACTTCTTCTCCTAAACGATCCTTCAATTCACGGGCCGTTTGGAAAATCGCCAATTCTTTTTCAAGCAGTTCAGATTTTTCAGCATGGGTTGCTGATAAAATACGTGGGTCTTCTAAAAGTTCTTTCAAGAGAACTTGACACTTTTCATCCTCTGATAAATCAGAATAGTGGTCATTAATCCCTGCTGATTTCAGTAATTCTGCCACACAGGCTTCATGTACACTCGAATCCTGGCGCATATCAATAGAGGCGAGATAGAATCCAAAAACATCGATGGCTTCTAGAAGTTCTGCAAACTCACCAGAAATTAAATACTCTGATTTGTTTTCTAACAAGGAATCTTTGATCTTTTCAAGGTCTTCTTTAAATTCTTGAGCTGATGCATAAGCTGGAGACTCTTTCTCAGAAATTTTCTTTAGAGCCCCAGAAATACGATTGCCGATATAATCAGAAACTGGCCCTTGTTGATGAGCATTTGCTCCTAATAACCTCTCGACAGCATAACGATCTTCTCTAGTTTCCCCAACCATCGTCCATTCTTTTAAATTGACCAAGGTTTGAATCAATTTTGACTGGATATAGTGGAAAGCCCGACGGTAAGGTTCTTTTTCACGAAAGACAGATGTATCACTTGATAGGGCTGCCATTTCAGCTACTGCTTCACTTGTTTTAGAAAGACTCGTTGAAAGCGAGAAATGACGGTATAATTTAGAAATCTTTTCGATGTAATAGTTCAAAATGACTTCACTCTGAATAGTTGCTGAACGCTTTAAGGTCTCAGCTGTTACAAACGGATTCCCGTCCCGGTCTCCCCCAATCCACATGCCCATTGTGATCGGACGTGGTTGTTCAAGCTCTAATCCATGCTCTTTTGCCAAGCGTTTGTATTCCAACATAAGATTTGGAACAGCTTGTAAGAAAGAGCTATTGTAATATTCCATGACATTGGTGATCTCATTAGTAACCTTCAATTTTTTGTCACGAATCATATCCGTTTGCATCATGATTTCAATATTACAACGAAGGTTGTTATACCACTTATCCTCATTCATTAAACCCGCTTTAACATCCCGGTGCTGACGAAGAAGAGCATGAATATGATTGGTTAGATCCAGCATGGTTTTTCTTTGCACTTGAGTTGGATGGGCTGTTAAAACAGGTACAATATTGAGGTTTTCAAGAATTTCCTGTGCATCTTCATTTTTTGCAACTTCCTTGATCGTTGAAGAAAGTTTTCCGAGGTATTCACCATCCACGTTATTCAAATGATTGATTTCATAGGCCAAATCGACATCTTCTGAGATGTTAATCAAGAGTGGTAAAATAGCAAAATAACGTGAAATCACTGTCATTTCTTCATTTGTCAATTGTTCCACTAGTTGATTCAACTCACGATAGTTCTGTGTTTTTGATAGATCCTTCAACTGCGTAATTTTATCAAAGGTTTCCGGACGAACCAAATTTTTCGTAATATCATCTAATAAATTAGTTAAAATTTCGGCTTCTTCTTTGATAATATCTTTATTTGTGAAGTTCTCTAATTTTTGTAAGACCATTTTTTCTCCTTTTTGAATAGCCATTCAACAATTCCCTTTTAATAATAAGGTTTGATTTTACCTTTTTCTTCAAAAACCATGCCTTCTTGTTCCATCTTGGCCCGTTTTTCACTAGCATCGATATTCAAAACGAAAGCAATCGCTATGGATAAGACCCATAAGCTATTTCCCCCTTGGGATAAGAAGGGGAAGGTCACTCCTGTAGACGGAATCAAACCAGAAATACCTCCGATGTTAATGAAGGTTTGCACTAAGATCATCCCACCGATCCCAATGGCCATCATCGAATTAAAAGGATTCTTTGCTCGAATACCGACTAAAATGATCCGAAGAATTAAGAAGAATAAGAGAGCAAGAATCAAGCTAGCTCCAACAAAACCTAATTCTTCAATCACAATCGCAAACACAAAGTCTGTGTGCGCTTCTGGTAAGTAACCTTGTTTTTCAATGGAATTTCCTAGCCCCAAGCCAAACCAACCACCATTACTCATGGCATAGTAAGAATTAGCTAATTGGTGACCTGCGCCAGACAAATCATTAAAGGGGTTAAAGAAGGCACTAAAACGTTTGGCTACATAACCAAAGACTGGAATTTTAGCGACACGGTCCACACCGATGATCCATATTGAACCAAGGACAATGGACGATGCTCCAACAACTAAAGCAAGTAGTGAGGTAAACCAACGGTAGCCAACTCCACTAGCCGTAATCATGATCAAGACCGTTAAGGCCAAGATCGTCGCATTTCCCAAGTCCGGCATGATCACAACGATTCCAATCAGAATCAAGGTCAGCCAACGCCAATCGTTTAAATTTCTTGGAATCCATTCATTGTGCGTCAAGGCTTGGTAATCATAATCACGGATTTCATCTTGTCGTTTAGAAAAAATCAAGGCCAGATACCAGACTAAGATCACCTTGAGGTATTCTGCTGGCTGGATACTAAACATTCCTGCAATCGTCAACCAACCGTGAGCTCCATTGACCGTATCCGTGATAAACCTAGACAAGATCAACAAAATCACCTCAATAAAGATGACAAAAGCTAATACTTTTTTATTTCGCAGGAAGTCTAGGCTAAATTTATAAATCAAGGCAATGGTTAGGAGACTAAAGATGAAGAAGAGCCCCTGTGTCCGTACCATTCGAATCGAACTCACTCCACTTTGAATTGCCAAGGCACTTGTTGTCGAATAGACTACAATCAAACCAATAATAGATAAAATCAAATAGGGAATGAGGATGGAATAATTTAAAAGATGTCTTTTTTCAATTTTCATAATTCACCATATTCCTAATGTTCAACCTCCATTATATCATTTTTAAGAAGCAAAACCAAGGAAAGGCTAGAAAAGATTCGGCTTCTTCCCCATTTTCAAGAAATATTCTAATGATTCTTCTTATTTTCATATATTTTTATCCTTTTTTGATGAAAAGATTCCTTTTTTTTGAAAACAATGGCTGAAATCGTGATCTTTTAAGCATTAAGTTTTGCCTTTTCGTTTTATTTACGGTAAAATGATTTTGTATGAGAAAAAGGATAAAACCCGTTGTTCTCTTAGTCTTTTTTATCGGTTTCATTTCTTTTCTCGTTCTTTCACGAACGATTGCTGATATGCAAGCAAGAGAGCAACAAGAAACAACACAAACGATTCCGAACTCCAATACACCTCGAAAAACAACCACTGCAAGCTCTTCTTCTAAAAAAGAAGACATCAATCCAGAACTAGTTGGCCGCCCGATCATTGATATCTCAGGCTGGCAATTGCCAAGCGAAATTGATTACGATATCCTCTCCAGAAATGTAGGTGGTGTGATCGTTCGTGTCCATAGCGGGGCTCAAGCTAAAAAGGAAAATGCGGCAACCTACTTAAATGGTCTGGATAAATCTTATAAAACCCATATCCAAGAATTCCAAAAACGAAATATCCCTGTCGCAGTCTATGCTTATGTCGCTGCTAAGGATAAAAAAGAAATGGAAAAAGAAGCAGAAGAATTTTACAAGGCTGCTTCTCCTTACAAACCGACTTACTATTGGTTAGACGTTGAGGAAAAAACCATGAAGGATATGAACGCAGGTGTTGAAGCTTTCCGAGCAAAACTACAAGCTTTGGGTGCAAAAAATATTGGACTCTATATCTGAACCTACTTCATGGAAGAACATAGTATCTCCACTGATAAATTTACGGCTCTTTGGATTCCTACTTATGGATTTGATGATGGCTACTATAATGCCGCGCCAGATACCAACACGGAATACGACTTGCATCAATATACCTCTCAAGGGCAATTAAATGGATTCTCACACTACTTGGATCTCAACCAAATTGTTCCGACGCAAGACCAAGAAGCGATTTATCGGAAACTATTCAAGGTACAAAAAGATGGCTCTTCCTCATAGCCTTAAAACAGCAGATCAAGTGATCTTCACTTTTTCTGCTGTTTTCTATTTTTAAGGAGAAGGCAATATTGTCGCTATTATATGTTATAATGGTCTAGTGAAATCTGATTTTGTAGAGAAAAAGAGAAAAGGAGAAAGCCGTGGCAAAAAAAAATAAAGTGAAAAAAACCTTGGTCGAGCAGATCTTGACGAAAGCAAAAATTGAGCACATAGGCTTACAAATCAACGCTTTAGAAGGGATCTTACCAGAAGGAATTGATCGCTCTACTATTTTCAAAACCCTAGCTCTCAAAGGGGATAAAACGGGTCCCGTGATTGGGATCATTCCTATTACAGAGCATTTATCAGAAAAAAAGTTAGCCAAATTATCGGGGAATAAGAAAGTGGCTATGATTCCTCAGAAAGATCTTGAAAAAACAACGGGTTATATTCATGGTGCCAATAATCCAGTGGGCATTCATCAAAAGCATTCTTTTCCTATCTTTATTGATAAATCAGCCCTTCAGTTAGAAACCATGATCGTATCTGCTGGGGAAATTGGCCATAGTATTCAAATCAAACCACAACTTCTAGCAGACTTCGTCAAGGCGACTTTTGCTGATATTTTGGAATAAAGATGGAGAAGGAGACAAGATCGTGAAACTATATTTTATTCGACACGGACGGACAGAATGGAATGAAGAGGGACGTTTTCAAGGATCAAATGGCGATTCTCCGTTGTTGCCAGCCTCCATTCATCAGCTTGAAAAATTAGGAAAGCATCTAGCTACTGTTCCTTTTGATGCAGTCTTTGCAAGTGATCTGCCACGGGCAGTCCATACCGCACAGATCATCCTCGATCAATTGGAGATACCTCTAAAATTACAAGTAACATCTGCTCTTCGTGAGTGGAATTTGGGAAAACTAGAAGGAGCTAAAATTTCTACCATTTCGGCTATCTATCCCCAACAAATGGCTGCGTTTCGGCATAACTTAGCATGCTTTCAAAATGAAATCTTTGATGCAGAATCTGTCTATGAAACGACCAAACGTACCTGTGATTTTGTAAAAAACTTGAACGGAAAAGAGCTCGATACCGTTCTCATCGTTGGACACGGAGCTAATTTGACAGCTTCTATTCGAACCTTGCTTGGTTATGAAACAGGAGAACTCCGCAAAAATGGCGGACTAGACAATGCCAGCGTGACGATTTTGACAACAGATGATTTTGAGCACTATCACTTAGACACTTGGAACGACACTTCTTATATGGAAGACTAAAAAACACTGATCTTGCGATCAGTGTTTTCTTTTAGCTTATTTCATAGTTGGGAAGAGAAGGACGTCGCGAATTGTTGTTACATTTGTCAACAACATAACGAGACGGTCAATACCAATTCCAAGTCCACCTGTTGGTGGCATACCATATTCAAGGGCTTCAACATAGTCATAATCGATGCCTGTAGCTTCGTCATCTCCCAATTCTTTGGCACGCGCTTGCGCTTCAAACCGTTGCAATTGATCGATTGGATCATTCAATTCCGTGAAGGCATTGGCATACTCTTTGGTCATGATGAAGAGTTCGAAACGGTCAGTGAAGCGTGGATCTTCTGGATTTTTCTTAGCCAATGGAGATACTGCTACTGGGTGACCGTAAACAAATGTTGGTTGCGTCAAGGTTTCTTCAACGAATTCTTCGAAGAAGGCATTGATAATTTGTCCCACCTCTGTGTAGTGTTTTTCAACCGGTACATGTTTTTCGTTTGCAAGTGCTACAGCTTCTTCAAAGGTCATGTCTTGCCAGAAGTCAACACCTGTGATTTCTTTGATCGCATCAACCATGTGAACCCGTTTGAATGGTTCGTTGATTTTGATTTCTGTTCCTTGATAGTCAATTGGACCATCACCATGGACCGCTTTCGCAGCATGTTGGATAATGCCTTCTGTTAAGTCCATGATATCGTGGAAGTCAGCGTAAGCTTGGTAGACTTCTATCGAAGTAAATTCAGGGTTGTGAGTAGCATCCATTCCTTCGTTACGGAAGATCCGTCCGATTTCATAAACGCGTTCCATCCCACCAACAATCAAACGTTTCAAGTGGAGCTCAGTCGCGATACGAAGCACCATGTCAATGTTTTGTGCATTGTGATGAGTGATAAATGGTTTGGCAGCCGCACCCCCAGCTTCATTGTGAAGCACTGGTGTTTCCACTTCAAGGAATCCTTGACCATCTAAATAACGACGGATTTCAGAGATGATTTTTGAACGGGTTACAAAGCGTTCAAAGCTTTCGCGATTTGAAATCAAATCCAAATAACGTTTACGATAGATGGTTTCAACGTCTGAAAGTCCGTGGAATTTTTCAGGCAAAGGACGAAGGGCTTTTGACAAGTGAGTGATATGAGTTGCTTTAATCGAAAGTTCACCCATGTCTGTGCGCATGATTTCCCCTTCAACACCAAGGAAATCACCAAGGTCTGCTTTTTTGAAGATCTCGTAGTTTTCTTCTCCAACTGCATCCTTACGAACGTAGATCTGAATTTGACCTTCACGGTCTTGAAGATGGGCAAAGCCAACCTTTCCTTTTCCACGTTTGGTTACGAGACGACCGGCAATAATAGCTGTTTCGTTCAAGTCGTGGAGTTGTTCTTTATCTAATTCTGAATATTTTTCTTTTAATTGACCTGAATTTGCAGTGCGTTCGAATCGTTTTCCAAATGGATCGATTCCTTGTTCACGAAGGGCCGCCATTTTCTCACGACGGACAATCTGCTGGTCATTTAATTCTTCCATATGTTCAGTAGTCATTTGGAACCTCCTAAGTTATTCTCCCCTATTCTATCATATTTAGAGCAGAAATTCACTAATATTTACCAATTAAACAAAAATATGATGGAAGAAAAAATGCAGCTTCTTGAATGAATACTCAAAAATATCTGAAGACCGTTGTTGACTACCTAAATAGCTTGACCTGTATAAGACGAGATGATTGAAAAGGTTTCGACAAGCTATTCCACAACAGCATCAAAAAGGAGCGTGGAGAATCTTGAACCATTCATCCTGACACGCTCCTATTTTTTTATTCATAACGCAGTGCTTCGATCGGATTTAACTTAGAAGCCTTATTCGCTGGTAAAATTCCAAAGATGATGCCTACAAAAGCAGAGAAAATAATACTGCCGATGGCGACATTTAAGGAAATAATCGGTGGTCCTTCTAGGGAGGCTGCCGCGAGTGTAGTAATCAAGCTATTCACCCCATAAGCAAGTCCAAGTCCAATCAGACCTCCAATGATGGTCAAAACCATCGACTCAATCAAAAATTGAACCAAAATCTTACCCCGAGTTGCTCCCAATGCTTTGCGAAGACCAATTTCTCTCGTCCGCTCGGTGACAGAAACCAACATGATATTCATGACTCCAATCCCACCAACTAAGAGGGAAATCCCTGCAATGGCACCAATCACTGTCGTCATAATTCCCACTACTTTGTTGGTTTCCTCTAGGATACTATCCAAATTAAAGATTTGAAATTCTCCTTGGCGAACACCTGAAAGTTCTGTTAACTTTTGAGCAGCCTCAATCCCAACGGTTTTAATCTGCTTCACATTTGGCACATGGACGACAATATTTTGAATTTCATCCGTTCCAAATTCAGAGGCCAGCTGAGTATTTGCCATCAAGGCACTGCCACCTGAAGAAGCTCCATAGAGGGCTGTCCCTGCATTTGGATCCTTGAAAATACCAACGACGCGATAATTGTTATCCCCAACAGAGACCACCTGATTCAGTGGATTCTCCGTTCCAAATAATTGTTGAGCTAAGCCTTCATCCAGAAGCACCACCCGTGAAAAATTACTATAGTCTGAAGGGGTTAATTTTCGTCCAGATAAGAGCTCAACCTTTTTGACAGAAAAATAGGTTTCATTTACCCCTTGGATGTTTACCCCTTCTGCTTTTTTCTTTTGAAAAGCAATGGTTGCATTGGAGGTATTGCCAACATAGTAACCATCAATTCCTTGAATCTTGGTTAATTCCTTAACCCAAGATTCTTGCACAACTGGTGGTGCTTCTTGAACTTGACCATCAATATCTTCAGCGTTTTCCCCATCGATATCCGATGGAGCAGCCATCCCTCGGTCTTCAGCTGCAGGGCCACTTTCGCCTCCACCTTCTCCTGTATCCTCAGAAGGGCCAATATTGATTCCTGTCACATAGCCACTCTTGTTCGGAGAATAAGAGATTTGTACATACTCTTGGTCCTTGGTGAAGGTCTTGGTGACACCAGCCTTCATACCATCTCCCAGAGCCATGATGACAACGACAGAAGCAACCCCAATAATGATCCCCACCATGGTCAAGAAAGACCGTAATTTATGGCTCAGAATCGAGCTGATCGCAAATTTCCAATTTTGCATTAGGTCCCCCTTTCCAGCTTGCTATCTGAGGAGATCACTCCATCACGAATGACGATGCGACGATGCGCAAAGGCTGCAATTTCTGGCTCGTGTGTAACCATGATAATGGTTTTTCCTTCCTGGTTTAGCTTGGTTAACAAGTCCATTATTTGCTCCCCCGTCTTGGTGTCTAGGGCTCCAGTCGGCTCATCTGCTAAGACGATGGCTGGCTGATTGACAAGAGCTCGAGCAATCGCAACCCGCTGTTTTTGACCTCCTGAGAGTTCTGAAGGCAAATGGTGCATGCGAGAATGGAGCTCCACCTTTTCAAGGTACTGCTCAGCTAATTCCCTCCGTTTAGCAGGATGAACTCCCGCATAAATGAGAGGCAGTTCTACATTTTGAAAGGCATTGAGCTTGGAGAGAAGAAAGAATTGTTGAAAGACAAAACCGATCTGTTCATTTCGAACACGTGCTAATTTTTTCTCACTGAGATTTCCAACCTCCTGACCTTCTAGGAAATACTCTCCACTGGTCGGCCGATCCAACAAGCCAATGACGTTCATCAAGGTTGATTTTCCTGAGCCAGATGGACCCATAATGGCTACAAATTCTCCCTCTTCGACTTCTAAATCGATATCTTTTAAGACACGAAGTTCCTGATCCCCATTTTTATAGGTTTTATTGATTCCTTTTAGTTCAATCAATTTTGTCATATTTTCCGATCTCTTTTCCATCTTCCAGTTTCTCATTAGGATTCACAATAACTTGAGCATCTTTCTTCAAGCCTGACAAGATTTCCTGGTTTTCAGCATCGGCGTTACCAAGCGTTACTTTTACTTTCTTAGCCTTGCCATTTTCGACCGTCCATACATAACTTGTATCCCCATCAGCCATGACACTTGTCACGGGAACAAGAGGATGTTGAGTAGAACTTTTGACTTCAATATTAACAGAAAAGCCTTGTTTGAGTTCCCCAATCTCACTGGTAATATCCACTGTGAATGGGTACTTGGCACCACCGCTTCCTTGTGTTCCACCTGCTGCATTAGCACCTGCTTGACCAGCGTCAGTCGGATAGTTGGCTACATAAGAAATTTTTCCTGTCCAGGTTTTATCCGGATAGACTTTGGAAGTGAGAATCACTTCCTGACCTTCAGAGATATTGGCCAAATTGTATTCAGACAATTCCCCTTTAACTTGTAAATTTCCGTTGCTCACAATGTGAACCAGAGTTTGGTTGGTCCCTGTAGTCGATTTTGAAACATCTTTATTGACTTCGACTACGGTACCATTTGTATTACTTTTTACGGTTGTCGCATCCAGAAGAGCCTTAGCCTTGTTCATATTATCAACCGCATCAGACAAGGCATCTCGTAAATCGCTAGCTTGAGAATCGACTGTTCGTTGGGTCTGTGAAGCTAACTTGGCATCTGCTTCTTCATCCCCTGTGGTATCAATAGTCACACCATTTGTCAGCAAATCATTTAGCTGACGATCCGCCTTATTGACAGCACGAACGGCTGCATCGTAAGCTGTTTGGGCCTCCGTACTGCTATACTGAACAATTGGCTGACCAGCCGTTACTTGATCTCCTACATTGACCAAAATCGACTGCAAATCCCCTTTGGTTCCATCAAAATAGACATACTGTTCCTGGTTGGCAGTGACCTTTCCAGTTAGCAAGACCGAAGAAGCGATCGATCCATCCTTGACCGTTTGCACCATTGGAGTTTCTTTCGTGACTGCTTGATCAGGCGTACTTGGGTGCGAAAACACCATCACACTTCCTGTTCCAATCACCGCAATTGCTACACCTGCAGCTGTAAATAGTTGCCATTTTTTCAATTTCTTCATCGTTTTTCTCCATCAAAGAAAGCGTTTTATTCTATACCATAGTATACCACATTTCCTTACTTTTCTATCTAAAATTGACACGACAAAATGAAATTTTAAAGCTTGCTAACATGCTAAACCCTTGACTTTTGTAACAGTTGATATTACAATCAAACTGAAATCCTATTTTGGAGGAAAACATGAAAGAATTTGATATTATTTCAATCGGTGGAGGTAGTGGAGGAATCGCTACGATAAACCGGGCTGGGGAGCACGGAGCTCGGGCTGCCGTCATTGAAGAAAAACAACTGGGTGGTACCTGTGTCAACAGAGGATGTGTGCCTAAAAAAATTATGTGGTATGGTGCACAAATTGCAGAAGCTATTCGCGATTATGGACCAGACTATGGATTTACTTCTGAACAAACAAGATTTGATTTTGCAACCTTAAGAAAAAATCGCGAAGCCTATATTGACCGTTCCCGTAATTCCTATGATGGCAGTTTCAAACGCAATGAGGTTGAACGAATTGAAGGACGTGCTCGTTTTGTAGATGCTCATACGGTTGAGGTCAATGGAGAAACCATTAAGGCCAAGCATATCGTAATTGCGACAGGAGCCCATCCTCATATTCCTTCTGTTCCTGGAGCTGAATTTGGCGAAACTTCTGACGATGTCTTTGCTTGGGAAGAACTGCCAAGTTCCGTTGCCATTATTGGGGCTGGCTACATCGCGGTGGAACTAGCTGGTGTGCTCCACCATTTAGGAGTCCAAACAGACCTCTTCATCCGAAAAGATCGGGTTTTACGCAGTTTTGATTCCTACATTGTCGATGGCTTAATGGAAGAAATGGAAAAACAAAACCTTCCGCTTCACAAACATAAGGTTCCCATGAAGCTTGAAAAATTAGCAGACGGTCGTGTGAAGATTTATTTTGAAGATAGGACCAGCCACGTGGCAGATCATGTTATCTGGGCAACAGGACGAAAACCAAACGTCCAGGATCTCAATCTAGAAGCTGCAGGCGTCACCTTAAATGAAAAAGGATTCATTGCAGTGGATGAATACCAGAATACAGTTATTCCAGGAATCTATGCTCTTGGGGATGTTACAGGAGAAAAAGAATTAACTCCTGTCGCTATTAAAGCTGGACGCACTCTTTCTGAACGACTATTCAATGGAAAAGTCAATTTCAAAATGGATTATACAAACATTCCAACCGTTGTCTTTTCTCACCCTGCTATCGGAACCGTTGGCTTAACAGAGGAAGAAGCCCAGCAAACTTATGGTAAAGAGAATATCAAAGTCTATACTTCTCAATTTGCTTCCATGTACACTGCTGTAACCCAACACCGCCAGCAAGCAAAATTCAAACTCATCACTGCTGGTCCCGAGGAAAGGGTCGTTGGCCTTCATGGTCTTGGCTACGGAGTCGATGAAATGATCCAAGGATTTGCAGTTGCTATCAAGATGGGAGCGACAAAAGCCGATTTCGATGCAACTGTCGCCATTCACCCAACCGGATCTGAAGAATTTGTGACAATGAGATAAAACATAAGCTTGAAGTTGTTACACTTTAAGCTAAAAGGACTATTTTAATAAACAATAGTCCTTTTTCATTTATCTGATTTTTGTAAAACACTTAAAATTTCACAGATAAAACATTTTTATATTTAAAACTGTACTAATTTGTGATATAATTCACTTTACAGGGTGTCTTTTCGAGTTTAGACTAGTAGGAGGTGAATTTTTATTGGTTGTCCTGAAAAAACAGCCTATAAATTATACATCTATTTGTAAGTCCTTTTAAAACGACATACAAATAGATTGAATAATTGGAGACAAATTGGGAGAAGAGAATGAAAAAAATGAATCTAAGTAGACTTGTCAAAGTCTTCTTTATCGTATTTTTACCACTATTATTCATCGTATTGTCGCAATCTGATATGGTAAAAGCTGGAGATGTCAGCAACAATATTAGCTCACTAACTGTTTCGTCCGAAGAAATCACAGATGGTGGACAAACAACCGTTAAGTTTACATTTGATGAGCATGCTCAAAAAATTCAACCAGGAGATACCTTAAAAGTTAATTGGACTAGTTCTGGAACAGTCTATGGTGTCGGATTTAAAAAGACTATTCCCCTAAGCATCGACGGAACTTACGTTGGAGACATGGTCATTACAGATGGATCTGCGACAGTTACTTTCAATGAAGGCATCAAAAACCTTCAAAACATTCGAGGTTGGGGTGAGTTTGAGATTGAAGGTCATAACAATACAGCAACCGATAAGGAGCATGTTGGGAAATTCACTATTATTAGTGGAGCTAGAACAGTAGAATTAAACGTTAAGAAAATGGCTACTGGTGTTAACAGCGCTCCATTCTATCTCAAAGCGGGTGATATGCACGCGAATGATCCTGAACATATTCTTTGGACACTAACCATTAATGCTATGAAATTAGATGTAGATGGTGATGTTCGTGTTGAAGATGTCATCCAAGGTGGTCATTCACTTGTAAAAGATAGTTTTAGTATTACTACTACAGGTAACAAACCAGGATATTACGGTGGCTCAACTGCTATCGATGATTTCTTAGCAGACTTTCCTGGAGCAACTTTCACAATTGATGCAGCAGGAAAAATTACGGTTACTATTCCTCAAAACGAAATCAATAAGACTGGTGTCCTGATCTTTTACCAGACTAAAGTAGAGAATGAAAATCAAAAAAATTTCTTGAACAATACTAAAGTATGGTATCACGTTAAAGGTGAGCAAGCCGTTGTTGCCAAGGAAGTAAATGCATCTGTTGCAAATATTAATGCAAACGGTGGTGTGGATGGTGATAAGACATCAACAACTACAACTACCACTACGACTCAAGAGCCTACAACTATAACTACTACAACTCAAGAGCAGACTACAACCACAACGACTCAAGAGCCTACAACTACAACTACTACTACTCAAGAGCAGACTACAACCACTACGACTCAAGAGCCTACAACTACAACTACTACGACTCAAGAGCCTACAACTACAACTACTACAACTCAAGAGCAGACTACCACAACTACTACGACTCAAGAGACCACAACTACAACCACAACGACTCAAGAGCCTACAACTACAACTACTACGACTCAAGAGCAAACTACCTCAACTACTACGACTCAAGAGCCAACTACCACAACCACTACGACTCAAGAGCCTACAACCACAACCACTACGACTCAAGAGCCTACAACCACAACCACTACGACTCAAGAGCCTACAACCACAACCACTACGACTCAAGAGCCTACAACCACAACTACTACTACTCAAGAGACCACAACTACAACTACTACGACTCAAGAGCCCACAACTACAACTGATGAGCCTAAGACTACGGTAGCAACTACTGATGAACCTACGACTACTTCTGAAGAGCCTAAGACTACGGTAACAACTACCGATGAACCTAAGACTACCGAAGCGACTACAACACCAGAAGAACCAGAAAACCACAATAGTAGTGAAGAAGATACAACAACTACTACTGTAGAACCTAAGACTACACCCGAAAATCCAAATAAACCTGAACATTCTGGTACTACAACGACACCAAGTGCGCCAGCTTCCAATGGTGAAAACAATGGTGGAGGTCACAAAACACTTCTTCCTAATACAGGTGAAGTTGTTGCATCTGGACTCGTCTTCTCAGGAATTCTTGTCTTAGCAGGTGCTGTTGGAATCAAATGGAAATTGACTCGTCAATAATTTATTAATTAAAAATAGTCAATTTTCTAACGAAATAGATTTTCAATGCATCTTAACAAATAGTTCAACTAACAAAGAGAGAACCTTTTGGCTCTCTCTGATTGATAAAAAGAGGCTGGGACAAAAGTCCTAGCCTCTCAATTATTTTTGGATTGTCGAGCAAGACGCAGTGGTTGAGTGGGCTCTACTACGCTGATTTCATCAGCTTTTACAGCCCTACTCAACTGTGCGGAGGTGGGACGACGAAATCGAATTCTAACGAATTACCGATTTCTGTCCCACTCTCTTTTCTTTGTGTAAGCCCTATAAGGATTTGGCTTACATCGGTTCGTCTACATCTCAAAATATTGGCGAAATGCTTAGCGAATATCCCTTTTTATTTTCGCTAAATCAGGTTTTTGGATGAAATATCAGATGATAACGAAAATAGTTTCGAAAATACAAAAAGACAAACGTCCAAATGTAACGTCTGTCTTCAAGCTTTTTTCTTTGTTTATGGTAAGATGGCAATAGCACGGACAGGTGAACCAGTTGCCTTGTCCCAGTGAGGGAAAGCAATCGAAATCAAAGCACCTACAGCTGGAACTTGGTCCAATTGGTTCAAGACTTCAACTTGGTAGATATTTTGTTCCAAGAGGTAGTATTCATTGACCAAGCCATGCTCTGCTGCTGGAATACCTGCATCGGTATCAAAGGTTTCATGACCCACAGCCTTAACATGGCGTTCATGAATCAAGAATTCCAAGGCTTCACGGCTCCATCCTGGACTTTGTTGAACCCCATTTTCATCAAGATTGCGCATAGCATCTTGATCTGGCCAACGTTTTGACCAATCACTACGGAAGGCAACAAAAGCACCCTCAGCAATTTGCCCATGCTCTGCCTCAAAGTCTAAGATATCTTGTTTGCTCAAGACAAAGTTTGGATTGGCAGCAACTTCTTTAGACTTGTCGATAACATAAAGTGGCAAGAGGAGATCTTTGAGGTCAATCTCATCCAACCAACGACCCCCTTCTACAAAGTGAATCGGTGCATCAATATGCGTTCCGTATTGACCAACCACTGTAAATTTTTGAACATGGAAACCATCTTTTAATGTGAAAAGATCTTCTTGTTGCAAGGCAGGAAGGGCTGGGAAGTGTGGACTTTCCGCATTGATTTGGTGACTCAAGTCCACCCATTTTTTAGCTTGCAATTCTTTATAAATACTTAGTAAATCTGACATGTTTCTTCCTCCTTATTCGCCCCAAACTTCAGCGACAATTTCCTTAATCAAACCGATTTTTTTCCATTGGTCTTCTTCTGTCAAAATGTTTCCTTCTTCTGTCGAAGCAAAGCCACACTGAGTAGACAGGTAAAGATTTTCCAACGGTACATACTGACTTGCTTCTTTAATACGAGCAATCACTTCGTCCTTATTCTCCAATTGACCACTCTTAGATGTCAAGAGGCCTAATACCACACCTTTTCCAGGAGTTACTTCTGCAAGTGGTTCAAAACCACCAGCCCGATCAGTATCAAACTCTAGGAAGTAAGCATTGACCGCTTCTTCTCCAAGGAGTTCTTTGGCAATCGGCGCATAACCACCTGATGAAGCCCAAGTGGAATGGAAGTTCCCACGACAAACGTGCGTATTGACAGTTAAACCAGCTGGAACATGTTGGTAGACATCGTTGTTAAAGGTCAAGAAGAGATCAGCGAGTTCCCGGCGAACCTCATCTTTTGACTTGCCTTGAGCTGCTCCCCAAGCCGTCAAGAAATTATCATCTACCAAGACACCCCACGTACAGTCATCTACTTGAAGGGTCCGAAGTCCTGCATCATACAAATCTTGAATCACTTGAAGATAGGCTTGCTTGATATCTTCACGAACAGCCGCAAAATCAGGATAGATGGTATTCAATTGTTCTACATGTTCTGCATCACGGATCAATTCAAAATAGAATTGCGCAGGTGCTGGAATGGTATATTTATCCTCTACACCATCTACATCTGCCACAAGATCCCGCAAGAACTTGTAATGCTCTACAAATGGATGATTGGCTCCTGTGATTTTTCCAACGACAAGTGCTGAGTCCGCCTTGGTTGTTTCATCATGGAATTGATAGCCTTGAGCAGCTTGGACGTGATCAATGCCACCAAAGCCCCAGAAGAAATCCAAATGCCAATAAGCTCGGCGGAATTCTCCATCTGTCACTGACTTCAGACCAGCAGCAATTTCTTTTTCAACGAGGTCACGAATCGCCTGATCTTCCACTTTTGTTAAGTCAGCCTGACTGATTTTTCCAGTTGCGAAATCTTCACGAGCCTGAACCAAAGCTGCTGGACGAAGAAATGAACCAACATGGTCTACGCGATAAGGTGCATGTGTATGTGTCAATATGAATTCCTCTTTCCTATAAGTTTTACATTAATTCATCAATGCAACCATTATAGCAGTCTAACACTTGATAAACAAGGGTTTCGGATAATCTAATATCTTTGATATCTATATAGTCTTAGACTATAACAAAAAAGAAGTCCTTGAAGGACCCCTTTCCTTAATTTTTAAATGCATCGAGCATGACTTGGAACTCTTCGTTCGTGAGTGTAATGCCTTTTCCCATCTTTGTATGGTCGGGACTCCAGGTCCGGATATCATACTTAGCAGGAGCACCATTAAAACTCACACGGTTCAATTCTTTGGTCCAACCCTTGTCATTTTCTGACAAGACCAGCAAATGTTCTTCGATTTGGAATGAAAATTCTGCCATTTCACGACTCCTTTCTTGCCTTCTCATCTCTAATATTCGTAAATCATTTACAAAATCGTTGAAATTATCTATAATATATTGTATCAAGTTATGGAGAATTTAGCTATGAAAAAATTTCTCGAGATCGTTAAAGACCGAGCAAATGAGTTTTTCAATGGAAAAATCAGTACCCCTGCCCCATTAGAAGATGAGAGAATTATTGAAATCATTCAACAAGCATTGCGAAAAAAACAAGGGGTACATGTTATTTTTTCAAATAAGAGTTTTACAGGCGACATTGTCAAGTATGACCAGGAACGCCGACAACTGATCGTGAAAAATTTTAAAAAGAGTATGTCCACGATTATTCGGATTTCTGAGATCCAGAAAATCAGTTTGGTCCCCAATAATATTCGCATCGCCCAACAAAAAGGAGAGGTTTAACCCTCTCTTTTTTTTGTTATACTCGAACAGTTTTACTTGCCCCATCTTTTGAGTAGAGATTGATTAAACCTTCCTGGCAAGAACGAATCATATCTCCTGGCTTGACTTCTTGTGGAACCGTGATCGTGAGAAGCTCCATCGGATTTGGTGCGCGATCAATCTTCACTCCATCCTTATCATGCAAGTCTTGGATCTGGCATTCAAAATGACGGAAGCCTGGTCCGTAGAATTCCACTTGATCGCCTTCATTGATGACATTCCGTTGGCGAATCGTCGCTGTCATGGTAGATGGATCAAAGTCCACCACTTCTCCTACAAATTTGTATTGAGGAATTTTACGACGCGCCCCAAACAATTGTTCATTTTCAGTCGGTGTTTGGTAGTAGAATCCAGTTGCTAATTCACGTTGAGCGACTTTCCACAATTCATTGATCAAATCATCCTTGATGGCATAAAAGGCTTCTGGACTTTCCATATAGGCATCACAAGCTGCCTTGTAACAGTTGGCTACTGTTGATACGTAATGGACAGATTTCATCCGACCTTCGATCTTCAAGCTATCAACTCCATTGTCAATCATGTCTGGAATATTTTCGATCATACACATGTCCACGGCTGACATAGAGTATTCTTCTGGGACTTGTCCTTTGATACTCTTGCGTTCTTGGCCAAATGGCATATCGTAGAGATCGTATTTCCAACGACAAGATTGAGAACAACCACCACGATTGGCATCCCGGTCAGACATGTGGTTAGAAAGGGTACAACGTCCGGAATAGGAAATACACATGGCTCCATGAACGAAGGCTTCGATCTCAAGATCGGTACGCTTACGGATCTCTGCCAACTCTTCCATGGATACCTCACGGGCCAAGACGACACGGGTCAAGCCATACTCTTTCCAGAAATGGAAGGTCTCCACGTTGGTTGCAGAAGCTTGCGTAGACAAGTGAATATTGAGTCCAGGTGCATAGGTTGCACAGATTTCAATCAAGGCCGGGTCTGAGACGATCACGGCGTCAAGGCCCATATCTCGTAATTCACGGAACCACTCACCAGCCCCTTGTTCATTTCCCTCATGGGTTACCATGTTCGAAGCCACGTGTACATCTACGCCACGTGCATGAGCATACTCAATTCCTTCACGAAGCTCATCCATGGTGAAGTTTCCGGCACGGCTACGCAAACCATAGGCTTGTCCACCAACGAACACAGCGTCTGCCCCATAATTAACGGCAACTTTTAACTTTTCTAATGTTCCAGCAGGTACCAAAACCTCTGGACGTTTTTTTGTATTTGTCATGTTTTCTCCAATTTACAAGATTGTCGATATGATGAATAGCCTCTTCGTTCCCTGAAAAAGGAAAACTCACAAACGAAGAAGCCCTAGTATTATTTGTTATTTTACACGATCTGGTTCATAATCATAGAAACCAGTATCCAAACCACGATTAGCTGGGTGCAATTTGCGGATTTCTTCATCAAACAGATAGGCTTGACCCTGTGTAAATGTTCCTTTTTGAATCAAATCACGGGCCTTGACAAAGTACTCTGTAATTTTGACAAAGTTTTCACCCGGACAGTAGACACCATCGAGTTTCCAATGATCAAAGCCATGTTCAACCAACTCAGACAATTTGGTCATCATATTCAAGTCATTATTTGAGAAGATATGGGTTCCATGTTTGTCCTCGTAGACCGAATAATGAGAATTGGGATCTCCTGGCTCGGCCAAGAACAGATCCCGATCTTTGGTCACAGACTCTTCTGTCTTGATAAAGTTGTAATAATTCTGAAGTAGCGGTCGTTTCGAATGGTGAATAATGCTAGCGCCATAGACCAAGACTTCTGCAGGAATTTGAAGATTCTCAGCCATTACGAATAATTCGGCAGATGGAATCTCACGAGCCAAAACAGCTTCAGAAGCTCCTGCTTGTTTTCCCCAGAAATTGATCTGGCGGCTAGAAGTGACCATGGTTGATGCATCGTAGATGGTTTTGAATGGATAGCCATCTCGTTTCAAGACATAAAAAACGCCCGCATCTCCGACAGTAATATAATCAGCCTGAATTTCCTTTAGAAAATCTAGGAAAGGCTTGATTGAATCCATCATCGATTGGTGCATCAGTGCATTTACAGCTACTGTCAATTCTTTGCCAGCAGCATGGACCAGTTGGGCAATTCGATTTATTTCGTCATAGCTTAAAGTTTGAGGCAATCGTAATCCGTAATCTTTTTCACCGACATAGATTCGGTCAACCCCTGCATCAATCAGGGCTTTCGCTTGCTCAACACTCTCTGCTGTTGCTGTAATAATAATATTTTTCATAGAACCATTATAACAAAAATTCCGATATTCTAGAAAAATTTATTCATTTTGTAAAATTTGTAACATTTTTGTAACATTTATATACCTGAATTCATGATAGAATAATAGAGTACTGTTAGGAGAGAGAAAATGCCCGTAAGAAATTTAAGACACTATGAAGAAGAATTCGATTATATCGAATTAACCAAACAAACCCAAGAAACCCCTATTCAGGACTATGCTCCTGAAGTTGAACCCGCACCTCAATTAAGTGAATTGCTATATTTTTTAAATATCGCTATTTTCTGTGTGTTGACGGTTGTATTTAGTTTTGTCTTTTTAGCAACAAAAATGAATACCTTCTTTGCGTTTGCTTTAGCGATTGGTTCTAGCTTTGCTAGTATTCAAGGGTTCCGAATTTACTACAATAAACGAAAAAAATAAAAATCAGGTTCGCCTGATTTTTTTATTTACTCGAATTTTTTTAATTCCTAGGTTGTCAAATTAAGTTAGACTTTTCATGTAACTCAGAAAAAGATGGTATGGTGTTTGATAATTCAAAGACTTCCCAGAAATTCTATAAGAATAAAAACTTTTTATGAGTTAAAGTTATTCAATCATCTATCGAAACTTTCCGCCGTGAGAAAAGTGCCTGAAACATAATTGTTTCAGGCACTCGGGAGTTTTGAAACTTTAGGTTCAAAACTAAGTCATGGAACTTCTTTGAAGTTCGCTGACGTCCGTACTCACTTAAGGAAAGTTTCTAAGATGATTTTGTCTTCAATCTGAAATGAGGCTCACTGAGCCTCATTTTTATACTTCTTTTGTTTCTTCTTCAGTTGCTTCTTCAGAATCTTTTTCATCCAACTCTAACACGATGTCTTCTGATTCTGTTTGTTTGCGAATGGATTGAACCAAGTCATTGCCACTTAGATTTTCTTTTTGAAGTTTATCCTTAAATGAGTGATAGACTTCTTGAGATTTTTCAACCACATCTTGCGTCTTTTCTTTGACTGACTCTAAAACAGTACCTGTCGTAATTTCTCCAGAACCAACTTTTTCTTTGGTTTGTTGGATCACTTCTGCTGCTTGTTTTGAAACATCCTTAGCAGTTTGTTTCACCGATTCATGTACTTCTTGAGGATCTTCTTGATAATCTTTTACGAAGCGCACCACTTTTTTAGTGACTTTCTTTCCTTGCTCAGTTGATAAATAGTAGGCTGCTGAAGCACCTGAAATCACACCAATTAATAAACTAGATAAACGTCCCATATTCTTCCTCGATTCTATTTAAATAATTTTGAAGCCATCTTAATCGCTTTTAATCCGATAGAGGCTTTCACTGTTTTTCCACCAGCTGATACAGCTTTGGAACCTAATTGACGGGCTTGATCATTCAAATCTGAAACAGACTCTGAAAGATCCGCCACGGCTGTAAAGAGTGGGTCAATCGTTGCAACTTTTTGATTCAAATCATCTGTTAAAACATTGACTTTTGCTAATAAATCATTGGTCTGGTGCAAGGTAACATTGACATCTGATGTCAAAACTTGGATCGTTTTTTGCGTCTCATCTACAACTTTTCCAATCTTTGAGAGGAAAAAAATCATATAAATGACAAGCGCTACTAAGGCAAGGCCTAAGAGACCGTAGGCAATTTCAATAAACATATATTACTCCTTTGTTTCTACATAATAAGGGGCTTTTTTGCGACGTTGGTAGATGATGATGGCGAGTCCAACTAGAATCAGGATCATCGACAACCACTGGGAAACACGTAAGCCCGCAAACATCAAGCTATCCGTCCGCATTCCTTCGATGATCATCCGACCAAAACCATACCAGATAAGGTAAAAGGCTGTGATCTCACCTTGTCGCAAAAATTGGGGCTTCCTACGAAGAATCAAGATCAAGAGAAAACCTAGCAGATTCCAACTGGATTCATATAAGAAGGTTGGCTGACGGTAACTGCCATCTATATACATTTGGTCTCGAATAAAAGAGGGGAGGTAGTTGAGACTTTTGACAGCAGCTCCATAAGCTTCCTGGTTAAAGAAGTTTCCCCAGCGACCAATACTCTGTGCAATCATGACGCTTGGGGCCGCAATATCTAAAAAGTCGATCGGTTCAATCAAACGTCTACGAGAGAATAGATAGAGGACAAGAGCACCTGTCAAGAGGCCACCATAAATCGCAATTCCTCCGTTCCAGATGGCGAAAATCTCACCAAGATGCTGGCTATAATAGCCCCATTCGAAAATAACGTAATAGATTCTAGCTCCCACAATCGCAAGCGGAAAGGCAATCAAAATGAAATCAATGATATCATCTGGATCAATTTTCTTACGGGGCGCTTCTTTCATGGAAAGATAAACGGCTAGAATCAAGCCAGAGACAATACAAATTGCATACCAACGAATACTGATCGGACCTAATTTAAGGGCTACTGGATTCATTCCTTCACCTCATTTTGACTAATCAACTGGGACAAACGTTCTTCAAAAGTTTTGGTAGCATCATAGCCCATTTCTTTGGCCCGAACATTCATAGCTGCGGCTTCAATCACGACCGAAATGTTCCGACCAGTCTTCACAGGGATGCGTATACGAGGAATGGTCACGCCACCGATTTCCAACTCTTCTGCATTATTACCAAGACGATCATAAACCTGATCCTTAGCATAATTTTCCAAGTAAACGGCGATTTGGACTTGTGAAGAATCCTTGACAGCACTCGCACCGTAAAGACTCATGACATCGATAATCCCGACACCACGGATCTCTAGTAAGTGGCGTAGGATTTCAGCTGGCTCTCCCCAAAGGGTCATCTCGTCTCTCGCATAGATATCAACTCGGTCATCTGCTACGAGGCGGTGACCCCGCTTGACAAGTTCCAGACCTGTCTCGCTTTTCCCGATTCCGCTATCTCCTTGGATCAAGACACCCATCCCATAAATATCCATCAAGACACCGTGTACACTCGTACGTTCTGCTAGGCGACTATCCAAATAGCTAGAAAGTTCTCCAGATAAACGACTCGTTACAACATTGCTCTTCAAAATGGCTAGTTGCTTCTCTTCAGCAGCTCGCAACATTTCTTCTGGAATTTCTAAATTCCTCGCGACAATGATGACAGGTGTCTCTGGCTGGAACATCTTGCGCAGGACCTGATGACGGTTGTGAGAGCTCATCTTCACCAGGTAGGACCATTCTTTCATTCCTACAAGCTGAATCCGCTCAGGTGTGTAATAGTCGAAATAGCCCGTCATTTCAAGACCTGGACGTGAAATGTCCGCAGTCGTAATTTCCTTGCTTAAGAGGCTATCATCCCCATAAACAACCGTTAGACGAAGCTTTTCCTGTAGATCGCGAACAGTAACTGCCATATCATTCTCCCTTTTCAAATTCTCTCTCTATTATAGCAGATTTTCTCTTCAGACGAGAGCCTGAAGTGTCATTTGAAAGATCCATTTTCAACTCCTTTTTAAGGCAAGCAAAAAGAGGCCAAGACAAAGGTCTCCAACCTCTAGAAAATGATGGGAACATATGAAGAATGCTCTAGCCTTCGCCATGCAAGAAATCTTTGATCATAGATTTGATTCCGGTAGAGAACGCATAGACCACCGCATTTGAAGGAAATGCGATCAAGCCAAGCATAAAAGCGGTAGGTCCTCCACCCAATAAGGAGAAAATCAGATACAAAACCGGCAGAAATAAAATCGAAAACCGATAAATTTGAGGCTTTCTAGCCATTTCTGTTGGCAGAAACAAGAGGTAGAAGAGACTATTCCAAATGCCCAGTGGAAAAAGGAGCATTCCGATCAAAACTGTTCCAACTCCTTCACCAAAAAAACGATTTAAAATGAAAAACTGTCCTATAAAACTGAAGAAGAGATATAGAATAAAAGCAAGGGAATAGAACTTCTGCTTCACTCAAATCTCCTTTTAGAAGAACGGACTATCATTCTGATCATGGATGGGTTCAGCCTCTTTTCTTCGACGAGGTCGAGAGCCATAATCAAACATTTCCTGCTCCTCCTCGTCCTTATAAGGTAAGGTCGTATCTAACAGTAAGTAGATAATCACACCGATAAAGGCATGAGAAACCGTGAAAAGAATAAACAAGAAGCGTAGGAGAGTTACACTCAGACCAAATTTATCAGCTAAGCCAGCTAGCACACCTGAAACCAGGCGATGTCGTTTTAATTTGTAAAATGATGCTGTCATTTGATTTTCCTCTTTCTAGTTAGACCTATTTTAGCAGAGTCGAACTGGAAAGAGATCCGCCTAAAGACCGATTCTTACTCTTGTCTCATTTCAAGAAATTGCAGGCGGCTGCGACAGCGACCGCAGGCATATTTCTTCAGATCGATTTTTCGCTTTCGTCTATACTCTTGGCCACAATGGGGACATTGATAGAGATAGATCCGCTTGACTCGCCCAGTTCTATCTGGTAGAGGAGGTGTGAAACGAAGACCGTCCACTTGCTGGAGGAGTTGCTTAAAGTCTAGATCTTTGTGGCGATAGCCTTTACCTTGATCGTAAAGATGGTAATGGCAGAGCTCGTGGCGGACGATTTTGCGAAAGACCTCTAACCCAAAAGCTTGGTATATTTTCGGGTTGAAATCAAGGTGTCGATCCTTGGGAAAGAAACGACCCCCAGTGGTTTGAAGACGTGAATTCCACTCTGCCCGATGACGGAATTCTCTCCCAAAATCTTCTAGGGATACTTGGCGTACATACTCAGTCAGATTCATTCGGAGCTACCAAACTGAGATTGACTTTTTCGCGTTCCACATCAATCTTCTTCACCCAAACGGTTACCAAATCACCTACTGAGACGACCTGGCTTGGATGCTTAATAAACTGCTTACTCATATGGGAGATATGAATCAAGCCATCTTCGTGAATGCCAATATCGACAAAGGCTCCAAAGTCAACCACATTGCGCACAACCCCTTCTAATTTTTGGCCAATATGCAGGTCTTTAATATCCAAGACATCCTGACGGAGCACGGGTGCATCAAAGGAATCCCGCAAATCGCGACCTGGTTTTAGAAGATCCGCAATGATATCTTTCAGGGTTTCTGGTCCCAGATCCAGCTGAGTAGACATCTCCTTTATGTTCACAGCTTTTAATTTTTCCTGAGCGGATGCATCGAGTTCGGTAATTTCAAGAAGCTGAAAAAGTTTTCCAACTTCCTTGTAACTTTCAGGGTGAACGCCGGTATTGTCCAAGATGTTTTTACTTTCAGGGATGCGTAAGAATCCAGCAGCCTGCTCGAAAGCCTTGGCACCGAGGCGAGGGACTTTTTTAATCTGTGCTCGTGAAAGAATCATTCCTTCTTCTTCCCGGTATTTCACGATGTTTTCAGAGATAGTTTTATTGAGTCCTGCTACATGCGCTAAGAGAGAGGGACTAGCCGTATTGATATTGACCCCAACTTGGTTGACGACAGTATCTACCACGAAATCCAAGCTTTCTGTCAGTTTTTTCTGATTGACATCGTGCTGGTATTGACCCACACCGATGGATTTGGCATCGATTTTCACCAATTCTGCTAGCGGATCTTGCAAGCGGCGGGCAATGGAGATGGCCGAGCGTTTTTCAACGGTTAGCTCTGGGAACTCATGACGGGCCAACTCACTAGCTGAGTAGACAGAGGCTCCGCTTTCATTGACAATAACATAGCGAACTCCTGGATGGTCATGAAGCACCTCTGCGACAAAGGCCTCACTTTCACGGCTGGCTGTTCCATTTCCAATCGCAATAATTTCTACTCCGAACTCCTTGATCAAGGAATACAGTTCCTTTTTAGCCTGCTCGATCTGAGCTGGTTTTGCAGGAGCAATTGGATAGATGACCTGGGTGGCAAGCATCTTTCCTGTCTCATCGACAACGGCTAGTTTAGCACCAGTCCGAAAGGCTGGGTCAAATCCAAGAACCACGCGCCCTTTTAATGGAGGAATGAGCAATAGATTCCGTAGATTTTCAGAGAACAATTGAATGGCCCCGTCTTCTGCCACCTCCGTCAACTCTGTCCGAATCCGACGTTCAATCGCAGGAACGATTTTTTTCTTAACCGCTTGTTGAATAACCTCATCGACATAGGCATTTTTAGTTTTAAAACGAGCCTCAAAAATACGAATGATTCGATCCAGTTGGTGGTCGAATCCGACTTTGAGAACGCCCAATTTTTCCCCACGATTGAGAGCTAGAGTCCGGTAGCCTTGCATATTCTTGATCTTCTCAGAAAAATCATAGTAGATTTCAAAGGTTCTCTTAGGATCTAAGCTTTCATCCTTCAAGGTTGACGTCATGAGGGAATGCCCATGAATTTCTTGATAGGTGAGGGCCCGTAATTGGGTATCCTCTGAAATAGCTTCTACCAGAATATCCACTGCACCAGCTAAAGCCGCAGTTTCAGTTGGGAAGGCCTCACAGGTAAATTTCTGAGACTCTGCTTCCAAGTCTGGACTATTTTGCAAAATGAGACGTGCCAAGGGGAAAAGTCCTGCTTCTCGGGCAATCGTCGCCTTGGTCCGCCGTTTTTCCTTATAAGGGAGATAGAGCTCTTCGACATCCGCTAATTTTTCAGCAGCTTCAATAGCCTGCTTGAGCGCCTCTGTCAGTTTGCCTTGTTCCTCAATCTTAGCAAGGACGGTTTCCTTTCGTTCGGCCAGAACCGTTAAGGATTTGTCACGGTCAATAATGGCCTTGATCGCTACTTCATCTAAATTTCCCGTCATATCTTTTCGATAGCGGGCAATGAAGGGAATGGTTGAGCCTTCTGCGGTCAGACTCAATACGGTATCGATTTGTTTTAAGCTAACACCCAATTCTTGGGCTATTTTTTCATATTTATCCATAGCTTCTATTATAGCATATTTTGCTACCATCAAGGGGTGAGATCGCCTGTTCTGGTCTCTGTTTCAGGGATTTTCCATAGAATAATTTTGACCCTATTGATCTTTCCTTTTATACTCCATTTCCCCCTTGCTCTTTCCTTTTTGTTATAATGAAAGAAAATAAAAAGGAGGCCTAACAATGGCTATTAAATTCTCAAAAACAGATGATCTTGATAAAATGTTTGAAAATTTTGCGAGTTTTCCGGATGTAGAAAAGAAAGTAGAATTTCCTGAAGAGAAAAAGAAGGCAGAAACTGCTACAACTAAAGAATCAAAGAAGGCTAAGTAATGACATTCTTTCAACACCTTCCCTCTAGCGTCTTGCAGGCTGGGGCTATTTTTCTCTCAATTATTATCGAATCCCTACCGTTTGTCCTAATCGGAAGTATCATTTCAGGGATTATTGAGATCTATATCACCCCCGAGAGGGTCTACCGCTTTCTTCCCAAGAATAAATTTGGGCGGATCTTCTTTGGGACATTTATCGGCTTTATCTTTCCTTCCTGTGAATGTGGGATTGTTCCCATTATCAATCGCTTTCTAGAAAAGAAAGTCCCAAGTTATACTGCTGTCCCCTTTTTGGTGACAGCACCGGTCATCAATCCCATCGTTCTCTTTGCGACCTACTCAGCCTTTGGGAATTCTGTCAAGATGGCCCTCTACCGAGCCCTTGGTTCCCTACTGGTCGCAACGGTACTAGGGATCTTTCTTGGTTTTATTCAAACAGATTCGATCCAAAAAGAACATCGTAAGGCTGTACATGAACATGATTTTAGGAACTTGAGCAAAGGTCAGAAGCTCTTCCAAGTCTTGGTGCAAGCCATTGATGAATTCTTTGATACGGGACGTTACCTGGTATTTGGTTGCCTCTTTGCCAGCCTCGTCCAAGTCTATGTCCCAACACGGATCCTCACTTCGATCAGTGCGACACCGGTTATTGCTATTCTCCTTCTCATGGTCTTGTCCTTTCTCCTCTCACTTTGTAGCGAGGCGGACGCCTTTGTTGGATCCTCTCTTCTAACAAGTTTTGGAGTAGCGCCTGTTCTTGCCTTTCTGGTGATTGGGCCTATGCTTGATGTCAAAAATCTCCTCATGATGAAAAATTATCTCAAGACCCGTTTCATCTGGCAATTTATCGGGATTGTGAGTGGAGTTGTGCTCCTTTATGCTTGGTTTGTGGGGGTAGTGCTATGATTCGTTTCTTGATATTAGCTGGCTATTTTGAGCTCACTATGTACCTGCAATTATCTGGTAAGCTCAATCAATACATCAACTTACACTATTCTTACTTGGCTTATATTTCCATGTTCTTGTCCTTTGTTTTAGCTCTTGTGCAGCTGATCATCTGGGTCAAGCAGATGAAGATCCACAGTCATCTCTCTAGCTTCTGGGCAAAAGTGGCGAGTATTTTCTTGCTCTGTATTCCTTTATTTGTCGGGCTATTTTTCCCTACAGTGACACTGGATTCCCAAACAGTCTCTGCCAAAGGCTACCACTTCCCGGTTGCTGCTGGTTCTTCCAAGGAAATCCAGCAGGACGAAGGAACAACTACCCAGTATCTCAAACCAGATACTAGTAGCTATTTTACCAAGTCAGCCTATGAGTCAGAAATGAAGCAGGCGGCAAAGAAATATGTTGATAAAAAAGTGATCCAGGTGACCACTGAGAATTACATGGAAGTCATGGAAGTGATTTATGATTATCCTGACCAATTTGCAGGAAAGACGATCGAGCTGACCGGTTTTGTATACAATGACCCCAATAACAAGGACAGCCAATTCCTCTTTCGCTTTGGGATCATCCACTGTATCGCAGATTCCGGAGTCTACGGTCTCTTAACGACAGGTGCTCCGCAGCATTTCGAAAACAATACTTGGATCCATGCGAAAGGAACCTTGTCCATTGAATACCACAAGCAGCTCAAACAAAGCTTGCCTGTCCTCCACATTAGCGATTGCCAGACCATTACGAAACCGGATAATCCTTATGTCTACCGCGTATTCTGATGGAGCTTCTGTTGTAGATCCAAACACCTTGTAACCGTTCAAGCTAGAATCCACATTGATTCTAGCTTTTTCTATGCTTTCCTCTCAAATCCTCTAATCCAAGCGGAAAATATTCGGAACAACGATTCCATCAAAGAAATCTTGTAGATTTTATGGTAAAATATGGTTAATAAAATAGGAAATAGGTACTTAAATGTCTTCAAAAGTTATTGTAACCATTTTCGGGGCCAGTGGAGATTTAGCTAAGCGCAAACTCTACCCATCCCTTTTTAGACTCTATAAATCAGGAAATCTATCTGAAAACTTTGCGGTTATCGGAACAGCCCGCAGACCATGGAGCAAGGAATACTTTGAATCAGTCGTGGTAGAATCCATCACAGATCTGGCAGATAGCCCTCAACAAGCTCAAGAATTCGCTAGTCATTTCTACTACCAAAGCCACGATGTCAATGATACCGAACATTACATCGCCCTGCGCGAATTGCAAAACAGCTTGGATGAAAAATACCAAACGGAACACAACAAGGTCTTCTTCTTGTCCATGGCTCCTCAATTTTTTGGAACCATTGCTAAACACCTAAAATCAGAAGGGATTGTAGATGGACAAGGTTTTGAGCGCCTGATCGTTGAAAAACCTTTTGGTACAGACCTAGAAACGGCTAGTCAGCTCAACAAGGAATTGGAAGAAACCTTTGATGAAGAACAAATCTTCCGGATCGACCATTATCTTGGAAAAGAAATGATCCAAAATATCTTTGCCATTCGTTTTGGAAATCTTATTTTTGATAATCTTTGGAACCGAGATTTTATTGACAATATCCAAATTACCTTTGCTGAACGCTTGGGGGTTGAAGAACGCGGTGGCTACTATGATCACTCAGGGGCCCTTCGGGACATGGTGCAAAATCATACCCTTCAGCTTTTGTCATTGCTTGCCATGGATAAACCAGCTACCTTTACTAAGGATGCGATTCGGGCAGAAAAGGTTAAAGTTTTTGAGCAATTGCACAATCCAACAGATGACGAATTAAAGAAATTCTTTATCCGTGGTCAATACCATTCAGGTACGATCGAAGGGAAAAAAGATATCTCTTATCGCAGTGAGCCCAATGTCGACCCTGAATCTACTACGGAGACCTATGCTTCTGGTGCGTTCTTTGTTGATAGTGAGCGCTTCCGCGGTGTGCCTTTCTTCTTCCGTACCGGAAAACGCTTGACCCAAAAAGGAACCATGGTCAATGTGGTCTTCAAGCAAACCGATTCCATCTTTGGACATAGTTTGCAACCAAATGTCTTGACCATTTATATCCAACCAAACGAAGGTTTCTCATTGAGCATCAACGGAAAAGAGGTCGGAGAAAAATTCAGTATCGCACCGATTTCCTTTGACTACGAAACAGATGCGACCGCAACTGGGGCTTCACCAGAGCCTTATGAAAAATTAATTTTCGACGTTTTAAACAATGACTCAACCAATTACAGCCACTGGCACGAAGTCCGTGCTTCATGGCAATTGATTGACCGGATTGAAAAACTATGGGCCGAAAATGGAGCACCGCTCTATGAATACAAGTCAGGATCCATGGGACCAACTGCATCCGATGATCTCCTTGCAGACTACGGAACCGAGTGGGTTTGGAAACCTGAACCTAAGAATTAAGGAAGGCCACCTTCGGGTGGTTTTTTTGATAGCGCAAGGAAACAAAAAGACAAATTGTTCTTCCAACAATTTGTCTTTTTCTATTTGACTCTTAAATCAAGCCTTCCAAGAGACCTCTCATGAAGTTTTCTGAGTGGAATGGTCCGATATCATCAATCTTTTCTCCGAATCCAATCAACTTCACTGGAATGTCCAACTCTTCACGGATCGCAAGGACGACCCCACCTCGAGCTGTTCCATCGATCTTGGTCAATACAATTCCTGTCACAGGTGTAATTTTTGAAAATTCTTTTGCTTGCACCAAGGCATTTTGACCGGTTGATGCATCAAGGGCCAGTAAGGTTTCATGCGGTGCATCAGGTACCACACGCTTGATAATCCGGCCGATTTTTTCAAGCTCTGCCATGAGGTTGTCCTTGTTTTGCAGACGACCAGCTGTATCAATCATCAGAACATCGATGTTTTCAGCGATCGCGCGTTCCATTCCATCAAAGACGACGCTAGCAGGATCTGATTTTTCAGGACCTGTTACAACTGGAACATCTACGCGGCGTCCCCATTCTGCCAGTTGAGCCACTGCTCCTGCACGGAAAGTATCTGCTGCAACCAACATGACTTTCTTGCCTTCTTGTTTGTAGCGGTGGGCTAACTTCCCGATAGAGGTTGTTTTACCAACTCCATTGACCCCAACAAAGAGCATGACCGTGAGACCATCTTGAAAACGAATGGCTTCATTAAATTGGCCATCCTTTTCATACAAGTCCACTAATTTTTCGATGATCACGCGCTTGAGAGCATCTGGTTTTTTGGCATTTTCCAAACGGGCTTCATAACGCAACTCTTCGGTTAAATTAGAGGCCACTTGAACCCCAACGTCACTCATGATCAAGAGTTCTTCCAATTCTTCAAAGAATTCTTCATCGACTGAACGGAAATTAGCAAAGAAGGCATTGAGACGTGCTCCAAATCCAGTCCGTGTCTTTTTCAAGCTACGATCGTATTTTTCCTGAATGGTTTCTTGCTCTGACTCAACCTCGTCTGGAATTGGCTCTTCTGCCTCTTCAACAGTTCTTTCTTCAACTGCTGATGCTGCTTCTCCTTGAGGAAGTCTGGACTCGGCTTCTGCTACTTCTGAAGTTTCCTCCACTTGAGCGATCTCTTCTGATACTTCAGGTTCTGGGACCTCATCCTGAGCTTCTACTAGTTCTAGAACCTCCTCTTCTGTCGTGCTCCCTTCTACTAGCTCAGCTTCAGATGATGGAGAAGCAATTGGTAACTCTTCTTCCATTTCTGAACCGTTAGCCCCATCTGCTTCCTCACCATTTTCAGTTTCTTCCGCTTCCATTTTCACTTCTTCAAGAGGCTTAGTCTCCTCCGTGTCATCAGCTAGTGGTGAAACTTCTTCAGGACTTGCTTCTGTTTGAGAAGGTTCAAAGACCACTGGAGACTCCTCTACTGGTACTTGGTCTTCATTAGTCTCTGATGTCACTTTTTCTTCTACAAGAGGTTCCTCTGCCGGCTCTTCTTGAGCGACGGTTAAAACAGGTTGATGAGTGGCTGCAATTCGCGCTTTAAGCTCTTGGTAGTAAGCCTCCATATCAGCGATTTTTTGCTCTTCCTTGTCATTTAAGGTAGCCGCCGGCTCCTCTTTGACAGTTTCTTCAACCTTCGTACTGTCCGTCACTTCTTCAGAAGACGGAAGTACTTTTTCAGTTTCTTCTTTTTTTCCAAATAAACGATCAAATAATCCCATTTATTCACTCTCCTTTAGCACATAATTTTCAATTGCCCATGCGACGGCATCCTGGTCATTGGTCACAGGGGCCACAAGCGCTGCAACTTCCTTCACTGCTGGAATCGCATTGCCCATGGCAACCCCCAGTCCAGCCCACTGGATCATAGACAGGTCATTGGCTTCATCTCCACAGGCCATGACTTGATCTGCCTTAAGACCCAAAATAGCTGCCAGTGCCTCTAAACCTGTCGCCTTGTGAACATTTTTAGGGCACCATTCCAGCAACATTTCCCGAGATTTAAAAATTTCATAGTCTTGAAATAACTCTGGCTTGATCTGCTTTATCGCTGCATCTAAAAAGTCTTGATCGACAGCTGTCACACACTTGTTGTAGGAAATCGTGGATGGTAGGTCTTTTAAATCTGTCTCAATAAAGTTCAGGTAGGGATTGTAAAGGGAATAGAGAGACTTTCGTTCTGCATGAATCTCATAAACCGTTCCCTCACTGATAGCATCCAGCGGAAGGCCTAGACGGGCGGTTTCATCATGAATGGTTGCGACATCTTCTGGTGCCAAGACAACTTTTGAGAGGATTTCTCCATTATTTCGCTGCACTAGACCACCGTTGAAGGTAATCGTATACTCTTCTTTGAGGCCTGCTGTTCCCAATTCTTCCAAAAGAAAATCCATGGCTTTCAAGGGGCGACCAGTGGTTAGAACCACCTTGACACCTTGGGCCTGTGCAGCAGCGAGGGCTGCTCTATTGCGAGGGGAGATCTTTTTTTCTGAATTGAGAAGGGTCCCATCTAAATCCAGCGCAATCAAGGAAATCTGACTCATACAATTTCCTCCATGTAGCGGAGGACAGAACCCGTCGCATGGTGGCCGATGACTTTTTCAGCAATCGCTAAGATTTCAGGACGTGCATTTTCTGGCGCTACAGGATGGCCCACGACTTGCATCATATGGAGGTCATTTAGGTTATCTCCAAAAGCCATCACCTGATCCATCGAGATCCCTAGTTTATCCACTAAGGCGGTAATGGCCACTCCCTTATCGACATAATCGAGGACAATATCAATCGATTCAAAACCTGTCGTCATCGCTTTGACACCGGGGATATTCTCAGTGACCCATTGCTCACCTTCAAGCACAAGAGCTGCATCAAAGTTGGTGGTCAATTTGAAAATTTCATCCTGAATATCCGCTAGGCTTTTCACTTTTTGAATATTTTCATTGTAGTTTTGACTCAAGGCCAGATAGTCGGGATCTACTGTTTCTAAGACATAGCTTCCTTTTTTCCCAGTCAAAAGCAGTTTATTAGGGTCTGCATAAGGGGAGGACTTCAAAGCTTCAAAAACACCCAAATAAAAGTCTTTGGACATGGTCGCTTCGTAGAGATCTTCTCCATGAAATTCTACCACACTACCATTTTCAGCAATGAAAATCATCTGGTCCTCAAATCCTTTAAAGAGGGATTTGAGAGAAAGAAGGGCACGGCCACTTGCAGCAGCAAAATAGATGCCTTTTTCTTTGCAGCTTGCTAATACCTTGCGTAAAAGGTCTTGATCGTACTGATGTTGGTCATTTAGAAAGGTTCCATCCATATCCGTAGCGATCAATTTAATATCATTATTCTTCATTTTCTAAGTCTTTCAATTTTACTGAGACGATTTTAGAAACCCCAGATTCTTGCATGGTCACACCATAGATGGAATCAGCAGCCGACATGGTTCCCTTCCGGTGTGTCACGACAATAAATTGGCTTTCCTTATCAAAGCGGTTCAAATAATCCCCAAAGCGCTTGACATTGGCCTCATCTAGGGCAGCCTCTACCTCATCCAGAATGACAAATGGAATGGTCTTGACACGAATAATCGAGAACAAGAGAGCCAAGGCAGACAAGGCCTTTTCTCCACCACTCATGAGGTTTAAGGATTGGATCTTTTTACCAGGTGGCTGCACAGAAATCTCAACACCAGCTGTCAGAAGATCTGGCTCTGTCAGAATCAAATCAGCAGAACCCCCACCGAACATTTGACGGAAAGTGACTTTAAAGGATTCACGAATGGCTTCAAAAGTTGATTTAAAGCGTTCCTTGACTTCGTCATTCATGTCGTTGATAGTAGACAGAAGCATGTTTTTCGCAGCCAAGACATCCTCCCGCTGGCTTGAAAGGAAATCAAAGCGCCCCTTCACCTCGTCATACTGCTCAATCGCATCCACATTGACTGGACCAAGTGCCTTAATATCTTTTTCGATGCTCTTGAGCTGGTTTTCAGCTGCTGCAAGATTTTCAACAGGTTTGGCCTGCTCTTTGGCTTGGTCAAAGCTTTGCATGAATTCATCGGTAATTTGCGTTAAGAGCTTGTTCAAACGATCCGCATGCTTTTCACGTGTCGCTTCAGCCTTGGCTTGTTGACGAATCCACTCTTCGTTTTTCTTGCGAGTTTGTTCCATCTGTTCTGCAACATCTTCGGCCTGGCCTTCCAAATCATCCAGCTCAAAGCGTTTCCGAATGACTCCTTGTTCCAAGTCCGTTTTCTTGGCTTGGGCCTGCATCAATTGATTGGCTAGCTGCTCCACATCCACTGTCTGAACTTGAGCCTCGCCTTGTTCAATCAGCAATTGCAACTGATGCTCTTCTACTTCCAACTGGGAGATCGTTTCTTCCAAGCGACGAGCATCTGTTTGCTCATAGCTTTGTTGGCTCTTACATTCCGTCTGTTGAAGTCGCAATTCTGCTAATTGCTCTTGCAAGTTTTGTATCTTTTGTTGCAAGACATCTTTGTCCGACTTCATGGTTTCAATGTCGCGATTTAAGTTTTCTTTTTGAAGCTCAATTTCTGCCAATTGCTCAGTAAGGGACTCCAGCTCTTCTTGGAGAGATTGGGTCGCATCTGTTGCCAATTCTGACTTCAAAGCTTCTAAGAGTTCCTGAATTTCTTTCAGCTGCTCTTGGCTTTGTTGGTAGGCCAATTGGGCCCGCTGTTGTTCCAGACGCGCTTGTTCACCTTGGCTTTGAATAGAGGCCAGGTATTCTTGCGCCTGCTTGAGCAGATTGTCCTTGGTCTCGACCTCCTGCTCAGCTTCTCTCAAACGAGCATCCAGAGCTTGCATTTCCTGCTTCAAACTATCCAATTCTGGTTTGACAAAGACCGTATTTTGGGAGCGATTGGCACCACCGGCATACGATCCTCCGGTCCGCAATTCGGTCCCATCCAAGGTCACCATCCGAACTTGATAGTTGACTTTACGAGCCGCCTCACGCGCATGCTCCGTCGTGTCAAAGATGGCCGTTACTCCAAGCAGGTTTTGGAAAATCTGTTCAAAACGATGCTCATAGGTCACTAAGTCACTCGCAATTCCTAGAAATCCTGCACTTGCTTGAATCAATTCCAGATTCCGAGGGGATAGTTGACGGGCTTTGATCGTCGTGAGCGGAAGGAAGGTTGCCCGTCCCAAGCGATTGCTTTTCAAGAAATCGATCGCTCGAGTTGCAGCCTTTTCATCCTCGACAATGATCTGTTGGCTGCTAGCTCCCAGAGCAATTTCAAGCGCCGTCTGGTAGTCTTTTGAGAAACTCAAATTCTCACTAACAGCCCCACAGATGCCTCCTAACCGTTCTGCTTCTTGTAAGACACTCTTGACGCCTGCATAGAAGTTACTATGGTTCTTCTGAATAGCTTCCAAACTATTGATTCGCGCCCGCTTATTCTTGCTCTCATCCATCAAGTCAAACATGGCCGCTTGAGCCTCTTGGTAGGCAGCTTTGGCCTGCTCCACTTTTACCAATTGCTCTTGGTATTCTGCTAATAGGCCTTTGACCGTCGCTTGGGCCTGATCCAACTCTTCCAATTGTCGGACTTCTTTTTCCTTGGCAGTTTCAAAGTTTGTTTGTGCCTTGGTCAAATCCTCTTGACGATGGCTTGATTCTTGCAGGAGTGCCTGGATCCGGCTCTCAATGGCTGTCCGCTCATTCGATTTTTCAGCCTCCGTCTGCAAGAGCGCGACATACTGCTCGCGTAGATGCTCAATGACTTGTTCCGGATCTTCTTCGTAGTTGGCTAATTCTTTTTCCAACTCTTCTTGTTGCTGACGGTTCTCTGTCAGTCTTTGTTGAAGCACAGCTAGCGTCTCTTGTTTTTGAGCCAGCTCTTGTTTCGCTTCTTCCAGACGGGCCAAAATAGCATCCAACCGCTCAAGATTTTCCTTGCGACTATGGGCCGCTTGACTCGATTGCAACTTAGCTACTTCGATTTGCTTTTCCAAATCACTGATCAAACGAGTGACCTCAAGCAAGCTCGCCTGGTCCTCAGCTAAGCTCTCATCCAACTGATGACGGGCTTTCTTGATGCGTACATTCTCTTCTTCTAAGACCTGACGACGTTGGTAATAAGAGGCCAACTGTTCTTGAATAGCTTTTTCTTCTTGATCAGCCTTTTCGTAGAGCTCTTTTGTCAGATCGACTTGAGCGACCAAAACATCCAGCAAGAGAACCTGCCGTTCTTGGTCTAATTCCAAGAAACGGCGAGCGACCGTTGCTTGCTTTTCAAGAGGTTGGATCTGTCCTTCTAATTCATAGAGGATGTCTTCCAGACGGTCCAAATTCTCCTGGGTCTGATTAAGCTTAGTCTCCGTTTCCTTGCGCCGCGTCTTAAATTTCAAGACACCGGCAGCTTCTTCAAAGATAGCCCGGCGTTCTTCCGGTTTGGAGTTAAAGATCTCCTCTACCCGACCTTGGGAGATAATGGAGAAGGAATCACGTCCCAATCCCGTATCCATGAACAAATCATGAACATCTCTGAGACGTACTTTCTTACCATCGATCTTGTACTCACTGTCTCCTGAACGATAAATATGCCGTTCGACACGAATTTCTTTCCCTGCCTGTTGGATAAAACCATCCTGGTTATCTAAGACAACTGTGACACAGGCATAATTCAGCGGTTTACGCGATTCTGTCCCTGCAAAGATGACATCGGGCATCTTGCCCCCACGTAGACTCTTGACACTGGATTCCCCCAGGGCCCAGCGCAAGCTCTCCGTGATATTTGATTTTCCAGATCCATTAGGCCCTACAACGGCAGTGACCCCTTTGTCAAATACGACTTTTGTCTTATCCGCAAAGGATTTAAAGCCTTGGATTTCAATCTCTTTTAGATACATGGGCCATCATACCTCGTTTCAACTGCATTGCGGGCTGCTTCCTGCTCCGCTAACTTCTTGGAACGACCATGACCACGTCCCATCGTTTGACCGTTCACGAACACTTCTACTTCAAACTCTTTCGCATGTGCAGGACCGGACTCGCTAACCACTTGGTATTGGATCTCCACATCTCCGTGAACCTGTAACAGTTCTTGCAGGCGGGTCTTGTAGTCAATGACCTGAGAAAATTGACCCGTTTTAACCTTTGGAATCATGACCTGATAGATGAAGCGTTTGACTGCTTCCACTCCTTGATCCAGTAAAAGAGCACCTAAAAAGGCTTCAAATAAGTCTCCAAGAATCGTATCACGGTCCCGACCACCAGATTTTTCTTCGCCCTTGCCCAGTTTGATGAAATGGTCAAATTGGCAATCCCGAGAAAAGCCAGCCAAACTCTCTTCACGGACAATCATAGAACGGAATTTGGACAAATCTCCCTCCGGTCTGTTGGGGTGTTCCTTATACAAATATTCGGAAATAACTAATTGAAGAACAGCGTCTCCTAAAAATTCCAAACGTTCGTTATGTGAAATTTTTAAGAGGCGGTGCTCATTGGCATAAGAGGTGTGCGTAAAAGCGGTATCTAATAAACTGCTATCTGAAAAAACGATCTGAAACCGTTCCGATAACAGGGCTTGTAATTTCTCCATGGGAAGCCTTCTTTCTAATAAATTTATACTCTTAAGTATACCAAAATTTTAATACGATTACCATTAGATATCCATTAGATACAGCTAATTGCTTTTACTATATTTTAGGTGTATTTAGATATCGAGCGAATAAGTTGCATATCACGTTTTGTAAGTTTGCTCCATGAATTTTAAGTTTCTTCAACTTTCGCATTTCTATATCTTACCAACTTAATGCCCACTTCTTATAGTGAATTTTATTTCTTTACCTCGTTATTATTTCATTCCCCTTCGTTATTTGATATAATTAAAACAAAAGAGTTTGGGATTGAAATAATAATAAGGAGTATTACTATGAAAATAGGAGTTATAAAACCCAGTCTTTCAAAGAGTTTAAAAGCTCGGACAACATCGAAATTAAAGAGACAGGTTAAACGAGCAATCATTCCAACATACGGCCAAAAAGGGACAGGCCTTATTAAAGATCCTAAACGTGCAATATACAATAAGGTATATAACAAAACCACTGTGGATGCTTTCAGCAGTGTTAAGAAAGGAAATATAAATTACCAACGAACAAATCGTGGTCTTTATACATATAGAGGGGCAAAGGTATATCCAGCTTCTTCTTGGTATTTTCCTGTAGGATTATCTGCATTTTGTAGCCTTTTATACTTTACCATTAACCCTGTTATCGCTTGTATTTTTTTGATTATCACACTCATTCTCTTTGTTAAGAAAATAAAAAATAATCCTTTCAAGACGCAAAAGGATATACAAGAAATGTTAGAAAAGATAACTGAGTTAGAACAATGATATAATAGATACATATCACAATAATAGATATTTAATAAAAGATGGATCAACTCTTAAATATACTTTAATCATATTTAAGAGTTGATCCTTTTATAGAAAACTAAAAATCCTAAAGTAGATCGCTTATTAAAATTTCTTGAAGCGTAGTCAACGCACCAAAACCCTTGATACACAAGGGTTTTTTCTTTTATACAAAAAAAGAAGCACGAACGCACTTCTTTTCCTAGTTCTAGGGCCTGATTTCTCCATTTTTAATCAGGATCTTCGTCTGTTGGATTTTCAGGCTTATTAGGGATCACTTTTAAGAGATAAAAGGTGATAAAAATCGTCAAAGCCCCTAAAGCAAGCTTCACCCAAATAATCGGGGCCAGATAGATCGAAATGCCCATCAGGATGTAGATCTGAAGAAGGATCCATTTTTTCCGTTCTTTGGCAATCGATTTGGTCTCTCGATAATCCGATACATAGGTTTGATAAAGCTTGGTTTGGTAGAGCCAAGTTTCAAAGCGTTTGGAACTTTTAGCAAAGCAAGCCATAGACAACAGTAAAAAGGGAGTCGTCGATAAAATCGGTAATGGAATCCCAATAATTCCTAATCCCAAAGACATAAAACCAATCGTAAGATAAACAAGGCGCATTTACTTCTCCTTCACACAATACAAATTTCGAACCTTTTCAGTAAACAAAAAAATAAAAAACCTACATCTATATTTAAAAAAGGAAGCAACTAACAAGGTGACAGTTGCTTTTCTCTATTTTATATCTTCGTCAAAGGGGTCGCGGTATCTGGCGAGGTATCTAACACCTCAAAATCATGGCCGACAGCTAGATCTGCTCGAGCCAGTTGATTCTCCATGGTCATATGAGCCAATTCTTTAATATTGTTCTCTTTTGACAAATGCCCCAGATAAATCTTCTTGGTGCGATTTCCCAAGGTTCGGATCATGGCATCGGCACCATCTTCGTTAGAAAGGTGGCCTAGGTCTGACAAGATCCGCTGCTTCAAGCGCCAAGCATAAGAACCTGCTCGAAGGATCTCTACATCATGGTTGGACTCAATCAGATAGCCATCAGCATCCGCGACGATGCCTGCCAAGCGATCACTCACATAGCCCGTATCCGTCAGCATGACGAAGCTCTTTCCATCCTTCATAAAGCGATAGAATTGAGGGGCAACAGCATCGTGACTGACCCCAAAACTTTCAATATCGATATAGCCAAATGTCTTGGTCTTCCCCATTTCAAAAATGTGCTTTTGAGCATCATCGACCTTTCCTAGATACTTGGTGCCTTCCATAGCCTTCCAAGTTGCTTCATTAGCATATAGATCCATGCCGTATTTCCGCGCTAAAACACCCACACCATGGATATGGTCTGAGTGTTCGTGCGTAATCAAAATGGCATCTAAGTCTTCTGGTTTGCGATCAATTTCAGCCAATAGTCCCGTAATCTTTTTCCCTGATAGCCCTGCATCAATAAGCAGTTTTTTCTTTGGCGTCTCAAGGTAGAAAGAATTCCCACTAGAACCTGAAGCTAAAATACTATACTTAAATCCCTCTTCTGTCATTGACTCCTTATTCTTCCTCTTCTGTATCCCAGTCGTCTTTAATAGCGTCTTTGTCGTACGGCAAGACAATGGTAAAGGTAGATCCCTTGCCATATTCACTCTTGGCCCAAATAAAGCCTTTGTGTTGCTTAATGATCTCCTTAGCAATGGCTAGGCCTAGACCAGTCCCACCTTGGGCCCGGCTACGCGCCTTATCCACTCGGTAAAAGCGATCAAAAATGCGAGGCAAGTCTTTCTTGGGAATTCCCAAGCCCTCATCTGAGATGGAGATAATCAACTGGGCATCAGTTGTTCTCATCCCTACCTTAATCTTTCCACCATCAGGTGAGTACTTGATGGCATTGTTCAAGATATTGTCGATCACCTGGGTCATTTTATCCGTATCAATTTCAACCCAGATCGGTGTGATCGGGTATTCCCGGATCAGTTCATACTTCTTGGTATCTTCTTGCGATTGACTCTTGATCTTATCAAATCGGTTTAAAATAAAGGTGATAAAGGCCGTAAAGTTGGTCAACTCGATGTCCAACTGACTGGTTTCATTATCAATTCGTGACAAGCTCAATAGATCTGTGACCATACGCATCATGCGGTTGGTTTCATTGAGTGAAACCTTGACAAAATCTGGTGCTACTGGCTCTGACAAAGCGCCATCGTCTAGGGCTTCCAGATAGGATTTCACACTGGTCAAAGGTGTCCGTAATTCATGACTCACATTGGAGACGAAGAGGCGACGTTCCCGCTCTTCCTTGTCCTGCTCTGTCGTATCGTGCAAGACAGCTACCAGACCAGAGATAAAACCTGACTCGCGACGAATCAAGGCAAAGCGCACACGAAGACTTAAGTATTCCCCATTTTCATCCTGGGAATCAATGGTCAACTCTGGTACTTCTGTAATCAAGCTTCGCAAATCATAGTCATCTCCAAGCGAAAGCAAATCCAGAATACTGGTATTGAGCACCTCATCTGGATTAACGTTCAATTGCTTGGCTGCCATTTCATTGACCATGATGATCTGACCACGTCTGTTGGTCGCAAGTACCCCATCTGTCATGTAAGAAAGAATACTGGTCAAACGCTTGGTTTCTTGTTCCAAGTTTTCATGCGTCAGGCGAATAACTTCAGACAGATCATTGATACTATTGGTCATATCCGTCAGTTCTGGACTTCCTTGCATATCGACCACTTCGGAATAATCCCCTGCAATCAGATCCTTAATTTTAGCGTTTAATTGTCTGAGCTTGATATTGTCCCTACGGTTTTCCAGCAAAAGCAAGGCAACCACAATGATAAACCCAACCGTAATCAGCACAAAGACAAAGTTCGACGACATGACAAATTGTTTTAGTTGATCAATCATTGTTTCTCATATAATATCCAACACCACGGCGGGTCAAGATATATTCTGGACGTCCCGGTGTGTCCTCGATTTTTTCACGCAAACGACGAACCGTCACGTCCACCGTCCGAACATCACCAAAGTAATCATAGCCCCACACCGTCTCAAGAAGATGTTCACGGGTCATCACTTGACCGACATGGGTCGCAAGGTGATAGAGCAACTCAAACTCGCGATGAGTCAAGTCCAATTCTTTGTTGCCTTTTCGAACCAAGAAAGCGTCTGGAAGAATGTGAAGATCGCCAATGACAATTTCTGTATCGGCATCTTTTTCAAACTGAGGATCAGCCGCAAACTCCGAACGACGCAACAAGGCTTTCACACGCGCTTGTAATTCCCGATTAGAGAAAGGTTTGGTCACATAGTCATCCGCCCCGATTTCAAGCCCGATGACCTTATCAAATTCCGTATCCTTAGCAGATAGGACAATGATGGGCACATTGCTGGTCTTACGAATCGTCCGCGCCACTTCCAAGCCATCAATCTCTGGCAACATCAAATCTAGAATAATAACATCTGGGTTTTCAGCTGAAAAGACTTCTAAAGCTTCCCGCCCATCAAAGGCCGTTAAAACTTCATATCCCTCTTTTGCCATGTTAAATTTGATAATATCTGAAATTGGTTTTTCATCATCAACTACTAATATTCTTTTCATCTTACATACCTGTTTCTAATGCAACTTTTCCTTATCAATCTCTATCTTCTTATTATATCAAACTTATGAAGAAATGTGGAGTCTCAATTGCTGGACTTTCCAGGAAGAAAAAGCAAAAAGACTGAGATCATTACATCTCAATCTTTTTATTTTTTCATTATTTCTCAACACGTGATTTGTTGGAGATATCAGCTAGGATTGCTGCTACATACTCATCATGTTTAAACATTAAAACGGTATCTACTTTCAGAGGAGATATCGTTTTTCTTCTTCGGATAAGGATACAAAAATTTCTGCCTTCACTATCTTTTAAATTGATTGAGTTCTTCAGAGAAAGACTGTAAACTTTTTGATATAATATCAAGGATAGACTGATGGATATTTAAAAAATTATGTTCAAAAGAATGACAGGTGAGAATTAAAAATATGTCAGTTTAGACAGAGGTCTCTCTACCATCGTCTATGCAGAAACAAGATTATATGAAATAAAAGGAGCAACCAATGACCGGAAACTATTCAACACGTGAATACCGTGAGAAATTATATGATGACCTTCATGTTCGATTAAGAGATACAGTGATTTTGATGTGTGCGATTTTTATTGCCTCTATCGGACTAAATATGAATTCAACAGCTGTCATTATTGGAGCCATGCTGATTTCTCCTCTTATGACCCCGATTGTTGGACTGGGATTCGGTTTAGCTATTTTTGATACGCGTTTAATCAAGCAATCTCTAAAGGTTTTATTTACTCAAGTATTGGTCAGCTTGCTTGTCTCGACTCTGTATTTCTGGATTTCTCCCTTATCTTATGCAAGTAGCGAGCTGATTGCACGAACCTCTCCAACCATTTGGGATGTTCTCATTGCTTTTGCTGGTGGGATAGCAGGTGTCATTGGTTCAAGGAAAAAAGAAGCAAACAATATCGTGCCAGGAGTAGCCATTGCAACAGCTCTGATGCCACCTATCTGTACTGCAGGCTATGGTTTAGCTAATGGAAATGTACGATTTTTATTTGGAGCTCTCTATCTTTTCTTGATCAACTGTGTCTTTATCATGCTAACCAACATTGTTGGAACAAGAATTTTGATGAGAAAATCTCCCTTAAGTTCATTTAAAGAGCTAAACATTAAAATGAGAATTGGGTTGATATCCTTGATTGTATTATTGATTCTTCCGGCCAGCTATTCAGCAGTCACTCTGACGATAGATCAAGCACGAAAAGAAGGGATTAAACAGTTTGTAGGCAAAGAGTTCTCTAATCATACGATCATTAATCAAGTCTACAAGTCAAGTAGCAATGAATTAGTCTTGACAGTTGTTGGAGATCCGATTTCAGAAGAAGAATTAGAAACAATTCGCCAAAAGCAAGCCTCTTACGGTATTCAATCTGTTCAATTGAAAGTCAATCAAGTCCATAATTCGACAAAATTAGATAGTGAGATGACCAAGGAATTTTATGAAACCATTAACAAGTATATCGATCAAAAACTCTCTGAAAAAGATTCTCAAAAAGATCTCGTAAAAGAAAATGAAGCAGACAAGGATTGAGGATATTGACCTTATCTAACTCGAGGAAGCAAATCTTGGGAGGATATCCTATATCCAAAAGTTAGTGGATAGAAAGAATTGTTGATGAGGATACTATTTGTGGTGGTTTGACAGATCACTACTAGCTCAGCTTAATCAAAATGTAAAAAAGCAACAACTATTTCAGTTGTTGCTTTTTAGGTGGCTGAGATTTTGTTCTAGGTTAAATGGTTTATTTCTCAACACGGGATTTATTTGCAATATCTGCAAGAATCAATTCTACAAATGCATCCACTGACATGGTTTCTGTTTCTTTTTGACCATAACGACGTACGTTTACAGCCTTGTCTTCCATTTCCTTGTCACCAACAATCAATTGGTAAGGAATTTTTTGAGTTTGTGAAGCACGGATCTTGAACTGCATTTTTTCATTGCGTTCATCCACATCTGCACGAACACCACGGTCACGAAGTTTCTTAGCCACTTCCCAAGCATAGTCCACGTGTTTTTCGTTCGATACTGGGATAAGGGTTACTTGGTGAGGAGCAAGCCAGGTTGGGAAAGCTCCCTTGTAGTTTTCAATCAAGATCGCAGTAAAGCGTTCCATCGTTGAGATAACCCCACGGTGGATCATAACTGGACGGTGTTCTTCTCCATCTGCTCCAATGTAATGAAGATCAAAGCGTTCTGGAAGCAAGAAGTCCAATTGGATGGTAGAAAGGGTTTCTTCTTTACCAAGAGCTGTTTTCACTTGGATATCCAATTTTGGTCCGTAGAAGGCTGCTTCCCCTTCAGCTTCATAGTACTCAACACCCATATCATCAACAGCGGCTTTCAACATGCGTTGAGCATTTTCCCACATTTCATCGTTGTCAAAGTATTTGTGTTTGTCTTCAGGATCACGGTAAGACAAGCGGAAACGGTAATCTGTCAAGTTAAAGTCTTCATACACATCGATGATCAATTGAAGGATCTTCTTGAATTCTTCCTCGATTTGTTCTGGAGCTACAAAGGTATGACCATCATTCAGAGACATTTCACGGACACGTTGAAGACCAGTCAAAGCACCAGATTTTTCATAACGGTGCATCATACCGATTTCAGCGATACGGATTGGCAATTCACGGTAAGAGTGCACATGGTGTTTGTAGACTTCAATGTGGTGAGGGCAGTTCATTGGACGAAGAACAAACTCTTCTCCATCCCCCATATCCATTGGTGGGAACATGTCTTCGCGGTAGTGATCCCAGTGACCTGAAGTTTTATAAAGTTCTACAGAAGCAATTGGTGGAGTGTAGACGTGTTGGTAGCCTGCTGCTACTTCTTTATCAACGATGTAGCGTTCCAACTCACGACGGATGGTCGCACCATTTGGCAACCAGAATGGAAGACCTTGACCAACTTCTTGAGAAATCATGAAGAGATCCAATTCTTTACCAAGCTTACGGTGGTCACGTTCTTTAGCTTCTTCACGCATTTGGAGATAGTTCTTCAAGTCTTTCTTGTCAAACCAAGCAGTACCATAGATCCGTTGCATCATCGCGTTGTCGCTATTTCCACGCCAGTAAGCACCTGCTACATTGAGAAGGTGGAAGATTTGGATGCGACCAGTTGATGGGACGTGTGGCCCACGGCAAAGGTCAACGTATTCACCTTGACGATAGATGGTCAAACCACCTTCGTCATCTGAGTGTTCTTCAATCAATTCCAATTTGTATGGATCATTTTTGAAGATTTCACGCGCTTGGTCTTTAGTCACTTCTTCACGGATTGATGGGAAGTTTTCCTTCACGATTTTCTTCATTTCTTCTTCGATACGAGGAAGGTCTTCGTTAGAGATTTGACCCGCTTGGTTATCTGTATCGTAGTAGAAACCATCTTCGATCGCTGGACCAACACCCAAGTAAATATCTGGGAAGAGGCGACGAGCTGCTTGTGCAAACAAGTGTGCCGCTGAGTGACGCAAGATTGGAAGAGCATCTTCGTGATCAGGTGTCACGATTTCAATGCTTCCATCTTCAGTAATGGCACGAGTTGTGTCAATCAATTTGCCGTTGAATTTACCAGCAAGGGCTTTTTTAGCCAAAGAATTGCTGATAGATTGAGCAATTTCAAAAGTAGTAACGCCAGATTCGAATTCACGAACAGCGCCATCTGGGAAAGTAATCTTAATCATGATTTTCTCCTTATAAAGTTTTTAGTAGCTAAATGGGTGGGAGGTGTCTTTGAACATTGGAATCGTCACTCCTTTTGATTTCCTCATTAAAAAATCAAAAAAGCGACCTCCTCGAAAGGACGTCGCAACGTGGTTCCACCTTCATTTATGTTCCTCAAAAAAGAGGGACACCTCTGATTGGCTCTAACGTAGCCACCGTTTTATGTTTGCATAAAAGAATCACGAGTAGTCCCAAACCTATCCTCTACGCGATTTCCAGCCCCACGCGCTCTCTATCAGATTTCCTAGATTTGATATGTCTCTGTCAGTTATTATAGCACGATTGAAAAATTTTGCAAGAAAAAGTTTCATTTTCAATCAAAGAAATGTGTGATTTTACGGATTTTCTTCACTTGTTTGACCGAAGCCTTCATCATTTTCACAGATCCATTGACCGGAAGAGCAATCACCTTGGTCGGTATTTTCACAATGGTCTTAGACATCCGCTTGACCCGACTTTGTTCAGGATTCAAATCATTTGAGAAGTCTTTAGAGATGATTTTATCCAGGTAAAATTCGTAGACCCGACGGCCAAAGGTTGCTGCAGAAATATCATCGATCTTTTCCGCCCACTTGGTTTCATCAATTGCAGGCATCTCGTCAATCGCTTCAAGAATTGCTTGGGCCAGATCGCTCTCCTCATAAAAGAGCTTTCCAAACATAGGGTCATCAATCACATGTTCGAGATAAGGATTGCCATGAGCAATAATCGGGGTACCACTAGCAATACTCTCTAAATAGGTCAAACCTTGCGTCTCACTCGTTGAAGCTGAAATAAAGAAGTCAGCCGCCTTATAGTAGAGAGCTGTTTCATTGGGTGGGATCATCCCTGTAAAGACAACCGCATCTGAAATCCCCAGTTTCGCTGCCTGTTTTTTCAAATCATCCAAATAAGGACCATCTCCAGCGACAATCAACTTAACTTTTTGATTGACCTTTAAGACGTCTGGAAGGGCCGCAATAACAGCCTGAATATTCTTTTCATAAGAAACCCGCGAAAGGCTCAATAGAAGCGTTTCATCTTCTGCTACTTCATATTTTTCACGAAGAGCTGCTGTCTCTGTCGGAGTAATTTCCGGTCGGTCAAACTTGGCCAAATCAATCCCTGTCGGAATAATGCGTTTTTCTGCCTTAACCTTGTACTTTTGGAGCAAGTCATAGACGATCTCGCTTGGACAGATCACTCCGTCCAAATCATTCATATAGCTTCTCACAATGTATTTGACCATACTTGGGCGAATGACCATGCCTCTCGCAATATAGCGGACATAATCCTCATACTGGGTATGGTAGGTATGAATGACAGGAATCCTCAACTCACGTCCAATCCATACTCCTAAAAGTCCCAGTGAAAACTCAGTCTGGGTATGGATAATATCCAGCTGGTATTGCTTGGCAATGGCAAGCGCCTTTGAGAAGCCACGATAAGCGACCCGACGGTCCTTAAAGGCGAAGAAAGGCACACTTGGAATTCGAATAATCTGCCAATCTTCATAGCGGTTGACATCTTTATCCGTTGTCGTAAAGATAAAGACCGTGTGACCCAATTTTTCTAATTCTGTTTTGAGCGTCCGAATACTGGTCGCCACTCCCGAAACTTGCGGGAAATAGGTATCTGTAAATAACCCTACACGCATCTTACATCTCCAAAACTGTTTGATAGGCTTCGACCAATTGATGTGCCACTAAGTCGATCGAACGACTTTCAGCGACCTTGTAGCCCGCCTCTCGCTTGTCTACTTGTCCGTTCAAGACCTTATTCAAGGAATCCACAAATTCGTCTACATTGTGGCACAATTCAGATGACATCTCGTCGATCCAGCCATTGTATACTGGAATATCCCTCAAGACCGTGTGCTGATGACTGGCCAAGGCTTCCAAAACAACGATACCTTCTGTTTCTTCATAAGAAGGGAAAAAGAAAGCATCTGAACCCGTCATGGCCCCTTGGAAGACCGCTCCCTTGAAGTAGCCAGGGAATTCCACATTACTAGGATGATCCTTTTCCACGATACGACGAATCTTACGCGGAATGATCCATTTGTTGATAGAACCTAGCCAAATAAAGCGCACATCCGGCATGCGACGGGCTACTTCTACAAAGTCTTCGATCCCTTTACGTTTAAAATAAAGCCCGGCACAGATAACAACCTTTTGGCCTTCTTGGATATTAAAATGCTTGCGAAAGACTTCTTCTCTTTTCGGATCCTTCTCATATTTTTCCAAATCAATCCCATTGGAGACCGCAATAATCGGTGTGGTCACCCCATAAGACTGAATCAGGTGTTTGGAATACTCAGATGGTGTGATCACATAGTCTGCCTTTTGGTACATGTGAGCCAAATACTTCCCAAACAAGGGCGCAAAAAAGTTAGACCCGATAAAGGAATTTTCAAAATCCTCACGGGTTGAATGGCCATGCATGATGACTTTCTTTCCACGACGCTTTGCTGCATGGAGCAAAAGGAAACTCCGTGGGCCATAGGTATTGATATGCACCACATCATAATCTCCTAAAATATCTGTCGTATACGGAATACCAGCCAAATCAAGTGCATGCATTTGATGCTGCAAGGCTCGACCAATTCCTGATTTTTGTAAGACGGATTTTCCTTCTAAATACAGTAAAACTTTCATACCTTCTATTATACCGAAATAAAGAGTGCCCAGCAAGTCTCTACCTGTTTGCAGTATAAAAAAGAGGCTAGAACAGTTCTGTTCTAACCTCTCAGACTAGTAGACACGTCTTCCCAAGTCGAGACTCTATTCTACTAATCCTTATTTTTTGGTCGTTCCACGTTGGTTGATCGTATGAGACAACAGTACCTCGCGTTCTTCCAACTCTTCTTTGTGCATGATCTTGGTCAACATACGCATACTGATTGCACCAAGGTCATACAAAGGTTGGCCAATCGTTGATAGATTTGGACGCGTGTAACGAGTTACTTGTGAATCATCGCTGGTGATAATTTCAAAGTCTTCTGGTACCTTGATCCCTTTATCAGACAAACCGTTCAAGAGACCTGCAGCCAATTCATCACCTGTTACAAAGGCAGCTGTTGCTTTCGATGCAATGATGCGTTCTGCCAAGTTATATCCTTCATCGTAACGGTACTTGGATTCAAACACAAGTCCTTCGCTATAGCTCAATTTTTTCGCTTTCAAAGCTTCTTTGTAGCCTGTCAAACGAATTTTTCCATTAATATCATCCACCAATGGGCCGCTTACAAAAGCAATTTTCTTGTTGTGTTTTGCCAACTGTGTAACAGCATCAACGGTTGCTTGCTTGTAGTCAATATTGACACTTGGTAATTGGTGTTCAACATCCACTGTCCCAGCAAGGACAACCGGCGTACGAGAGCGTGAAAATTCTGAGCGAATCTTTTCTGTCAAATGATAGCCCATGAAAATGATGCCATCCACTTGTTTTGAAAAAAGGTTGTTTACCACTGAAACTTCTTTGTCATCGTCTTCATCGCTATTTGCAAGAACAATATTGTACTTGTACATTTCAGCAATGTCATCGATCCCCTTAGCCAATGTAGAGAAATAGCTGTTCGTGATGTTTGGAATAACAACACCGACTGTTGTGGTTTTCTTGCTGGCAAGACCACGCGCAACAGCATTTGGACGGTAATCCAAGCGTTCGATCACTTCTAATACTTTTTTACGTGTATTTTCTTTAACGTTCTTATTTCCATTCACTACACGACTAACGGTTGCCATTGAAACCCCTGCTTCACGGGCGACATCATAAATCGTTACTGTATCGTCTGTATTCATAAGATTTCCTTTCATTATTGAAAATTTCGTTTTCACTCTCTAATTAATCCTATTTTATCATGGATTGTAAACACTTTCAAGTATTTTGGTAAAATTTTGTAAACTCTTGCTTTTTTGGGGAAAATTTGACAAAATAGATCCATAGAAAGAAGGTAGCATTATGTCTAAATTAGATCAAATCGTCGATTTTCTTGAAACTGAAAAAACAGATGTCGCTGTTGTATCCGATCCTGTCACCATCAATTACTTGACTGGATTTTACAGTGATCCCCACGAACGTCAACTCTTCTTGTTCGTTTACACTGACCATGAACCACTTCTCTTCGTTCCTGCACTTGAAGTGGAACGGGCGACTGCAGTTGTCGATTTCCAAGTGGTTGGCTATGTGGATTCTGAAAATCCATGGGAAAAGATTAAAGGGGCTATCGCAAAACCAGATGCTAAAACCGTTGCACTTGAATATGATAACTTGATCCTTACCAAATACAATGGCTTGCGTACTGTCTTTGAAAAAGCAACATTTACCAACTTGACACCACGGATTAACCGGATGCGCTTGATCAAATCTGCTGATGAGATCCAAAAAATGTTGGTGGCTGGTCAATATGCAGATAAGGCTGTCAATATGGGATTCGACGCCATCTCACTGGATAAAACAGAAACTGATATCGTAGCAGAAATCGACTTTGGTATCAAACGATTGGGTTATGAAATGAGCTTTGAAACCATGGTCTTGACTGGAAATAATGCAGCTAACCCACACGGAATTCCAGGAAGCAACAAAGTCGAAAATGATGCTCTCTTGCTCTTTGACCTTGGCTGTATGGTCAATGGTTATGCGTCAGATATGACTCGTACTGTTGCGGTTGGGAAACCAGATGATTTCAAAAAAGAAATCTACCACTTGACTTTAGAAGCTCAACAAGCAGCCATTGACATGATCAAACCAGGTGTAACAGCTCACGACGTCGATCGTGCTGCACGCAGCGTCATCGAAAAAGCTGGCTATGGTGAATACTTCAACCACCGCCTCGGACACGGGATCGGAATGGATGTGCATGAATTCCCTTCTATTATGGAAGGAAATGACATGGTTATCGAAGAAGGAATGTGCTTCTCAGTCGAACCAGGAATCTATATCCCAGGTAAAGTCGGTGTCCGTATCGAAGACTGTGGCTATGTGACAAAAAATGGCTTTGGACTCTTTACAGAAACTAGCAAAGATTTGCTATATTTTGATTAAGATAGAAAAGGAGATTGTTTTATGATTGTTTGGCGTGGTAAAGGCTTGCTCGTTGTACTTGCTTTATTTATTGGAGGAGCTGTCTCCAACCTTGCTATTTATGTCCTTCATTTTAATGTCGCTAATCGAGTTCATGGCTTTCTGATGGGGATCATGTTTAGCCTATTTACAGCAGCCACAAATTATTTATTAACAAAAAGATTTGTTTCAGATGAAGTTCGTTATCTTATTGATGAAGAGACAGGGCAACGAATCGCTTACCGTGATTCTTCTTCTTTCATGTTTATTCCCAATCGCTATTGGACCTGGATCTTCTTAGGTTTATCCCTCATTCCATTATTAGTGTCCTTCATCAATTAATAAAAAAATTTCAGTATCTAAGGTACTGAAATTTTTTATTTTAACGTATCTATCAATGAATCAGCAAGTTCCTATCGGTAACTTTCTCTCTTGCTTACCAGAGATTGATAGCTTCTGTTTATTGGACTAAGAGGCTACTTCCATCTTCATTTTAGCTTCTTTCACTACTTGCTCTAGACTTATTTGTGCCATTTCTTTTTCCATGGCCAGCTGAATCTCTTCCAGCTTCCCATCTAGAACGTCATGGATGCTATTTCCAATTGGACAAGCAGGATTTGGATGTTCATGGAAGCCAAATAATTGACCTGTCGAACCTAAGCATTCTACCGCTTGATAGATATCCAGCAGGCTGATCTCATCGGCTGCTTTTGCGAGCTCAGCTCCGCCTGTCCCACGCGCTACATGGATTAATCCGGCTTTCTTCAACTGAGACAAGGTCTTTCGAATAATAACAGGGTTCACGCCGACACTTCCTGCCAAAAAATCACTGGTTACTTTTGTTTTTTCTCCTTGTAGAGCAATCATGATCAAGACATGAGTCCCAATGGTAAAGCGACTCGAAATTTGCATAACTTCACTCCTTTCTACCCGTTTTGAAGGTAGAGTCTATTGAACAACCGTCAAGAGACGACTTTCGTTATTCCTATTATACTCTTTTCAGTTGTAATGTCAACAGTTACACTATTGAAAGAAGTCCTCTAGCCAAGCATCGATTTCTCGATCATGACCTTCTCTCTGCTCAATTTCATGAAGGAGCTCATGATTGTGGGTATGATGAATGCCATTGACCAAACTTTCATAATACACTTGGTAATAAGGAAGATGGAGGTCTTTTGCAAGTTGCAGTTCTTTTTGGACATCATAGTCCACCCGTCTAAAATCTACATCTTTTAACCCCATTTGATCAAATTCAAGAATAGCATACATGGCCCGAAGGTCCTTGCGAAGATTCTTTTCTAAAAAGAAAGGTTGACCGATCGAGCCAGGATTGATAATCAGTTCTCCTCCTGTCCCATAGCGGAAAAACTGCTGGTGAATGTGTCCGTAGACTGCAATATCACAAGACGGGTTTGTCACCAAACGATCAAAATCCTTCTGCTCACCAATATGGATCAATTCGCGACCCCAATTCTTATCAGGTAAGTGGTGGGTAATGCCGATCTTTAAACCTGCGATTTCTCTATGGACTTGCATGGGCATTTTCTGCATGTCTTCAATTTCCTGGGGCGTGATTTCTTCCAGAATATATTGACACTGGCGCATGAGGTAGCGATGACTGGATCTAGTCTCATCCAACATCCCCCTCATAGCCCGCCAAAGACTATCTTCCCAGTTTCCAAGGACTTTGACCGTAATAGGTAACTCCTCTAACAGCTCCAAGAGGGCCCGTCTCCCTGTTCCAGGCATCAAACTATCTCCTAAGAGCCAATATTCATTCACCTTGGCTTTTCGACTATCCTCTAGGACAGCTTCCAATGCTGTCGTATTTCCATGAATATCTGAAAGTAAAGCAATTTTAGTCATGATCTTCTCCTTCTCTCCATTATAACAAAGAGAAGAAAAACTTCCACCCAAAGGTGAAAGTTTTATGAACATTCCATGCTGCTAGAAATGAAAAATAAGGCTAGAGGGCCTGTCGCTATCAGCTACAGGCTTTGTATCTTAGTGAATTGCGCCAGGATGAGAGAGGATCGATACTATCCTCCCGAAGAGTTAGTAATTCGTGTAGGCAAGCCACCATAGTGCTTGCCGTTACACGAATTGAACACGCCCTAAATGCTGGGTGAAAAACGCAAACTGTAATAGTACTAACTTCAAAGGCACAGTAGCTGATTGGATTTTTCTCTCGCTTTAAGAGCTCGGAAAAATCCTAATCAGCCTTGTGGGGGCAGGACAACGAAGCATTCTATACAACAGTGCTTCTGTCCTGCTCCCTATTTTCCTTTGAGTTGCTTAACGGCTTTGTATCTTAGTCTACTGATTTGAGGGCTTCGAGCATGTCTACTTTTCGGAGATAATGGTCAACATAAATTCCTAACAGGATCAAGAGAAGGAGCATTCCTCCGACAGGAAAGAGAAAAACGCCAAGTCCCACTTTAGGGTAAAAGAGAATGGCATCTGGTGCTATCATGGCAATGAGGAATTGATGAAGATAATAGCCACCTCCTAATCCAATGAGGATCCCTATGATAGACAATAAGATGGTTTCGCGGTAAATATAGAGCGTCACTTCCTTATTATGGAATCCTAAGACCTTAATGGTCGATAATTCCCGGATCCGCTCTGCCACATTGATATTGGTTAAATTATACAAGATCACGATAGCTAGCAAGATCGATACGACTACCAGAATCATCATAGTGGTGTCCAAGGATTTGGCAACTGAGTTAAAGAGGGAAATCATCGAAGCATTCTGACTAACCGCCTTCACAGCTGCAAGATCCATCAGATCTTGACTGACAGTCTGCACTTGTTGTGTAGAAGGATTTTTCAACTTCAGCAAATAGCTATTTGCTGAAGTCTGCTTTCCGTAGATTTTTTGGTAACTTGCTTGATCCATATAGATAAAATGGCCGACATAATTTTCAGTGATCCCTGCTACCTTAAAAGTATGGTCATCTAAGGTCAGTCGATCGCCAACTGTAACCCTAGCTAGTTGTGCTAGCTTACTACTGATGATGACTCCTTTCTTGAGAGACAAGGGCTCTCCTTGTTTGAGAGAACGCAGGCTGACAAAGGGAGAAAAATCTGTACGATCTGTTACCATCATCGTAATGGTCTGCTTGTCGCGTCCACCCTTTAAAGATGCTTCGACGACCTTACTATAGATCGGTCGATAATCTTTGATATCTGATTTTTCCAGACGATTGGTTAGTTCCTTGCTTTCTCGGCTTGATGCATTCGTTTTTTTGACTACAATCAACTCATAAGATAGGATCTCTTGAAATTGGCGTTTAGAAACACCTCCTACAGAGGATTGAATTCCTAGCCCTGCGAAGAGAAGAGCAACAGAACCTGCCACTCCAAAAATGGTCATCAGCATCCGTTGTTTGTAACGAAAGAGATTACGAGCAGTGACCTTGTGGGTGAAACTCAGACGCTTCCAAATAAAATGGAGACGCTCTATGAAAATCTTCGAACCGGATACCGGTGGTTTAGGAAGCAATAGAAGATTGGCCTCTTCTTTTAATTCCTTACGCGAAACCCAGTAAGCCGGAAGCACACTCGCAACGAAAGACAGTCCGAGCGCAATTAGAGTCATATCCCCATAAAAATACTCTCTGCTCTCTCCAATCACCATCCCTTGCGTGATAATGTTGGAAATGATCCCCGATAGGAAATAATGGCCCAGCAAGGTTCCTAGAAGGGTACCGATCGTCCCTGCAAAGAATCCATAGAGAACAAATTTGAGAATGATGTCCCTGGTACGATAACCCAGCGCCTTAAAAATACCTGCATTGGTTCGCTCTTCATCGACAAAGCGGGTCATCGTGGTAAAGGTCACCATGGCGGCTACTAGATAAAGAACAACCGGAAAAATATTTCCGACAGCGGAAATACTGCTACTGGCATTGCTATACATCAGGTAACCTTGTCCACCTGGCATGGTCTTGCGGTCATAGACATGATAAGTTGGAATCTCCAGCTGATCTCGCTCCCTTTGGGCTTTTTTTAGCTCCTCCTCTTTTTTTGCAAGCTCCGTTTCACCTGTAGCCCAGTCTTTCTTTTTCTGATCCAGTTGTTCTTTGGCTTGATGGATCTTTTCTTGACTGGCTGCTTGCTCTTTAGCTGGCAGAAATGGAGCTAGTTCCTTGAACTGGGCCTCCTGCAAATCTAATTGCTGTTGATCCTGATCGATCTGACTCTTGGCTGACTGGAGTGTTCCCTTGGCACGACTGAGTTCTTTCTGGCCTTTTTGAATCTGCCCATCAGCCTCCTGCTTGAGTCTTTGATAGCGGGCCTTTCCATTGTCTTTCAGAAGTTTTTCTAACTCTTCTTGATGAGCTTCGAGCCGTTTTTGGTAGACTTGCGAAAAAGAATCTAAAGACCTCAGATCATCAAACTGGATCCGCGCCATCGCGGGAAGTTTGGTGGTGAAGACTTCTTTTGAAACCAGAGCATAGGCATCCAGATTCCCACTGCCACTCATGGCAGTGCCTAAATTCTTTTGAGACCACATCTCAGAGGATTGTACAAAGCCAACAATGGTAAATTGCTTTCGCTTTAAACTAGAGCGAGTTCCAGCCTTTTCTTCAAGTGTGAGGGTATCCCCTATCTGATAGCGATCCTCCCAAAAACTCGCTAGGGCCAGTTCCCCTTCTTTTTTGGGCAGGCGCCCCTTGGTCACACGAAAAGAAGAAAGGCTCTTTGGAGGAGAAAAAAGTCGAATCGCCTCTCCTGTTCCTTTCACCGTCAGATCCAGCAGTAAACCAAATTCGACACGCGCTCCTTTGACTCCTAAAAGTTCCTCTTGGTCTGCCTGATCTAATCCCAAGTCCCCCATGACAGCAAGATCTAGCATCTTTTGTTGCTGAATAAACTGGTTAGCCGTTCGGTGCATATTTGGAGTGGTCACCTTTAAGCCAACTAAGGCCAAGCTTCCCAATAACATCAAGGTTAAGATGGAGAGAAAACGTCCTTTTGAATGTGTAAAGGAAGCAAATAGATCCTTCCAATAGACTTTTCGTTTCATGCTACCACCTCTTCTAATACTCTAGTGTAGCAATATCTTGAGGAAATTCATTGATTTCTACCGACTTGACCTTGGCATCATGCATGCGAATCACACGGTCTGCAATCGGAGCTAGGGCACCATTATGGGTTACGATGATGACCGTCGCTCCCTTTTTTCGAGACATATCCTGTAAAATCCCCAATACTTGCTTACCCGTCTGGTAATCCAAGGCTCCCGTTGGCTCATCACAAAGGAGAATTTTAGGGTTCTTCGCCACTGCCCGAGCAATCGGCACTCGTTGTTGCTCTCCCCCTGACAATTGGGCAGGAAAATGATCAAGACGATTGCCAAGTCCTACTTCTTTTAAAACAGCTTCCGAATCTAGAGCATCAGAAACAATTTCTGAAGCCAACTCAACATTCTCCTTAGCTGTCAAATTAGGGACCAGATTATAAAATTGAAAGACAAAACCAACATCATCTCGTCGATAATTGGTTCGTTGATGAGCATTGAGCTTTGCAATATCCACCCCATCAATCAGAACCTGACCCTCGTCATTGGTGTCCATCCCTCCTAAGATATTGAGGACCGTTGATTTTCCAGCTCCTGAAGCTCCTAAAATAATGACCAACTCACCTTTTTCAATCTCAAAGGAAACATCCTGGTTAGCGAAAATCTCAGTCTCCCCACTCGTATAGCGCTTGTAACAATGCTGCATTTCGATATAGGCCATTTCTTCTCCTCCCTCCTACTTCCTAACTCTATTATAGTCCTTTTCTGATAGATTACAAAGAAATCGAGGTAGCAGAAAACAAGGTTATCCTAAATTATCATGAACTATTATAAATTTTATGCTATAATTAGAGACAAATTTGATTTATTCTTAGAAAGAAGGCTCATCGTGAGTTTACAACAGTTTGAAAGGAAATCACTTCAAGAAATCAACCAATCTATTGACGTGCCAAAAGGGATCCCTTTTTGGAAGACCCTCCTGCTCTTTTCAGGACCAGGAAGTCTAGTAGCTGTCGGCTATATGGATCCGGGAAACTGGATTACTAGTGTCGTCGGAGGGGCCCAATACCGCTACCTCCTCTTATCAGTGGTTCTTCTCTCATCTTTAATCGCCATGCAGTTGCAACAAATGGCTGGTAAACTAGGGATTGTCCATCGTAAGGATCTGGCCCAAACAACCGCCCATCATTTGCCAAAATGGCTTCGCTATACCCTTTGGATTGTGATCGAGCTTGCCTTGATGGCGACAGATTTGGCTGAAGTCATCGGATCAGGGATTGCCCTCCACCTTCTTTTTGGCTGGCCCTTGCTCTTTTCTATCCTGATCACCATCTTTGATGTCTTCCTATTACTAGGACTCATGCATCTAGGATTTCGAAAGATCGAGGCCATCGTTTCAACCTTGATCCTCACGATCCTTGCAATTTTTGGCTATCTGGTTTTCCTATCGAAACCAGATATCGGAGGAATCTTCGCTGGCTTCCTCCCTCAAAAAGAGGTGCTGGGAATTGGACTTCCAAAAGGAAATGAAGCCTTAACCTTGGCGCTTGGGATCATCGGTGCAACCGTAATGCCTCACAACCTCTATCTCCACTCTTCCATTTCGCAAACACGAAAAGTCGATTACAAGGATCCAGCAGATATCAAACGGGCAGTGCGCTTTATGACCTGGGATTCAAATATTGAATTGAGTTTGGCTTTCGTCGTCAACTCTCTCCTCTTGATTCTTGGAGCAGCCCTCTTCTTTGGTCACGGAGATAAGATCGGTGCTTTCTCTAGCATGTACAATGCCCTCAAGGATAACCATATTGCTGGTGCTATCGCCAGTCCCTTCTTGTCCACCCTCTTTGCCATCGCTTTGTTAGCCAGTGGTCAAAATTCAACCATTACTGGGACCCTAACCGGTCAAATCGTTATGGAAGGTTTCTTGAGATTCCGCCTGCCACAATGGGTCGTTCGTCTCATGACTCGGATCATTGCCCTTCTTCCTGTCATCATCGTTGCGATCTTATTTGGAGATCAGGAACATGTCCTTGATGACCTTCTGGTTTATTCTCAAGTCTTCCTATCAGCTGCTCTTCCTTTCTCTATCTTCCCTCTGGTTTATTTCACCTCCAACAAGGAAATCATGGGAGAGCATGTCAATGCGAAATGGAATACGTTCTTAGGCTATCTCGTTGCAATTGTCTTAACCATCTTAAATTTCAATTTGATCGTGACAACTTTTATCAAATAAAAAAACCAGCACTTCAACGGTGCTGGTTTTTGTTCATTACACAAGCTTCTCCATCTTGTTTCTTCGTTTCCTAAAAATTTCCTGACCATTTTTTTAGGAGGGAATTATTTTAAATCACTAATTGTTGTGAGGTTTTCACAAAATCTTGTCAGTGCCCGTCATTCATAAACTTGTAAAATTTTTGTACACTTTTCGTTATCTGTACAAAAATGAGAAATATTGTCTAATTTATTTTTTTGGAGTATAATGCTATTTGTTGTGGCGTTAAATTATTTAAGAAATAAATTATTTTAACGTCAAATAAATAGAAATCGATTGATACAACTACAGAAGGGGACATATGGCACGCCAAAGACACACGACAACCAAGTCAGACTTACGAAATGCGCTCTCAAAACTGCTCTTGCAACAACCGTTTGATAGCATCACTATTCGACAATTAACTGAAAGCGCTGGGATAAACCGAGGGACCTTCTACTTGCACTATGTCGATAAATACGACATGTTTGAGCAAATGAAAATGGACATGATGCAAGAATTAGATAGCCTCTTCGTTGAAGGAAGCCCTGTCAAGGTGAACTTTCTCAATGTCTTGACAGCTATTAAAGAGAATTATGATTTTATTTATGCATTGTCACAATCCTGTTGCTCGGACTTCCGTAAATTAGTAAGAAGTTTTACTCTCCATGCACTAGACGATACTCCCCATGCAAAGGAACATATCATTTCAGACTTTCAAGTTCCATACAAGTATGGTCTAGAGATTTTCATAGCTACGATTGAATCTGTGATTGTGACCTGGTTAGAATCCGGTGCGAAAGAAGAGCCAATCGAAATCGGGACGATCATTCTCAGCGTCTGCGACTTTGCTAGCTGGAACTAAATTCCCCAACCTTCTCCTACCTTTATGGAGAAGGTTTTTCTTTTTGGCAAATGAACAACATTCAGATCACCTTGTTCAACTTGTTTGTAGAAAGCAAAAAATCAGGATGCTAGGATCCTGCTTTTTCTCTATTTTCTCTTTGCCAACATGGTTGCAAATCGAAGTTGAATCCGATGGCCATTCTCATCTCGACGATGGAGATGGCCAGGATTTTCATTGTATTTGACCAATTCCCAATCCTTGTAATACTCCGCTAATTCTCCTTCTTTAAAGGTGAACGAGAAGGGCATCTGACAAGGATAATCTTCCGTATCCATGGCACAGACAATGAGATGGTAGCCACCTGGATTGGTATGCTCTTGCATATTGCGGATAATCGCTGGAATCCGATCAGCGTCTAAAAACATGAGGACCACAGTCGATACGATGAAATCATAGTTTTGGGTGAGTGCAGCAGCATTGATATCATAGAGACCCACAGGCATCTCTAGATCTTCCTCAGCGACAATACTTTGTAAGATCTCAAGAGCCAGTTCATTTTGATCGACGGCCGTCACGTCAAAGCCATGTTGGGCCAAAAAGAGGGCGTTGCGTCCTTGCCCGCATCCTAGATCCAATGCCTTTCCAGCGGGGACAATTCCCACTGCTTCTAGCACTTCTGAATGGACAGGATTGGTGTTGTATTTTTTGGGGAAATAGTCTTTTGGCTCACAGTAAAATTCCAGGTACCACTCCACATCGTCAGTCGCCGCTTCGACACGATGCCAGGCCTGGGGCTCGGCCATGGGGTTCTCTGCTCCTGCTTCAAAGAGGTGGCTCGCGATTTCTTCCCCCTCTTCGGTCAATTCAATAAATCGTAACTGACCCTTTAAAACTGTAATCTTTCCCCAGGTTCCTACCTTAGTATTGTGCTTTCTTTGAAGAGCTTCTGGCATGGTATCCTTGGTCCAGATAGGCATGCGCTTGTAAGCAATCAATTTTTGTGTCATGCTGCTTCTCCTTTTTCTTTCACTACCCTTATCATACATAAAAAAGCCCCTTTTTACAAGTTGAAAAAAGGAGAACCCGTTACCACAAAAAGACAGATCTGAAACAAGTTTCAAAACTGCCTTTTTCTTTAACGTGTATTGTATTGTTTCATGACCCGTGCGATGTCCCGGTTTTGTTCCCGACGCTTGATGGATTCACGCTTGTCATAATCATGTTTCCCTTTAGCGAGCCCCAAAAGCAATTTTGCATAGCCATCCTTGAGATAGACCTTCAAAGGCACCAAGGTCATTCCGGTCCCTTTGGTGTCTTGGTCCAGCTTTTGGATTTGCTTTTTATGAAGCAGGAGCTTGCGACGACGATCTGGATCTTGGTTCCAGATATTGCCTTCCTCATAAGGAGCAATGTGGACATTGCTAAGCCAAACTTCGCCATTTTTTACTTGTGCAAAGCCATCTTTCAAGTTAATGCGTGCTGCACGGACACTTTTGATCTCTGTCCCCGTCAGCACCATTCCTGCTTCAATCGTATCCACGATGGTGTAGTCATGTCTCGCCTTTTTATTTTGCGCGACTACCTTTCCTTCGCCCTTTGCCATGTTTGGCTCCTTTCTTTGCTACTTCCTTGTAAAATGGTTTCTTCCCTTTTTTCTTTTTAGATTTTGATGAAGAATCTTTCCGTTTGTCATCTTTTCTACTAGATGAACCCTTCGAAATCTTTTTCTCCTTGCGTCTGCGATTCCTGCGATTACCATCTCGGTCACGCCCTTTAGCCTTGAGGCCTTTTTCGACGACATCCCATTCACTTGGAATATAAGAGAAATCAATCTCTCCTGTCATCTTGTCGGCTCTTTCTACCTTGATTCGGATTTGCTGACCGACACGGAAGGTCACTCCCGATTTTTCTCCCCGAAGGGTGAGATCTCTTTCGTTAAAATGGTAGAATTCAGGAAGATTGGTAATATGGATCAAGCCTTCAACTGTATTTGGCAACTCCACAAAGAGGCCAAATTTCACCACACTGGAAACCACGGCATCGTACTCTTCCCCAACATAGTCTTCCATGTATTCAGCCTTCTTCATGGCTTCTACTTCGCGCTCCGCATCAATAGCTCGGCGTTCCCGACTAGAGGATTTGCTGGCAATGTCTGGAAGGACTTGTTCGAAATGCTCTGCCACTTCTTGAGATTTTCCGTATTCGCGCACCATTCGATGAACCATCAAGTCCGGATACCGACGAATGGGACTGGTAAAGTGGGTATAATACTCCGCAGCAAGCCCATAGTGGCCATGGTTATGCTCTGAGTAGCGAGCCTGTTGCATCGAGCGCAACAACATCATCGAAAGGACATCCGCATAGGGTTCCCCTTCGACCTTGCGCATAATTTCTTGCAGGGCTTCTTGGCTCATTTCACTAGCCGTTCCGTAGATTTGGATCCCAAAGCTGGAAGCATAATCGATAAACTTCTGTACTTTTTCTGCTTTTGGATCTTCGTGGATCCGGTAGATGAACGGTAGTTTCAGTCGTGTAAAGTGCTCCGCTACCGTTTCATTGGCAATCAGCATAAAGGACTCGATCATCCGCTCGGCAATTCCTCTTTGACGAAGGACGATATCGACCGGTTTTCCTTCTTTATTGACCAGAATTTTAGCCTCATTGGTATCAAAATTAAGGGCTCCGCGGCGAATCCGCATACTCTCTAAAATGCCGTGCAAGGTGGCCATTTGATGAATACTTGGGACAATTTTCTTAAAGATTTGAGCCTTTTCTTCGTCTCCTGCTAAGATATCATTGACGTCGCTATAGGTCATTCGGAAGGTTGTCTTGATCACTGTTTGGGTAATGGTATGTTTGATAACCTTGCCATGAGGATCAATCTCCATGATGGCAGACTGGGTCAGGCGATCCACATTCGGATTTAAAGAACAAATCCCATTAGAGAGACGCTCTGGTAACATGGGTACTACTCGGTCAGTCACATAGACAGAGGTCGCCCGATTCAGAGCTTCCTTGTCAAGTGCTGAACCTTCTGTAACATAATAAGAAACATCTGCGATATGAACACCCAGCTCAAAGTTGCCGTTCTTGAGTAGCTTGATATGGACCGCATCGTCCAAGTCTTTGGCATCTGCCCCATCAATGGTAAAGGTGATCTCCTCTCGCAGATCCAAGCGTCCCTCTATATCCTTAGCAGACGGTGCATCTGGAACCTGCGCAGCCTCTTTCAGCACTTCTTCTGGAAATTCTGAGACGATGTCCATGGATTCTAACACTTCCAAGACATCGATTCCTGGATCTGTCACATGACCGACCACATCCCGTACCGTCGCTACAAAATAATTGTGCTTGCGGCTCGGGTATTGATCAATTTCGACCTTGAGGATTTCGGTCCCTTCCAATTGGATGGCTGGCTTCTTCACATAGATCAGCTGGCTGATTTTTTGATTTTTCGAACGAATGTAGCCGGCATATTTAGGTTTTTCCTCATCCAGGACAATTTGTCCAACTACCGTTTTGATGCTATGTTCCAAGACATCAATAATCTTAGCTTCTGCTGCCGTTCCCTTGTTTCGGTCTGCTACCTTGGTAATGACGATCTCAACGGTGTCGCCATCGATAGCGTGGTTGACATCATTTCTGCCAACAAAGAGGTCCTCTTCTTCGCCCTCTAAACTGACAAAGCCAAAGCCATTTTTATGGGCATGAAAAATCCCCTTGAGAGTAATGGCTGGGGCCTTCTTTTGACCCAAACGAAGAGAGCCATCATCTTCGAATTTCAACTCATGACGGCGTTCCATCAGAGAGATGGTTTTGACCAAGTCACGGAAATCCTTAGACCCTTCTTTTCCTAGAGCCGCTGCCAGATCATTGATCTGGACTTTGTCATGCTCTTGTAAATATTCTTTAATACTTGTTTTCATGAATGTATTTGCTGGTTATCCAGCCTCCTTTTTTCTATCTGGTTGGGATATCGTTTTGCAAAATAAAAATAGGCAAAGACATTGTCTGAGCCTATCTTATCTACTAGAAAGTACCATTAAAATCATCGCAATCAGTAACCAAAAGAAGATCATAACAGCTGTTAAGCGTTGCATCACGGCTTCAAACCCGCGCGCTTTTGATCGTTCAAATAAGTCATTTGAGCTTGCGTCAAAGACGTTGCTCGATTGGTTTTTCGTTGGTTGCATAAAGATTGCAATAATAATCAATACTGATAATACTAGTAAAATAGTTGTTAATGCTCCGCTCATAATTAAAACTCCTTAAAATCTAAACTATTATATCATGAAAATCATTTTGATTCAATATGTAAGATTACTTTTCTTTCCTTGGGACAATACTTCAAGACCTGGATCTTTTCAGGATGGGTTTTGGTATTCTTACTGGTCAAATAATTCTGACTCCCACAGCTGGTGCAGGTCAATTGAACTTTAATTCGCACGTACGTCTCTCACTTTCAAATACTTTCTAAATAAGAACAAGAGGAACATCAAATCGGTAAAAGCCAAAAGGGCTGTACCGTAAAATACCCAATGATAGCCAAAATGCATGAAAATACTCGATCCCATCATTGGCCCTAATACACCACCTAAGTAATAAAAGAGCTGGTTGTAGCTAAAGATCCGAGAAATCCCTTCAGGAGGGGTTAAACGATTTAACAAAGCAGAAACTCCTGGTAGTAGGGCTCCAGTCCCAATCCCAAAGAGGAAGCGTAAAATTCCTAATTGCAGGGGTGTTTGCGCTTGGGCACAAAGGATATAGAGACAGCCACTATAGAGAAGGGCGATTAATAAGAGCCGGTGATTCCCGATTCGGTCTCCGAGTTTTCCCATCCAACCTGAAAAAAGCATACTGGAGACACCCATAGCTGAAACAATCATCCCCGATACAAAGATCAGGTTATCTCTTTGTCCCAAAGCTCGCACATAAAGAGGCAGGATCGGAGAAATAGATTGAGCAATCATTTGAATGGTCATGCTGGTCAAAAAGAGGCCTAAGAGGATATCTTTTTGCTGAATGGACATGAGCAACTGCCAACTGGATTTTTGTTCTTCTTTTGGAAGGGGCTCATACTCTTCCTCAATGCCCCAGAAGGTTAAGAGGGAAACCAAAAATAAGAAGAAGCCAACCAAGAGAAAGACATTGCGCATTCCCAGATTTTCGGCAATGAGTCCCCCAATCAAAGGCCCCATCAAGGTTCCTGCAACGACACCAGTCGACAATGCCCCTAGGGCATAGCCCGATTGATCCTTGGGAACTTGACTAGCAATCAGGGCTGTACTATTTGGGACAAAGCCTGAAAAGACCCCATTGAGCAAGCGCAGGACCAAGAGCCAAAAGACGGAAGGGACAAAGGCAATGCCTCCCATGGTCAGCGTCATGGCAATGGAAGCTCTAAGCATCATGGGTTTTCGACCATAGCGGTCGGCTAAGCTCCCCCAGATGGGGGACATGATCGCAGAGGTTACAGAAGAACTTGCGACGGCAATGCCAGCATAAAAGGGAACAGCCTTGCCCGTAACACCCAACTCTTCCACAAAGAGGGCCATAAAAGGGACGACTAAAGAAAGGCTGGCTCCGATGAAAAAGCACCCGATCCAGGCAATATATAGATTTTTACGCCAATTGATTTCTCTTGTGATAAAATCATCTTCTTTCTAATTGTTTTAGGGCTGCATCTAATTGGGCATAGAGGGCAGCAAGATTGTCATTATTGTCTAGAACCAGATCTGCATGGGCTCTTTTTTCATCTAGTGGCATTTGAGATGCGATGCGTTCCTGGGCCTGCTGTTCCGATAAGTGGTTGCGTTCCATCAGGCGTTTGAGCTGGGTTTCTGTTGATACAGCTACCAACCAGACAGATTCAAACCACTCTTCATAGTGCTGCTCGATTAAGAGAGGAATATCCATAAAAAAGAGATCGGATTGTGCAGCTTGTCTGTCTCTTACCTCAGCTAGAGCCTCACGAATAAGCCTGCCTTGGACGCGATTGGACCAGTCTCTTTCACTAGGGTCTGAAAAGATCCGCTGACCCAAAGCTAGGCGATCCAGCTCTCCTTCTTTGGTAAGGATCTCTTTACCAAAATGATCCACTAGGACACGGTAGAGTTCTCCACCTGGTGCCTGCAAATCATGAACCACTTGATCCGCATCAATGACAGGATACTCTTTTTCTCTCAGATAGGAGGTGACAGTGGACTTTCCTGAAGCAATCCCTCCTGTTAATCCGATGATTCTTGCCATCTAGTTCTCCTTTTGGCAGTGGGGGCAAAAATGGGTTCCGCGTCCTCCCAGCTGGATTTTCTCAATCGGTGTCCCGCAGCGCAAACAAGGCTGGCCTGTTTTCCCATAGATCTGGTGTTCTTCCTGCATGGTGCCATCTTCTCCAAAAGCATTGCTGTAGGAGCGAATGGTGGAGCCACCCTTTTCAACAGCCTGAGCAAGCACGGCAATCGTTTCTTTGCGGATTGCTTTAGCTTCTCTAGCAGTCAAGCTTTGACCCAAACGGGCTGGATGAACCTTGGCTCGATAAAGGACCTCATCCACATAGATATTGCCCAGACCAGCCACTAATTTTTGGTCTAAAAGAGCTGATTTAATGGGTTTCTTTGATTTTTTAAGAGCTACTTGGAAGGCCGGTTCTTTAAAATCCGCTTCTGTCGGCTCTGGACCAATCTTTTTCGCCAAAAAATAGCTGTCGACAAGCACAGGTACTAGGACTTCCATGGTCCCAAACTTGCGGACATCCTCATAGACCAGGGTGCTACCATCTGTAAAATGAAGAAAGACATGGGCATGCTTGCGAAGAGGAACTTCGTCTGGATAAAAGAAATACTTGCCTTCCATCCGCAAATGCGAGATGATGACCAGATCCGTCAGATAAAACAAAAGGTATTTCCCGCGGCGCCCCATGGCCCGAATTTCTTGACCTGGGAGATCTTGTCGAAAAGCATCCAGATCCGTCTGAATCATCTTTGGATACTTTACTTCCACTGACTGGATGGTTTTCCCAAGAATTAATTTCTCAAGACCTCGTCGAACGGTCTCTACTTCTGGTAATTCAGGCATAGCTTCTCCTTCTCTAAAAACAAGAAGCAGGCTTCTGCCCACCTCTTCTTAATATTCTTTTTCGTTGTATCCGAAATCGGCAAGATCCAATTTCTTATCCCGCCAATTTTTCTTGACCTTGACCCATGTTTCTAGGAAGACCTTGTCCCCTAGCATGAGCTCAATATCCTTACGCGCAAGGGTTCCGATCTTCTTAAGCATGGCGCCACCTTTTCCGATGACAATCCCTTTTTGGCTATCGCGCTCGACCATGATGGTTGCACGGATATGGACCTTATCTGTCTCTTCATCCCGCTTCATAGAATCCACTACTACTGCCACAGAGTGAGGAATTTCTTCCCGCGTTAAATGCAAAACCTTTTCACGGATCATTTCAGAGACCAAGAAGCGCTCTGGGTGATCGGTGATTTGATCGGCAGGGAAATATTGGAAACCTTCTTCTAAGTTTTCACTTAAAATATCAATCAAACGCGAAACATTGTTTCCTTGGAGGGCTGAAATCGGCACGATTTCCTTGAAATCCATCTGACTACGGAAGTCATCGATTTGCGCCAAGAGTTGGTCAGGGTGCACCTTGTCGATCTTGTTGACCACCAGAATAACCGGCACCTTAGCAGCCTTGAGACGCTCGATGATCATGTCATCGCCCTTCCCACGTGGTTCATCTGCTGGCACCATAAAGAGAACGGTATCCACTTCTCGAAGGGTGCTATAGGCCGACTCCACCATGAAGTCTCCAAGCGCTGTCTTTGGTTTGTGAATCCCTGGGGTATCGATAAAGACGATCTGTTCCTTATCCGTCGTATAAATCCCCATAATCTTATTGCGCGTTGTCTGCGCTTTGTCACTCATGATGGCAATTTTTTGCCCCATAACGTGGTTCAAAAAAGTTGACTTCCCAACATTGGGACGTCCTAAAATGGCTACAAAACCTGATTTAAATGTCATATTATCCTTTCACGAGGGCATACTCCCTCTTATCCAAATACCAAGGCCCAGAATTTGGGCACAAAAATCACCAGTCCTGTTAGTAGGGCAAAGCCTGATACGACGAGGACTGCTCCAGCTGCCATGTCTTTGGCATTCTTTGCCAACATGGAGAAATGGTAGTTACTAGCTAAATCCACCACATTTTCAATGGCTGAATTCATAATTTCAAACGCAATCACCAAGGTGATGCTGAGCAATAAAAAGAGCCATTCTGTCGCAGAAATCCTAAATACCAAACCAGCAAGAATTGCTACAAGGGCTGATAAGGCATGCTTGCGCATATTGCGCTCTTCTTTGATCGCCGTGAAAATTCCTGTTATCGCAAACTCCAGGCTTGAAGTGAAGTCCCGATTTTTCCATTTTCGCTTATTGTCTTGTGAGTCCATAGGCTGTCAAAATCTCTTCCTGTAAGCCAAACATTTCCTTTTCTTCTTCCGGCGTATAGTGATCATAGCCATTGATATGAAGAAAACCATGCACTGCTAAAAATCCCATTTCGCGCTCAAAGCTGTGGCCATATTCTTCGGCTTGCTCGCGCGCCTTGTCAATTGAAATAAAGAGCTCACCAATATAGGTATCGAATTCAGCCATCATCTCTGCCAATTCTGGATTTTCTGCAAGGTCTTCCTCGTCAAAAGAAATCTCCATCTCTGGCTTGTATTCTAAACTGATGACATCCGTCGGACGATCCGTATCACGGTATTCAAGATTTAGTTCATGACTGCGTTCATTGGTTACAAAAGTCACAGCCATTTCCTTGTCTTCTTTCCCAATTTTTTGAGCAGCAAATTCTAAAATTTCTTGCGTTTGTTTTAAAATTTCGTCAGAGACTTGACCAGTCTCATCTACCATTTCAATATACATCTGGATCACCTCACTATTATCACTTCATTATAGCATAATTTAAAAATAGTTTCTATTAGATATCCATTAGATGTGGTTAGTTGATTTTACTATATTTTGGGTATGGTCGGATATTGCTCAAATAAATAAAAACGTAGTCAATAACGTAGTCATTCGATTGCTGTTAGAACAGAAAAAAACCACTCGGTATGAGTGGTTTTAAAATATAGGATACCTCTCTTAAATTTCGTCTGCGACTACACTAGTCATAATCTGTCCATGCTTGGATTTTTCAGAACATTCGTCAAGCATCTTTATTATTTTTCTTCTCTAATTCTTCCGCAAAATTCGTCAATTTGATAGCATTTTCTAAACTCATTTTTTTGATAGGGGTTTTACCTGTTACCCATCTGCTGATTGTTGTGTCGCCTATCCCAGTAGCCTTTGAAATCTTATAGGCAGTTACAGTTTTTAATAATTTTTGGATTTTGCTCAAATCTGCTTTATTCATTATTTTTTATCTCCTGAATACCAAGCGATAGCGATCGCAATGATTGCTGCAACTAGAATAATTTTCATCTTGATTTTTTTCCCGCTTTCTTATACAATGAAAGGTAAGGAGAGCTTTCGCTCTCTTACCCTTTAGCGATTATCTCTTCCTGCGTCTGCGAAACTTGGGAGCGATTTTCGCTTTTTTATTTTGCTCTTTTAGTACTTGGTACCAAGAGCGACTTTCCTTTGAAATTGCTACTGCAATTCCAATCCCGACCGTGACCCTTGCTAGCCACTCGTCTAGGTTGTCCATTTGTATCACCTCCTTACATTATTAATTATACCGCATTTCAATGCATTAGTCAACCCTTTTTTATATCTTTTTTAAATTTTTTACAGCAAAAAAGCCCTCCCGAAGTGGGAGGGTTAAACTATATTATAAATTTTCTGGCCACGGATCGTCCGTGGTATACGTCATGTTAGTGAATCTGATATCTGTGATATCTTGATCGGTTGGTACTGGATCATCAAACTGTAAGCGAACATGATTCTTATCAGTACTTCCGCCCACATACCACGTGCCGTACCGCTTACCCTTGTCATTCATCATGATTCCGATCTTTGAGCCAGTTGGACGAAAGCCTAATGGGAGCCCACCGATTGGGAGAATCGTAACGTTTCTCTCTTTGTCTGAGCTTTGTGGATAATATCCTTCCGATCCTCTACGTTTGATCCCAAACCAGCCCCATTTTAGCCCACCGAAAGTAATCTCAACGGTAGAGTTAATTCGTCTAAGCTCAATATATGCGTTATCCAAATTTGATTGGATATTGTTAGGTCGTACTGAGCCTGTATCACCGGCTAAAATCGACCATGTCCGCCACCCTGTGCCAGGGCTTTTTTTGATCCACTTGTAAGCGCCGTTCTTAGCTGTGGTATCGACATAAGTTGTACCGATATCAGCCTTTAAATCGTATGGGAAGCCTTCGCCTTTTAGGTCAGTATCATTAGCTTCAACGTTGCGTTTTAACTCCTCAAGGTCGTTTTTAGTCGCAAGCCTGCTCGTTTGGTTTTGGAGACCAGCGAAAGTTGGAAACAAACTGTATGCTTTGTTTAATGACAAAAAGTTTTTTTGACTGTTGTTTAGATTATAAATATCTTTCCCGATTAATTTGATAGTTTCTTTTAATTTATCCATGTGTCACCCCTTAGAGGCTATTTTTTGGCTGTGGTATAAATCTGTACAAAGTCAGTATTTTCTAAGTCAGTGAATTTCTGACCAAGCTCGGTCATTTTAGACACGATCGCACTGTCTGGGTTTTCGCCCGCTTTGATCTTATCAGCGATTTCTTTGAGGGTATCCAATTCTTCTGGTACACCTTCGCCAAGAATAGCAGTTTTCACACCTTGGATCGCTGTATCAAGTTGTTGTTGGGTGATTCCGCCTTGGCCTACTTCTGACTTGTCAGCCTTGGTAGCCAAAGTTGTTTTAATTTCTTTTACGTCAGCACCGACGGCCTGTGCGAATTGTGTTAGTTTTTCTGTGTTTAAAGTCATTTATATGTCCTTTCAAATTTTAGCTAGGTTATATAGTACTGTGAGGTCTGGGAACTCTTCCGTCTGCGGTCCGTTAGGGTGCGCTGAAATATACTTGTCGATTTCTTCTTTGACGTTATTTTTTACAAGGTCCAAGACTTGCTCGCTGGTGTATTCTTCCGCTGACTGAACTACGTCAACCCGGACACTCTGGTCACTTGGAAATACGTATCCAGCACAATCAACCTCGACAAGATAGCTCTCGACCGGTAAGACCTTGGGAATTTTAAACGATACCTTTGAGCCTTGGACGGTCGCACTAAAGGACGCTTTGCCTTTTTTGCTAGTAAAGTAAATTGTAGCTGCCTGTCCGTCAAGGTCAATCGGAACCCAGTTCTCATCATATAATGCAAAACCAAAAAGGGAAGCCGAGTCGCCTTGTTTAACGACCCGACCGCCCTCAAACTGCTTTAAGTTGGTACAGTTTGAGCGATTCATTCAATCACCCCTCTTTACTCATAATAGTTTACTAGATCGTCTTTATCCCAGCACGAAAGCCAGACTGGTCCAAATTGGCCAAATTCAAACCATCGCCAGTAATAGCCACCGTAGTAACCGCCCTTGCCGGTATCTGCGATATGGACTTCATCAAGTTCAAAACTAAAGTACATACCAGCTTTGAAGTCTTTGTCCGCTCCGTCTGGCAAGTTGTTTCCGTCCTTATCAACCCAGTTTACCAAAGAAACAGGAATACCGTTCTCGGTCCAGTCAAAGCCCACGGGCGCGAGATAATCGCACTTGATCTGATAGATACCGTTAACGTATTTGACATCATTCGCTTGATAAAAGGCCTTGTCTTTTGGCTGTACGGTTGTGTTAGCTTGGTTGTTGGTCTGTGGTGCTGTGTCAGCATAACGCCAAACCTCGATATAAGCTGGTTTATTCCAGTTATAGTAATCATTCCACGGGTAAGTGTTGATCGCTTGACCAGTTGCGCCTTGAGTTGAATAATCGCAAGAAATAAAGTATGTATCGTCGATCATGACTCCGACGTGGCCACCAGCACCGCCAGATGAGGACATATCAGCGCCCCAGCTCATAAGGACGATATCGCCCGTTTGAGCGTCCCAAGATTGATTGATACTCACACGATAGAAGCCGTTATTTGCGAGTTGCTGTCCAAGCGTAACCGTTGACGGTAAGCCGATGATCTTGATCCCTGCTTCTTTAAGAGCCTGTGAAATTGAGCCGGAGCAATCAGCCGTGCCGTCTGCTCCGTTACGACTTCCAAGCATGGAATAAGTGAGTAGCCCACGATGATTGATAAACCAGTTGACTGTTAATTGTTGTACACTCATTGTCTATCTCCTATTTTTTCCATTCATCATTCGCTTTTTTAACCGCTGCTTCAATAAAGGTATTGAGTTCTTGATTCGTCAAGTGGATATTTTGAGACTCAAGACCCTCGATCAAGCTCGCTTTAGCGTGCTCTAACTTGTCTGATCCGTGAATATCTAACTTGTCCGCAACTTGCTCTGTAGCGTTAACCGCGTTTTTAGCCAAGATCTCAACGATCTCGATCGCTTTCTTACCACCGCGCATTAGTAAGTATTTCTTGACCGCTTGGACCACGATCCCGGTTAATACAACTAAAATGCTCATTGCTGACGATGTAATAATGCTTGTGATTTGATCCATGTTATTTTTCCTCTCTAATTTCTAGCTCTAAAAAGCGCTCAAAGAGCACTCTTATAGCACCGTTACCGCCTAACTCGACGTAACTTTCATATAGTTTAGACAACTCCTCTAGCTCGTGCTGGTTAGTATACCCACGCTTGAGCGCGTTTTTTAAGTTCTCCTGCAATCGAAAACGTTGAAGCCGTTGTAAGCCTTTCCCGATAATCGTTAAATTCCGTTGGTTATCTTTCCCGATTTCTTCCACGCTTCCTACTGACTTCTCGAGGGTGTCTATCTTATTAGATAGACCCTCAAGACGTTTGTCAGCTTCTTTGGAAGTTTTTGTGCTTTTAAACGAGAAATAACTTGGAATAATCACGACCAATACGGGAGTTAATTTGTCTACTAGTGCCAATAGGTCCAATTTAACCACCCCCTATTATGCTACTAGCTTACTGTACTGGTTGAGTTTCTAAATCAGTATTAGATGATGGTTTAGGTTCAGTCCATTTCCAGACTGCGAGTTTGCCATTCTGTGATAATGATCCCTCAAGATCAGCTACTGTCTCGTTGTTGTAAGTAAAATCTTGATTTACTTGGACAAGAACGCGTTGACCCTCTCCATATTTAGGAGTATAAGCTGGATTAGTGACCGTAAAGATTTCATACGGCTTGTAAGTCTTGCCAGCTTGTCCAGCTTCAACCAACTCCAATCCACGCGCATAAAGTGTTGGATCAAGTGGGCTTTCTGTGTTGGTTACTGCTGCCAAAACTGCCCAATCTGCTACCGACTTAACTTCTGAGATTTTAGTATCTTTCTCAGCCAGTTTAGCTTCGTACTCTTGCGCTTGAGTATGTAGGTCCTCTTGCAATTTCTTAACACCATCGGCTGGGTTTAATTCAGTCGCAACTTGACCAAGTACAGCTTGAATCAGTACTTCGTCTGATTCGCTGGTACGGTCACCGATCAATACACGGTCAAAAGCCGTATATGGTGCGTCTTGTCGAATTGCTACAAATGTTTTATCAGCTTCTTGCAAATATTTATTAACTACTTTAAATGTCATATTTTAGTTTTCCTTTTCTAATTTTTCTGCGATTTCGTCGAATAGCTCTTTAAGAGCTTCATCTGCTTCTAGTACGTTGTTAATTCGTGCTAGTTGTTCTTGTGCTTCTTCGTATAGCGCCTTGTAATTAGCGCACTCAATAACTTTATTCGCAAGTTGGATTGCGACATCGTTGATAATTCTGTCTGTCGTGTGCATTATTCACCTCTTATTTAAATCCGTATCCGTTTAAAATTTCTTGGATGTGGTTTTTAATCGCTTTATCTGTGACCATCCCATATCTCATCATCGTACCGAAGCAACCCAGTAAGTCCCAGAGATAAGTTCCAACATCTTTGCCGTTTGCAAGAATGACCTTACGAGAATAAACCGCTTCTAAAAAGAAGTCACCTCGTCCAATGTAATGCTTAACGCCATTCTCGTTCATTGGGAGCAGGTATGTCTGCTTGCCATTGATGTTATTATGAAAGTTCCACGGACTACGGTTTGGTCCGTTATTATAAATAAGTACACGGTCGCCAATAAATTCTGTAAGGCTTTCTGTCGTTCCATTGCCCTTTCCAGACCACAACCGAATACCAGCAAAACTAGCGTTATCGTGTGCTTCTGGGGTTTTTTTGTTGTGGTTTGTACCAAAAATCATCAATGCTGCGTTGCTGTCTCTGAAATGTTCAGCAACAAACCCACTCTTTTTGAGCGATATAAATTGAGACGAGTTCGTGTCATCAATCCGTCTGATTGTAGCTTCATTGCTCAAAACGTTATACTGGCTATTCTGCAAGTCAATATTCATTTTGCCATTTAAGGCCTCGACTCGACCACCTCGAACGGTCATACCAGTTAGCGTACCAGCTAGTACATTACTTGCATTAACGTTAATCACATTAATCTGGCTAGCGTCAATCGTGCCAGCGGTTAGTTTATCGGCAGATAGGTTTGCTATCATACCGTCCTTGATAACTGCATTATCAATCTTGGTCTGACCAGTGATGTGTGTTAATCGTCCGTCTATTCGGTTGGTGCCATTAGCGAGGACGTTGATTGAGTTGAGTACATCACCATTGCCATTGAGATTACGTACTGCCCATGATCCTTCTAGCTGTGTGACTTGCGTCTGTGTAGCAATGCCTTGCATAGCTGCACTGTCTACAAACTTGTTTGGTGGCCTATCCCCACGAACAAGAGATACCTTACCGATGGCAACTTGACCATTCTTCATTAACCAAAATTCCAGCGGGAATTCTCTCGAGTTAGTCGTCGTCTTATTGACCGTCATAGTACCTGTGATAATTTGTATACCAGTTTTATCAAAGTATACTCGGTCAGACGCAAGTCCACCATCTGCTGACCATAATTCGATACCAAGGGGAGCATCTGGCAGTACATCTACCCATGCTTCAAAACGATAACTGATTTTTTCGCCCTGGGTAAACGTTGATGTGTTAAGTGGTAACGCAAAACCATGGTAAACACTGTTAGTTTTATTAGAATTGGTAATTCTCAATAATTTCGTTGAGGCTGTAACTTCAACGACATTGGCTTCAGATTGCTTCTTCTTCCATTTACTTAAATTGGTAGGGTCGTAAACTAAGTTGAAATCATCTGTAACGTACTTGCCGACTTCTGTTTGAAATATCTCGCTAGACATAACCAAACGTGATAGCTTATCGGGTGCGTCTGTTTCGGACGTGCCGATGATACGCTCATAGAGTTTGTTAGATTCGGTTAGCTTGTTAAATTCTACAGTTTGCCTTTGGATTGCAGATTCTGTATTGTCAGCTTTATTTCGTAAATCAGCTAGACCAGTATTGGTACTTCTTTCAAATCCGTCAAAAACTTGTTTTGATATAAAATCAGTTTTGACATTCTGCAAGATTTTATTATAAATAACCCCGCTATCTGTCTGATAAAGGCTTTCTGTGACTTTACGATTTAAGTCTGGACTGTTTAAAATCAGCGTTTTTATCTGCTCTGACAGCTTCCCAGCATCTGGAATTGTACCAGCTTTTACTAGTGCTTCTTGCGCTTTCGCATTGACTTTCTCAATTTCAAGATTGGTTGACTGTCTAGCTTGCTCTAACTGCTTATCAACCTCTTTCTTGATCTTATCAACATCTTCGGTATCAATGCGCTTCTCCCACATTGAACCATTCCAGACGTACATACGGTCATAGATACCGTTCTTCTCAAACCAGATGTCACCGATCTTGTGTTCTTTGTCGTCTGGGTGGTTATACCAGACTTTATTCCCTTGAGCGTTTAGAAGATAGCCTGGCAAACTATTCTCAAAATCTTGTTGAGCCTTAGCAATATCATCAACTTTCCCAGCTAGACCGCTCTGCATAGTCGATCTAACATTTGTACCGATATCACCAAACTCCACGCTTTCATTTCGCTCGTTGACAAAGTCGTAAGTGATCGTAGTTACTTTTGCAGTTTCATCCGTTAACCCAATCTGTGGATAGTAGATAGGGATGATGTCACACAATTCCAGCTCTTCGATCCAGCCATTATCAGCATAGTCTAGCGTTTTAGCTAAATCAGCATACTCAATTTTGATATTGATTTTAGGCTTACCGATAGCGTTCTTATTCATGTAGTCCGTAGCAAGTTTTCGCAACTTATCAGCGGTTGGAATGTTTTTCTTCTTGCTGTCCGTGCTAAATTCGCTTGAAAAGTCTACGACTTTAATTCTACGATGAGCGTATAATGACTTGTATTTACTATCTATGTAATTCTCTGGGATCGTTACGGTTACTGGGTCTGGTTGACTATCACTAGTATCACCCGCTGGTTTTTCAGGGGTATAAGTCGCAAATGGCAACACGCTAGTATATGCACTCTCAATCGTTTCGTCCAATTCAGCAGATAGGATATTACGACCATATTCCAGCACCGTTGGAGCAGTACGTCCAAGCTGTTTGTGCAGTCTGATAGTCATATTATCAAACTCATACTCACCGCCGTACAGATCGAGAATAGAGCCTTCTACACCACCCAATGCCAAACGGGCATTTTCCATCTTCGAGATATCAAACATACCCTTATTAGAGGTCTGAATATCAGACCAGACGTCAAAGGTCAGATCACCGATCAGAGCGCCTTTCCAGATAGCTAGTGCGTTATATGCTGTCCCAGAGAATGCCGTAGCATTTCTCAGCACCATGTATTCCAGCTTGTGGCTGATATGTTGACCGTAAATTTTAACAATGTTACTGCTATCTTTTACGATTCGCGAGATTTCAAAGGTTTGGTTCTTCGTCCTTAAACCTGCATCGGCCTTGAGTTTCATTTCTTTCTCAAGACTTGCTACCATTGGATCGTTCACAGGAATCTCAGCATATAGCGTATAATTCCCGTTGCGTTCACGGGTTACAGTCCCTTTAGTTACGTTAAGTTCACCGAGACCGTATGTATCAAATGACTGCTCATTCTTGTTAAATAGTATAGGCCTCATAGCTTAACCCCCCAGTTTGGAATCATTGTGATAGTAAAATTGCCGTCCCAACTTATCAAATTACGACCGTAATCAAGGTAAGGCATCTGGAATTGTGGAGATCGAACAACTTTATCCCAGGCTTGCAAATTACCAGAGTATACCTGGTTTGCTTGCATATCCAGAGTGATCTTATTCTGTACAGCCTTTAATTTGGTCTTGCGTCCGTTAATCGTAAGTGTACAGTCACCAGATCCGACAAGAGTGATGATCGGTTTTGCGTTGACATTTCCGAGTCCATTGATCGCAACTCCATTTGTCAGGGTTTGAGTAGTACGGCCTTGCTTATAAAATTTGACTGGATAGGTCAAAAAGTTTAGCTTGACTTTACCAAACTGCTTCATAAGGCTAGACACTTCAAAAGTCTCGATAAATGCTGACCGGTAGATAAAATCTGGGTCCCAGGATAGGGTCAAATCTTTATAGCCGTCAACGTTTAGCCAATTGCTGATGTCGCTTTCTGCGTCCGTTAGCTTACGGTTTGAAAGGACGGTACAAGGCAACTCGATAGTCACCGATTTAAGACGGTTCTTTGAGATCAATAGATCGCCATCGCGACCAGGGACCGCTACTGTTTCCACATCACTCCCAGTCGAACTGATAATATAGTCGCTGGTCACTCGTAGACCGTGAGTAGTGCTACTAACACCATTAAAAGTAAAACTTCCCATTATGCCATTCTACCTCCTTCCAAATTCGTATAGTAAGCAAGCTCACGCAAGAGCCTGCGCATGTTTTCGGGGCTAAAGAAATTATCATTAGCTGTACCGTTTGCGTTGAGTGTATAGTTGTTTGTGACGTTTGAGTTTGAGATTCCACCGCCTGCATAGCCAAACCGTGAAGCTAGTGTGTCAGTCAGACCACTAACAAGATCACCACGACCTGGTAAGTTAAAGCCAAAGCCGTCCGTGTATTTTTTACCGGATTCTACTGTCTTGTTTGCGAGGTCAGTCATTGAGTCGTCTACATAGTAGCCGTACTTTTCGATACCTACTGCCATACCCTCTGGAATGGCGCGACCGACTTGATCTCTAAATACTTTAGATGGTGAGTTGATCCGCAAAGTAGACCGAGCTGAAGACACTGCACTTAATGCGATACTGGACGCTGCACCTATAACCGCATGGGCCATAGAAGCGATACCACTGGCCATACCTTCACCAATAGCAGTACCTGCATTAAAGCCACCGTCGTACCCGCCAGACATACCATTGTGAGCTGAGGATTTAAGGTTGCTTGACGCGCTAAACACTGCGTTGTTGTGACTTGCTACACCGCTAGTAACACCAGATCCAAATTGTGAACCGGCACGTTGTCCGTCGTTGCCTAGCGAATCAACCGATGCATTAACACTCTGTTTTAGTGCATTAGATGCACCAGTAGCTACTCCTCTTGAAAAATCGATACCAGAGCCAATACCAGAGCCAAACTGTGAACCATATTGCTGGCCGTCTGCTGAAAACGAAATAAATTTAGAAGAAATAGCTTGGTTTAATGATAATGCAGCACCAACCGCGACATGCTGACCTCCGTCGATACCACTTGCTATGCCAGAGCTAAAATCCGACCCTTTGACTTGACCATCTGTGGACATGCCCGCAACCGAAACTACTGCACTGTTTCTTAAACTGTTGGCAGCTTCCTGCACCACACCAACACCGCCCGCAACCCCAGCTCCGACACCAGAACTGAGTTCAGCACCTTTGACCTGACCATCTCCAAAGAGGGAAGCTAAAGCACCTATAGACGCGTTTCTAAGGCCATCTACTGCTACTTCTGCCGATGCTTGGTTCTCTGTGATACCTTGAGCATATTGACCACTTACTTGCGAACCGCTATACTTAGCTTCTGTTGGTAAGTTGTTAAATGCCTGCTTAGATGCCTCTGTGACTTCGGACGCTGCCTGTTGGACGTCGCCTTTACCTGAGCGAATACCGTCACTTACTTTTTGAGGGATTTCACGGGCTTTAACTTCAAAGCCCGCATCTGCTAGTGCCTTCCTAAACTCATCACCGATAGCCGTTACCATGCTCTCGATTTCGGGCGGTAACTCTTGGCCAGTAGCACGAATACCACGGAGGAAGCCTTCTTTAGCTTTATCTCCCGCCTCGGTCCATTTACCGTTGAGTCGTCCTAGTTGCTCATCGGACGCATCTACAAGAGCCTGCGTTTGATTGGCCATTTTAGGACCAGACTTGCGCATTTGTTCGATAAGACCTTGGTCAAGCCCGCGTTTAGCTAGTATTTCAAGGTTCTGTGACCACTTATCAACCGCGTCGATGTTCTTCTGCAGGTTGGCGGTCATTTGATCTGCAGATAAGGCTGTCTGTTGCTCGATAGCTTGGAATGCGTTTTGAACTTCACCTTTGAGATTAGCAAACTCTTGTTGCATCATCTCTACAGCTTTTTTCTGCTCCTCGTTCATGGTCGTCAAGTTATAGATTATACGACCAGACGCATCTTCTGTAGACTTGGCCTTGGCTTCGTTATTCTTAACAATAGTATTTGTTAATTCGTTATCGGACTCCTCGGTTTTCTTGATGTCGTCCTGTAACTTCTTAACTTCTTCATTGTATTTCTTCTTAACCCCAGTTTTCGCAATATCGCGAATATTAGAGTTAATAAACCCGTCGCCTTCTACTTTATCGGTTTCTTTGATAAGATCCTGGTACTTCTTCTCAAGTTCCTTCATCTTATCCTTGATTTCAAGGCGCTTCTTGGCATTTTCTACCATTTTCTGGTTAGCAGCCTCAATCTCAGCCGATGCCTTAGCAATCTCAATCTGCTTACGGATCGCGTCCGTGGTCATGTTGATTGTGCCGGTCGCCTTGTCGTACTGGATATTCAAGCCCTCAATACGTGAATTAAGGGTTTCTGCTGCTGACGCAAGTTCTTTCTTCTGGCTAGCGGTTTTATTCTCTACCGCGTTCAGTTCGTCAATCTTCTTGACTAATCGCTCATTATCCTCGGCTGTAGCCTGAATTTCATTTCTGCGGTCTTTATAGGCTTCATTGCCTTTATCCACACTATCGTGTAGATCATCGAGGGAGCGTTTAAACTCTTCATTCTTGGCCTTGGCTTCCTTGGACGCTTCGCTTTCTTGCGTCAACCACGACACCAGGCCAGCAATAGCACCGACAACCAGGAATACTCCGCCAGAAGATAAGGAGGCCAAAGCCCCAGCAAGTCCGGTAGTAGCTCCTGTTGCTACAAGCGAGGTACTGGTTAGAGATACCAGGGAAGTGATAAGCGTACCAATTAGGCTACCGATACCCTTGATAATTGACAGACCAAGCATCGCTCCCTTAAAGAGCAATACTGCTGATACGACACCAGTAAATACAGCGATAAGCGGGTCTAAAATAGGTTTGAGAAAGCCCAATACACTCACTAGTGATTTAACGACTGGTGTAGCACCGCGGATAACACTGATAATAACTTTAAAGGTATCATTTACAGCTCCTTTAATACTATCAAGGTTCTGAGCAATGCTCTTACCAGTAACTGCCTTACTCATCTTGTCAAACTCAGCAATTACGTTTGCGATCCCTTTTGCTACCGCGTTCACGATGTTACCGAAAGAAGTCTTAATACCCTCTGAGTTTTTCTTGGCCATCTCGGCAAAACCGTTCGTGCCTTTGTTCAGTTCAATCAGACGTTTACTAAAATCATCAAACGTGATCTTTCCGTCTCGTAAGGCTTCATAAAAGTCTTTCTGGGCCGATGCACCAGCAAAGCCAAAGGACTCGGCTGTCTTTTGCAAAGCGTAAGGCATGGTTTCTTGTAAGGTTTTCCAGCTTTGCATATCAACCTTACCAGCAGATAACATCTGGCTGTATTGTTGCAAACCACGCGCTGCATCTTCCGTCGATGCACCAGACGCTAGAAAGGCATTATTTAATGCCAGAGTGAGCTTGGTAGACTTCTTCAAGTCCCCAGTCATTGAGGTTAGTTTTTGAGTTGTAGCTACGACTGTATCAAGCGTAGTTGGTAAACCCTCAATACCATCGGCAAGTAGCTTGGTAGATGATGCTACATCTTTTGATGAGTGCCCTAGCGACTTCATCACTTTCGGGAACCGTTGCAAGGTATCGAAGCGGTCAATAGCTTTGTCCATTGACTGGCTTACAAGGTTCATCGCAGAGCTTACAGCTTTAAAGGCTACCGCACCGGCTGAGAAGTTTTTGATTGCGTCTTTGATTTTTTCAAAGCCTTTAGCACCTTGACCGGCTTTATCTCCGCCAGCCTTGGCATCTTCACCAGCCTTTTTAAAACCAGCACCGCCTCCTTTGGCTTCCTCGCCAGAGGCTTTCACTTTGTGCCCGGCTTGTTTAAAGCCTTCACCGCCAGAGCTAGCCTCATTGCTTGCTGACTTGATTTTATTTGATGCCTGTTTAAAACCCTCGCCAGACCGTTGGGCAAGATCAGAGCTTTCTTTTACTTTCTCCCCGGCTTGTTTAAATCCATTTCCGGATCGTCCAGCTAGTTCTGAGCTTTCCTTGATCTTTTCACCAGCCCGTTTAAAACCACTGCCAGACCTGGAAGCAACTTCTGAGCTTTCCTTGATTTTTTCACCAGCACGGCGAAAGCCGTTACTTGATGTCTCGGATAGCTTCGCACCCTCGGCCATACGGTCACCGGCACGCTTGAAACCTTGCCCAGCTCTTAGAGCCTTATCACCAGTAGCCTGGATACCATCTCCGGCACTTTTGACTCCCTGGCCCGATCTTCGAGCTTCGGACTCTAAACGCTTCAAGGCATTTGACAACTCTGTCAGTTTCTTGCCGTTAACCTGGACGTCAATTACAATTTTTCCATCTGCCATTATTCATCTCCCTCCTTTCCGTCTAATCTATATTTGTTTTGTAACCGGCGCATTTTGGCCTTGTACTCGCTACTATCGTTCTTCGAGGGTTTCCAAGACCGTATCTCCACTAATTGAGATACAGCCGTTCCCTCTGGCATACCGTTCAATAGCGCGATAAATTCGGGCCATGTTAGCCGGCCTTGTGCTTCAAAGAGGTTGATATTATACGCTTGCACGAAGCTCGCGTAAATTTCCTGGGCGTCTACTTCAAAATCAATCAAACGGACATCATTTTCTTCGTCCTTGGCTATCGGCATAGGGTTCCCGTTCCGGTCATAAACCACGCGCTCTTTTTTAGTTTTTAAAAAATGCTCGTCGATATATTCCCACACCGCTACTATGTCCTCTGGATTGTCCAAGGCTTCGTCCGTCATCATTAAAACCGCTGTACGCATCTTCTCAAGATTGTTCATGACTTCATTGTCAAACATCTCAAAGACATCTAGCACCAGATCAAAGGAACAGTCCACTTCATAGGCGCGCCCGTTTAATTCAAAGGAGTTTTGTATTGGCTCATTTAATTTCATGAGCAGTCCCCCTTGTTATTTTTTGCTGGTCTTTTTTGTCTTTTTGGCTTTTGCTTTTTTAACAAAGGACTCAGCAACCGCACCAGATGCCTTAGCCCGTTCTTGGCCTAAACGTTCGATTTCAGCTCCCAGCATTGTATCAACCTCATCAAATGCATGATCCAAAGCGTCAAGGTCTGGATAACGTTCATAGAGTTTAGCAAAGGTACCGTCACCGAATAACACATCATATTTAATCTCCGTCATTTTTTTCTGCATATCAAAGGCTTCGTCAATGACTTGCTTGTTAATGACTCCTTCTTTAAGATCGTCAAACTCTCCATTATTTGAGCGTTCAATCAGCTCTAACTGGTATTTGTTAAAGCGTTCTGCGATATCTTCTTGGAGCGTTGCAAGACGCGAGATATTTTCTAGTGATGTATCAAATTGTAGTTCGATTTCTCCGATATTGATCGGGATAAAGTTGCGTTTTAATTCGATTGAAATAGACATGATTTCCTCCTTTTATGCACAAAAAAGAGCGCTACCTAAACAGATAGCGCCCAATAATTCGATTAGACGACTGCTGAAATTTTTGGAAGTGAATTATACGAGATTTTGCAAGAAAATTCTTCGTATTCTGCAGCAGCGCCCGAACCAGCTTTGATATCAGATACGGTAGCGATTCCGACTGCTTGGTTCTTGCCATCAGCATCTACGATCTTATGCCATACAAGTCGTTCATTGCCGAGTTTGTATTTAAGACCAGCGATGTGCTTCATGGCTGGGTCTTCCTTGTCGTAAGTGCCTTTGAAAGTGTAAGAGCCTTTAACAGATGTAACCGTAGTCTCTTCTGTACCGTCTCCGTCATAGTAAGCTACAGAAGTTGTAGCCTCGTCTGTATCATCTGCGATTTCTTCGATCCATTTTGCAAGTTCCAAATAAGTAGATTTTTCCGGCTCTACTTTTGGATCAGTTACAGGAGCGATGAAATGCCCACGTAGGGCGTTTTTATAACGTGCCATATATTAATTAATTCCTTTCTTTTGCGGTTGGAAAACCGTAATGTTTGCTTGAATATCTTGTAAATAGATGTAGTAGCCTTGTTCGTCTCTTTCATTCAGAAACGGCATTGCCACTTCTAAATTTTCGAACGCATACGATCCGTTAGCGCTTGGAATGTCTACGAATAAATCCGATAAGGCCTCGTTAACTGCCCATAGACAGGTATTAGCCTTTTCGTGATCTTTTGTCTTAACTGCGATTTCAAACGGCAGCGATACGTCTCTAGCCTCGTCCATATAGATTTTATTGATCTTTCCACCAGCTAGTGGATAAACCACAAGGCTTTCGTCCTCGTCTAAATAATCCATACGGGACGTAATAGGGAGATCAAGCGAATTGATAAAAGCATTAAGTCTTTCTAAAAAATCATTTTTAGCGATCATAGTCCTAATGCCTCCCTTCCTTTATCTGCCCATTTATCGCCATACATTCCTTTGGCTTTCAAGTCCCACCGTGGACCTGTACCAGGAGTGGTATACTTGCTAAACTTAAAGCTACGATGCTTGTTGTAGGACGATCCGTAAAACTGCGCCCTGGCATAGACTGTGTTATATACAATCTGATTGCCAGATACATGGCCAGAGCCTCGAAGATCACCGCCACGGAGAGGTACGAACCTTTCCATGTCCAACATTGCTTGGTTAGCAATAGCATACTCAGCGACTTTCTTTGCATTTGGACCAAACTTCTTATTAATCCGTCCTAAATCGACATTGATACTAATCCCCATTAGATCACCTCGATTTCATAAGTAAGTATTCGCTTATTAATCGGATGCCTATTAGGAGTGATCTTAACAATGATGTACTCTTGACCATCTACGATCAATTTCCCATCAATATAAGAGCGATCAATTTCAAAATTGCAGTAGTCTGTGTCGATATACAAAACCCCAGCGAATTGGTCCGTGCGGTTCTTGCTCTTACCAGACTTCTGTGATTGTACGTGAGCGGTACTTTCGTCAAAACGGCAAGGATCAATGTATAGATCACCACCAAATGTTTCTTTTCCCCACTCGTCGATACCAACACGCTTTTTAATGATTGCTGTATCAACTAACATTCGCTTATCGATCATAGTCCACCCCGCTATAGCCAAAACCAGCCACTTTGAGCCAGTTTTCAGCATCAAGAGAGAGATTATACTGCGAACCCTTTGAAACGCTCTGAGAGCCACTCTGATAGCTTACTGTGGTTCGTCCAACAGTCACGCTAGATAGAGATTGTTTCTCTTCTGCTGTAGCAATTCCAGAGCGATCTAAGTAGTAAATCTGATAAGCGATAGCGTTCTTTACTGCTTCTTTGCGTAGTTTAAAATCACTTTCGAAGTCTTTGTAAGCATAGAAATTATGAATGTACAGGTTTACAGTCATTTCTGCGCGTTTGTACAATTCATCGTATTTATCCGTTTCGTCAAAACCTAATTTAAGATATTCTGGATAGGTTAAGTATTCCATATTCTCACCTCTTCTATAAAAAAGAGGTTGGATTATGCCTCAACCTCTTCCGTTTCTGTAGTTTCTGTTTCTGCTTTCTTCTTGCGACTGCGTTTTGGTTTCTGTTCACCAGCTTCTGTAACTTCGATCAGTACAGTTTCACCAGGGAATACATCTGCCAATTTATTGATTAGGTCTTTAGCTGTCGCGTCATCAAGCTCCACGACGTCACTTTCTAATACAGTGATGTCAAGATCTTGAAAGAAAACATTTTTTGTTGTTTTAAAAAGCGCCAATAGCTACCCCCTTTTAAACGACTGTACCAGTTACCTTAACAATCGCTTTTTTATTATCTTCAAGCGCGTATGTACCACCTTTAGCAGCGGCTTGCAATTTAACACCGTCGAAGTCTTCTGCCTCAACTGTACGAGCAGTAGAGATACCTACAAATGGAATGATAGTTCCATCTGGTACAAAGTAAGCGACATCGCCAGATTCAAAGTATTGTTCTGGTGTTTCTACAAGGGCAAAGCCTTTGTATTTGGCAAGACCATTTTCGTCAATGGATACGCTTGATCCTTTAGCAGAAGTGTTTGCAGTCATGTCTACGATTGCGTTGAACAATTCAGTGCGTAGATACAATGTAACAGGAGCGATCACTTCGTTGTTGCTGTAGTATGCTTTGATCTTGTTAACCAAAGTACGTACAGTAGCTTCCTGCATATCAGTAAGTGCTTCTGTTTTTCCTGCAGCAGTTGACAAGAATTTACCGATACGTTTGTTCATTCCGCGAGTTTGAGCTTCTGCATTCAATTTCAAACGATCAGCTACTGCAGCTTCAACGTTGTTGTTGACTGTGTAGCGGTCAATACCTTCATGGATTGCAAGTGTGTAGTCGTAAGGTACATCTGTGTTAGTGTATTTGATTTCTTTCAATTCACCAAAACGAGATTTACCAGCACCAGTTCCAAAACCACCATCGTTAGCATCTGTTGAGTATTCACCCATAACGACAGGAGTTCCGTTGGTTTTTACTGAGAAAGCAGTAGTGTTTTCTTGCACACCGTCCAAAATTTGGATAGGAGACAAGGCATTAATAAATGCTGCATTCACTCCGAATACAGTAGCGAGCATATCACGATATTGTTTCTCGTAGCGAGCAGCAGCTAGGTTGTTATTTGGCATAGATTATGTTCCTTTCTTATTTTTTCTTGCCATAAGAGGCGATAATAGCCTCGAAAGGATCAACCTTACCGTCTTCTTTAACCGTTGGTGTACCACCGACTGAGAAGCTGGGTTTTGGTTCTTCCTTTGGTTCTTCGGGTACATTCCCGAATTGTGGATATTTTGCAAGGACTTCTGCGATTGCATCATTAATTGTCACATCGTCAGTCACCTTGCTTTGAGCCAGTGCAATGACATCATCGACAGCATCAGAACGTACACCCAGCGTAAGAGCTGCATATTTTGCAGTCAATTGTTGGTTTTCTAAACGCATCGCTTCAAGTTGTTTTTCTTTATCAGCGATTGCCTCGGATTGTTTCTCTGCTTCTGTCTTCTGTGAGTCTTTCCACTCCCTCAACTGTTCGAAACCTTCTTTAGCACTCTTAACATCTTCAAATCCCAGGCTTTTAAAGATCTTCTCCTGTGCTTTCTTGGCTTCTTTGGCTACCAATCCATTTACTTCCTCTTGTGTAAATGTCTTGGCTTCCTCTTTTGCAACTTCGGCTGTTGCCACCTCTCCAGCATTGACAGGCTGGTCTGTTGTTTGGATTTCTTCGGACATTATTTGCCCCTCCTAAATTGTGATCTTCCATTCTTTAGCGACTGTGGATAAAGTCGAAAGCGCCCAGCGGGTAACGATCCCGCAAGAGGTAAGAAACAAGGAGGAAACAACCTCTTATCCAGAAATGAGCGCAAAATAAAAACCGCATGATTTTCCATACGGTTTTTGCAAAAATTAAATAGCAGTCTATTCCTGCTAGTCAAGATGACGGATCACCTCCTGTTTTCAAGGCATAATAAAAGCGCCTAGATTGTTCTAAGCGCTATAGTTTACTAACTGTTTTGCTTTGTTGTAGTAAGGTGTTAGGAAATTGATAAATCCTTGCTTATCACTTGGGTCATGTTCCTCTAAGAACATCATCAGCTCAAAATCATTGAGAGCGTCAAACATTTCAGGGTTTTCATTGTCCCAAAACTCAGCAAAATCTTCATCTTCTCCAAAAAGAGAGTTAAACTTAAAGGAAAAATCCCAAAAATTATCAATCCGCCCACTGACTGCTTGTTCTAGCATATCTAATACTTGTTGACTGTATTTCATAATGGTTTAAATCCTTTCAGTTTTTTACGTTTCATCATAGTTACTACAACGTCTGTATCAGGCTCAGTGATGTAGAGGATACCATTATAATATCTTGCAAATCTGCCGTTCTTCTCTGATACATAATTAGGCGGCAGAGAAAAGGCTGCCTTTACCGCTTCATAATTATAGGCAAACGTGCCGTCTTTGCGCCTCATACGTTCTATGTAGCGTGCTATTGCATGGTTTCCAAACGTTATGCCATCATTTTTGAAATTGAAGTAAGCCTCCACTGCCTGCTGTTTCTGCTTGTCAGGCAGTTTCTCTTGAATGCCCCCTTTGAAATAATTGACAATCCTATTATCATACCTCAAAGACTCTTTCTCAGAGCGTTTTAGAGCCTTGAAATCACTATAAGATTTAGGTGCTTTATTTCCTAAATTTTGTAGTATTTCAGAATACTCTTTTTTAGAATGTTTGTCAATAGATTTGTATAATTTTTTAACCGTATCATTATTACGGTAATACTTCTCTCTCGCATAATCACGATGAAGGAACGGCTTATCTTTTAAGAAATCACGCAAAGCGCCTTGCTGAGTGCGTATCTTACTCTTATACTTATCTATAAGATCCTTATCACCCAACTTATTAGCAATGTGTAGTTTTTCTTTACTATCTCTTATAGACCGCTCTAATGCCCTTTGCTTAGCCTGTGCGTTAGCGTTTTTAATCGCATCTTCTGGTGTGATGTTTTTAACATCATCGCCTAAATCTGGCATATCGTTAATGCCAATAACAAAAGGTGTCAGATAATGTCCGCAGTTAATGCCAAGACATCCTGCCGGTGTACCATAGCCATAATCTGCTAGCGACAGAACACTATAGCCACCCTCTTCCCTCGCTTCACCATGCGTTACAATATGGTGTTGTAAAGGAGCGCAAGCCTCTCTAGCAGTTGCTTTCTTTGAGTAGTAAAAGGTATCTATCCCCAGCTCGTCCGCTGGTTGTGTGCGCATCTGACGGTATACCCTACGTGTTGTAGTCTTAACAACGGTACGTGCGTAGTTATCAATGCGCCAATTCTTACCGCCTCGGTCTTTAAAACCTCGAAAGCCAACTTCCTGCCATTTCATGACAGTTTCAGCAATTGCTTTGTCCGGTGTAGCAACACCAGTTGCAACTTTAGCAACTGTTTCCTTGGCGATGTTACGATAAACCTCGTTAACAACATTTGGCAACGTTGTATTGATTAGATTATCAATATCACCACTTGCTTGCTCTAAATAGGCTTCTAGTTGTTTCTGTACATGGCTTGTATCAAAGTGGGGGTCTTTATTCAGATCCTCCAATAGTTGGCTCTTGGTGTCCGTGTATATCTTTAGGCCTTCACCCTCAATGACATTTCTTAGTTGCTCTTCTGAGATATCTGTATATTTAGATATCACTTTAAGATTGTGTTCATTGAGTGCGTGCATCTGATTGAGTTTCTCTAGTTGCCAGATGTAAGGATTGTCTGTAAGCGATGTCGTGCCACGCTCTAGCAATCTATCCACCATCTGCTCAAAGAGTTCGACAGTTAACTTATGATAGAGGTCAGCAAGACGGCTCGATCCAAGTTCTAACTGTTCGTCATTAAATTGTATCGGCAGCCTCTTGCTCATTCCTTATCATTCTCCGTAAATTTCAATGTCTGTTGTATCACGCTCAGAATTGGCAGTAGCCATCGTTTCATTGTTGATACGTTGTACCATTTGACCAGCTTCTTCTTCCGTTAGTTTCAATGCCCGTTGAATCGCTGTCTTACGGTCAACCAAACCACTTGCAAGAGCTTTTGTCCAGTATTCAAGTTCACTATTGCGATCAGTAAATACACCATCGTCTAAATTGACGCTGATCTGTTCCATTTCTGGAATAGGCCCACTATAAAACTCATAGAGAAAGCCAAGCTCACAAATTGAAATGACTAGCTCTTTCAAAGATTGCTCAACCAAAGAAACAAGACTGTTTCTCATTTGGTAAGTGTCTGAGTTCTCACTCACGATTTCCGTTGCGGTCTTCATGCTCTTACCGTCAAAACTAAACATACCAGCAGATACACCTATCTGCATTTCAAAAAGGCTCAAACCTTCGTTAATAGCCTTGATATAGTCTTCTGAACGAATAGGAGTTGTTAAGTCTGTGATACCAATAACACCGTCAATGTTCCCTGTATCAAATTTCTCGTATACATTTTGATTAGGATCAAACTTGCGTGTAACAGTGACTTTCTCATTGCGTGAGTTAAATTCAGTACGTACTGTCTGCTCTGGGACTGCTACTCTGCGTTGTCCCATCTTGACTTCCCACTTAAACTCATCATAAGTCGTATTAATAAAATCGATTGTGCTCTTGGCATTGTCAAAGATAGACAGACCCAAAGGACTGTTAATATCTTTGTTATTCATGCCAGCAGTCTTTAAGTAAGTGAATAGTGGACGGCTCAAGCCTTTAATTGTTGTTGTCTCGTCCAACTCCTCGTAGAGCTCAGACAATGGTACACGATCACCAACGCGGTCCTTAACCTCTGACCTGTAGAGTTCGTTCGTGATTGTATATTCCTCTTCGTTCTTCCACTCATGGAACTCGATCAAAGTGTAATATACATTCTTTTGCCCCTCTGACTTGATTGTTTTAGTGACAATAGCAGCGCTCGAAACATCTTGCGTATTAGACCTCATAGGGAGGAATACTGGAGCTTGTACGAAAGCAATCTTAATCTTATCACCGTCAACATAAGGACGCATAGCAAGTCCACCAAGAGCAAGACAGCTTTCAAAATATCGCTCAAAATTCTTGTTAAAACGATCATTCAGTAACACGCTTTGCACATACTCATTAGCACCACTTACAGTTTCATCAACTGAGATTGTAGCCTGCTCATTGTATACAAGACTTGCAATCTTCTTCGATGCAGTCCGTCCAATTGGTAGATGGTTGAATGGTCGCTTCACCATGTCTCCATTTGAGTTCATATACTCAACATCTTCCCACTTCGATTGATAATAACGCAAGTTGCGCATAATCCGTTTATATTCATCTTTGCTTACTGCTATCCGTGGGTGTTCTGTGATATTGCCTAGCGATTGTTGTTGCATCGCATACTGTCCTCTCTTAAAAATATTTACTATTCGTTGTATAATTCCCATTTAGATTAAACCTTTAAATTAAGATAACGTGCGTTATCAATTACAAAATATTGTAGGGCATCGACTGTATGGTCTTCTTCCTTAACGACTTTAGGATCATCATTCATGATTGATTTCTCTTCCCATTGATATTTTTTATGCTCCTCAATAAAATACTTCAAATTGTTTATCGTTTTTAAATAAAAAAAGCGCCCCTCCGCTAGAAGCGACTGCACATATTCAGTCATGACAATCTTTTTCTTTTTTGCGACTGGATGCCAGCGTTCGCCAAAGTCTTCGAAATATTGATTACGCAACGCGCCCTCTGCACTATCTATCGTCATGTTGATAATAGGAGCGTTTGGGAATTGCTTCGCTTGCTCTGTCACAAAATAATGCAACTCTTTAGATAGCGTGCTGGGAGCTTTCTTGTGCGTCTTACCAGCAGGGCTGTAGTAGTAGTTGTCAACTAAATAGACCTTGTCAGCACTTGTCATAACTAGATGCAAGCAAGTTGTAGCAGACTGTTGATGCCCGCTATCGACTGCAAAGAATTGACCGATCACACGCTCATTGCTTGGTACTTCTGTAGCAGATTTAAAAAGTTCCATGTTATACACGTTCGTACCAAGCCCAACCGGCTCACCCAGGTAAATGTATCGGTAGTAGTCGTAGTCGTTCTCTTTAATGCGTTCAATATCTTCCAGCATTTGCTCAGTAACGAAACCTAACTTATCATCTAAATAAGATGACGAATGTACAAGATAATTCTCGTTATCCTTTAGTTCCTCTGCCCACTCATTGATCCAGCTATATGGATTGCGTGGTGGGTTATACGACCAGAAGAATTTCACAAAGTCAATATCTGGATGCTTCTGTCGCATAAAAGTCACGTTCGACTGGTCAAAGTCTTCTTTGTTGCTAAATTCCGCAGCCTCCTCATACCACACGGCAATAATATTCCCGATGTCATTTGATTTGAGCTTCTGAAAATCGTCTTGGCCGTAGAAATAAAAACACGATCCCGTGACTGTGTCTTGTATTTTAAATGGCGATACGGTAGCCTTGAACCGTCCAGATAACCCGAACTTATTCAAAGCCCACTGTATTTTTAAAAAGACACTATCTCGAATAGTGTTACCAACTTTTCGAATGACTACTACATTCGCTTTCTTGCCAGCGATCAGGAACGGTATCATCATATAAACAAGTAATAAGGCTACTACCGAAGACTTGAAAGAGTTCCGTCCACCTTTCAGAATGTTGTAAGGCTTGCTAGTTGTCCAGACGCTTTTAAAATGAGGATTGATGTTTTTCTGGATCTTAACTTCCATCTTTTGCCCACTCGTCTATGATTGTGATATTCAAATCTGAAACCATACCTTGCTCCATCTGCGTCCTCAACTTCTCTATTTCGAGTTCCAGTTTTTCTGCTTGTTTAGCGGTTGGGTATCGTTTTAATAATTCTTGGATTGCCTTGATAACCGTTGCGTTATCTGCTTTTTTTGTAAGCCTACGGACCTCGCCAGTTGTAGGGTCCATCATCAAGACCTCCTCATCACGCTTCCCTCTCGCAATGTCAGACAGGATGCTTAGAGCTTCTTCTGCGCTCATGATGTTTTTAGCTTGTAATTCAGCCATCTTTTCGTCCAGGTAGGCTTTAATTTCAAGTTTTTTCAAGTTTTGACCAGCTATCCTACCAGCAGTCTTCTCGCTGTATCCAGCTTTGAGCGCTGCTTGAGTAGCATTGCCAGAGATGATGTACTCATCTACAAATCGTTGTTGCCTCATTGATAATTTGGCGATTTTCCATCACCCCTTTCGTAAAAAAATAAAAAAGATCGGTTTAATCCGATCCCGTTGGTATCAATAAGAAAGACAAGGAGCAAGTAACGTGAAAAATCATCAAAACTATTTTTTGGAGATAAAACTTTGAAAAAAACGCTCAAACCGCTTGGAGTAGATGTCTTGTCCTCCTTGTCCATGCTACTATAATAGCACATTATTATTACCATAATGTCCCGTTTTGTGTCATAATTTCGATGCTAAATGCTCAATCGCAGATTTCTTAACCCGCTGATATGTTGTTCGTGAACAATTTAATTGTCCTGTCGTCTTGATCCAGTTGTATCCGTTGACATAAGTATAACGCAATACAGCTCTTTCAAGTGGATCTTCCAACCGATCGATTGCAGCGATTGTCTTTCTGCTTTCAGACCAAAGAGTCATAATCTCATTTTCGATCTTTTCTTTTTCGTCAATGATTTTCACGTTCAACTCTTCCGTCTTGTTTCCTTGTCTGCTCCCTTTTGGCTCGTCAGAGTAGACTTGTGCTTTTTGTACGAGTGATTCAAGTGCAAAGATTTCCTGTCTCTTTGATTTGATTGTATCATCAAGAAATTTAAGGTTATTCAGCCGTTTTTTAACGTTCATCCACCCACTCCATTCTGATCAGCCGCCTCTTTTAATTCCTCCGCACGTTGTCGTTCACGCATCTGATACTCACTGTTTAGTTTGTTTAAAATCACATCCTGCGCATTGGTTCGATCAGTCAGTCGCTCAATAGATATCTCATGCTCTTGTACTGTCCATTCGAGGTCGCTGACTTTAGTATTTAACTCATTGATCCGTGTGTTGAGATTGATACACACAATCATAAATACCAGTGATACTGATGCGAGGATTGTATAAAACAGTTTATTCATAACATTCCCTCCACATCTAAAATTTGGTCAATGATATTTTTTAAATCGTGTATATCATTAAAAGGTTTCACTGCATCGTACAGATTAATAAAGTACGAACCAGTTACAAATAAATCATCCTTGCCAAGTACAGCGATCTCTAGCTTGCCGTTTATTTGAGCAATGGATAGAGTTCTGTTGACCCGTATTGGTATATGTACATTATCTAAACTCATCATTTCTCCTTTCTGTTTCTAAAAGCTATCACACCAGCCCAGATCAAACCAGAGAGCCAGACTGCTGCGAATAATAAATAGATAAAGTTTTGTAAGCCCATGTTAATTCCCATCTATTTGTTATACAGTATTACATTGCTTGAGTGAGTGTAATATACCTCGCCATTTTCAAAAGTTACACGAACGCTATCTTGGTTGTCATATTTTGCCCATTGCTTTACTTCACCTTCGACAATTCGTCCGTCAACTAGTCTGATTTTTGCGTATTTGAAAGTAAAAGTTGTTCCAAGAATATCTTTATTTCCACACCCCGATAGTGTTATAAAAGACAAACAAACAAAAACTGTAATTAATAATTTTTTTATCATATTTCTACCTCCAGCAATTCTGGATTTTCGTAAATGTTGCCGATAACCTCAAATTTATAATAAGATAGATATAGCGGTTTCCATTCAGTCTTTCTATTTTTTAGTTCATCTACAAACTCGTAGATAAAACTTGCATAAGACCCATGCCATTTAACAATGACCTTTCTGCCATTATAATCAAGAATATCTTTTTCAAAGATTTCCTTTCCGTTTTTATCAAATAGACCTGTTGACTGCATGAGTTCAACTTCTTCAGCCCCACGGTAGAAGGTTATAGCGTCCCCAATATAATCAAATTTCCCATCATCCCAATTAACTTCGTACACTAAATAGATTTCTTTATCTCGCTTGTCCCACGCTCTATATTTTGAAATCATTTTTCCACCTCCTCAACTTCAAACAGTGGGCTATCGAACACTTCCCCAAAACCAGCTTCTTCAAGCTCTTCTTTTGTGTGGCATAGTCTTGTTGCATTTGAATCCTGATTTATACCAAAATACCATTTTTCAATAACCCCATCGTATTTAAGATATCGTGTACCACTTTGGATATTTTTAAATTTAACTTTATACTTCTTCTCTTTTCCGACCTCGTAACCGAACTGGTGCATATTGACTAGCGTTTGAAAGGCTTTATTGCTTTTATTAAACCATTCCTTAAACTCACTAGGTTTTTGATCTTTCCAGTCACTAACGTAATCCCATAATTCATAGTCCAGATTACTTTTATGTTCCTCATACCAATCCGCCACAAACTGCTTTACTACTGGCTTATTCAACTCTTGCCGAACCTTATCAGCGTCTTTTAATTGCTGACCGACATATTCGCCCTCAAACCTCCCTTGCTCATAACCAGTCTTGTATTTTAATATTCCATAATCACTGCCTAGTTCATTTAAAATTGCATCTAGCCATACTATTTGAGTGCCACTATCAAAATCTTTAATTCGTGCGATAACATCTTTTAGTTTAATCAGTTGTGGTTCGTCAATCTTTTTATGTACAAGGTTTTTATCAATTTCTACCACATCCAAGTTTTCAAGCTGAACCAGCAGTCCTTGATAACCTAATGTATCCGCAGCATGCCCTATCACGTAGCCTTTTAAATAAACTTTATCTTTATTCATCTGGTAAATCCTATTCTTTCACAAACGTTCCATCAATCCATTTACCCTTACGATCCTTGATTTCGTTATAGGCGATCTCAAAGCAATCTGCAAAGTCGTAGTCAAGTTCCTTACTAATTGATTTAAGATAAGCCACTGCACGCACTAGATTGTGTCTGCACATTTCCTTGCTTGCCAAATCCTGCGACAATTGGAATTCAGAAATATTTGCATTTAGCAATTTAAAACATTCCATTGCGTCCTTGCGTCTGATGTTGTCAGATTCCTCAAAGATAGCGTGTACATCGTCTTTAATTAATAATGCCAATCCTACAATCACAACTGCACAATCACCGATACTATCTTTAGTTAACTTCTCATTCTGCTTAAGATACCCAGCACACAATTCACCGAATTCCTCACTCAATTTAAGAGCCTGCTTGTCTAATCGTCCACCGTGTTCGAGGTCACGGTCAATAAACCATTTCTTAGTTAACGTTACTAATTCGTGTTCTAATTCCATAAACTTTTTATTAATCCTTTCTTTAATCGCTCGTGATCTTCCAATCGCTGCAGTTTTGCCAATATTTTTTTGTATAAGCAGGTCGCTGCTTGTATCCTGTAGTCGCTGTCGATCCAGCCTGATTGATCGCTTGATTAATTCAATATCCATAATAATCTCTATCCATTTCACTAAAACAGGGGAGTTGCTCTGCTCCCCTTTTTCAGAAAAACTAGATTAGAGGGCCTTTCTAATTTTATAGTGAGCAATGGCCAGCAGGTGGAGTTGCGCCACCCAAAGGGGTCTACAACTGGCCAGCTATCGGGACGGGTCGATAGCGGTAAAAAAATGTAACAAAAATTATAAGGGGTCCACGAAAGTACCCGCCCTAAAGATTATGGAAGGAGTCGAACCTTCCGAGGCTTCCAACCCTCGTCCGACATAACCCGTGATGGATCAGCTACATCACTATGAACTATCATCATCTTGACTTATGCAGTCTTGCCGATCGGTCGTAAGCGTATATCAGACTTACTTGTATGTAAATTCTTAAAGAAAGGACTCTCCTTTTTTATTTATAGGTTGATATACATTTTTGAATCGTGTGTTAAGGCATAAAACCAGTAGTTTTATCACGATTCGTTTTGAAGCGCCCCACTCGCTTCGGCATCAGTGTATAATATTTTAGTTTGTGAGGTTATGACCAGCAGACCGTTTAAAATCTGCCAGCCTTAATTAAAGACCTAGCTTTAAAGCGCGTTCTCTGTAATATTCCTTTATCGCTACCCGTCTCTTGCTTGGCTTTTTAAGTATGATGCTTTCGTTAGAATTGTCATCTCTTTCTGCGAATTGTTCCCTTGCTTCTTTCGCTTTCCTAGATTTCCTTTTGGTATTTTCTAAATAGTAGTCCATACATTCTAAAAGAAATTCATCGTTTAGCAATCCGTCAAAATAAATCAAATAAATTGGAGACGGCATCGCGTTTTTTCTTCTAGACAAAGAAATATATTTCGCTACTTCTGCAGGTCGTTCTGCGCCCTGATTCTTAAATACCTCAGTGTACTTCTCGTACTTACTAACCAGCTCGTCATGTTGTTTAAAAAATTCTTCCACTAGTGACATTATTTACCCTCGCATATTCAAGTTTTTCGCCTTTCCATTTACTAAATTTTTTTAATTTTGATTTCAATTCGTGGATTTGGTGAGTAAATCTTTTTGGTTGTATGCTCTACAACTTGGTTATCGTCCCACCAAATACAATTAGCGTCTGAAATGCTGTCATATATTGCTTTTTCCAAATTGTCCAAATCTGGCTTCTTGGCACAGTATATTCGCTCGCTCATAAATCGTTCATACCGTTCCCATGTTTTGGCCTTGGCCTTTGGTGTTGGTTTCTTCGATACGATTTGAGGTGCTTTCAGATAAAATGTGACTTCTGTCTTGAGATAGCCTTGTAGCTTCTCTCCCTTATACAAACTTTTGATAAGGTATGTAGCTGATCCGCGCCATGCTTTCATTTTTGGATCTTCGTAGGCCCCACCTCGCCCAAATTTTGGGCGGGTTTGGGCTTTCGGTTCGATAGGTATTGTTAATTCAATCATTTCTTACCACCTTAAAATAGTGTTAGTTGCTGTTTAAAATCTTCATCAGTAAGCCCGATTGATCTTAGATCGTTACTGATAGCGACCAGGTCATTGGTTACAATAACTTTGTTCAACTCCCTCGAATACCGCTGTGTCTGATATCCGCCCAGATCGTCCTTGTTCCAGATATCTTGTAAAGACTTGATTTCTGGATATTCTCTGGCAAAATGTTCTTCAATCCATGTCATAGGATTAGAACGGGAGATCATCATCTGAGATGTCCATAGGATTTGCGTTCATTGGTGCCTGCCGTGAGAAATCTGGCTGGCTGTAGCCTTGCGACTGCCCACCCTCACGTTCTTTGCGACTTTCCAATAACTGGAAGCTATCCGCGACTACTTCCGTGACATATACCCGCTGGCCTTGCTGGTTCTCGTAGCTTCGCGTCTGGATCCGTCCTGTAATCCCAATCAAAGCTCCTTTTTTGGCCCAGTTGGCAAGATTTTCTGCTTGCTGTCGCCAGATCACGCAGTTAATAAAATCTGCTTCACGCTCTCCGTTCTGGCTTTTAAAATTACGATTGACAGCTAGGCTAAAAGTTGCTACTGCTTGATTTTGAGGGGTGTATCGTAGTTCTGCGTTTTTTGTGAGCCTTCCAACAAGGCAGATAGAGTTCAGCATAATTTTTCTCCTTTTTTCCATTTGTATTTGTATGTGCCTACCAATGCTGTTGGTATCCCTAAAATTCTTGAAATATCTACATTCCTTAATCCATTTTCAAACATAGATACCATCTCTTTTCTAGAATATTTATATTTCATTCGTTGTTCTGTATATGTTCTTCTTTTTATTTTTTCTCTTTTTAGAACTTCGATGATTGTTGTGCAGTTAGTCCCACTATATTTTTTAGCAAGATATTTAATGGATTTGCCCGAAATATATTCAGAAATAACTTGTTCTTTATTTTTCCATGCAAAACTTTTGTGATTTCCATAAATAGACGAATGAACCATATTTTCTTTTTGTGTGCACCATTCCAAATTTTCGACATTGTTATTTAAAGGGTTGCTATCCAAATGATTTACATACGGCTTATTTTCTTTGTTTGGGATAAAGGCTTCTGCCACTAGCCTATGTACTTTTAGAGACTTCTTTATTTTGTTCTTTGCAAGCTCTACTTTTCTATAGCCAGTCGTCGTCATAGATGTTTTTAGTATTCTAGGTTTTTTATATCTTTCATGATAGCTTTTTATCCTCCCACGGTTTGATACTTTATACAAACCCTCGTATCCCGAAATGTCCCTCCATTCTTCAACATTGTTCAACATACTTTAATTTCCTTTCAATTTACCTAATAGCATTTCTGCTTGTTCTACTTGTGATTGCTTAATCTGCTTGTAGTCTGCCACTTTTAAGTGTTGCAAAAACCATTTAGCGATTGAGCCATCTTCTATCCCTTTCGCTTCTGCGATAGTAGCTATCTCTTTCAAATAGCGGTTAGCTTCCTCTACTGAAATAACGGGTTCATCTTGTTTTTTTGCCGGTGCTTGTTTTTTCGTTTGTGGTGCTCGTCCACTTTGGATATAATCGGCATCCGTGTCAGCATCTTTGCTATCGTCAATCAAAAACATTTGACTGAGTGCGTACTTAGTAGCATAGCTTTGCGCACCACCAGACACTTGAGAAGCATCCATACCTTTTTTTGTGCGTTCTTCCCTTGCTCGTCCGGTAACTGTAATCACGTTGTCGCCATCCCAATCCATGAGTGAAACAGTAACTTTTGTGATAAGTTCGCTTGCTAATTCTTCAGTCGTTACCTCTGAAATCAAGCACGTTGCACGATATTTTAAACAGATAGGCTTCAACGCTTCTTCAATATCTTCAGCATTGCGATAGTTGTATTTTCCGAATGAGTTATACTGATTTTTAGGTGCTTTTAATTCGTTTTGAATATTCGCCAATTTTTCATAGATACTTTGCTTTTTTTCTACCATTTTTTCAATTCCTATCTGATACTCAAATTCTTGTTTTCTACCAAGGTTGCTCCAGCAATTTCTTGCCCGTCTGTCAAAAGTCGTTTTAAAGCCGTCTTATCGGCCTTGTATTCGACTTTTTTGTACTCGTCTGGCAACAATACCATGTCAACTTCAACGGCCTTAGATCGTCTAAATGACACCTTAAACAAGGGTGTGTCTACTCGGTCGTGTCCCGTTAGTTCCATGCTTTCTTCAAGGGTCGTTTTCATTCGGTCCTTCTTGGCCTTGTCCGCATCGTTCAACTTCTTCAAGCGGTCCATTTCGTTTTTTCGGGCTTCGATATCTGCATCAAGGTTCTTAATGACTTTGATATATCCCTCTACCTTATTCTCGTAGTCCTCGTTCCAGTCGATGCTGTCCAGTGTGTCCTGCTTGGTTTCATCGTCCATATCCAGATTGTAGATTTCCAGATATTGGCCCGTCAGTTCGTATAGTGTACTCATTGTTTTATCTCCATTTTTTATACTTATACTTCGTCATCATCACCTAAATACCGATAGCCAGATCCATACCAATGCCATAGATCTGGATCTCTTGGTTCTCGACATTCTAAATAATCGTCATCATCTTCTCTAAACATTTTTAATCCTTCTTCTGATACCATCTGTCTTCTATGACTTCTACTGGTTTATTTAAAACCCATGCGCACATCTGAAACGGGTTGAGAAAGAATTTTTCCTTCTCGCACAAATCAACAAAGTTTAAAAACTGTTCTTTGGTGATCTGTGTATTAAAGTATTCTTGCATGTACCGTTTAAACTCACGAAATAAGTTGCTATCAGTTTTAACTTTCTTAAAATCAATCTTATTCACTGGCTAAAAACTCCTTCAACCGTCTTTCATATTCTTCGTCAGACATTTCGGGTTCTGGCTCTTTCTGATTCTCTGGCCTTAAATTGGACCAAGAAGGAATATTTCCGTAAGGATCACTTTGAGTTTTGTTGGACTTCTTCCGTTCGTACTCTTCGTCAGCTAACCTAATCTGTTCAGCCGTTCTCAATCCTTGTCCGTCCCAGCGCTGGAGAATTGACATAGTATATCTAAGAGACTTACCTGCATTTAGGATCGTTTCGTTTAAAGCTAAAACCACAAGTTCTTGTCCGTACTGTTTAAGTAGTCTTTCAACCTCTTCGACCATAGTGCCATTCACACTCATTTCTCCAAAGGCTTCCTTTAATTTTTTAAAAACTAAATTTTCACCACCAACAGCATTTTTTTGTTCTTGGTCTAGGTCTAGCTCTATATCTTTCTCTATATCTATATCTATCTCTATATCTCCGTTGCGTTTTGTTGCATCGGTGTTGCATTGCAACGCTTTTTGACCCTCCCGATACTTGCGAGACCTACGGGTGCTTGCTGTTTCGCTACCTATCATCTCCGGAACTTGCTCCAAAGTGAATTGATAATTATCGTTTGTAGTCAGTAGATTTTTTTTTGATAAAAACATGAGCGCCATTCTGACTGCTTCAGTATCTTCATCAATCAGTAACGCTAGTTCTTCAGCTAAATCTTCAGCTAAACCCTCGAAATAGATTTTCCCTTCGTCTGGTAGACTGGCCAGCATGATTTTCAGATAAATAATGGTCAACTCTTCGCCCCCAGGCAATTTCCGCATCAGCTTCATTTCCTTTGATTTGAAGAAGTCTTCTTTGAGTTGTAACCAGTAATACCGTCTATTTGCTGCCATCTATACCTCCTGCATACCCCAATCATTGTCTGAATGTGAGTGCTTCCGTGCTTCCGCAAGATCTACAAATGATGCTCGGTAACCCTCGTTAAATTTCTCTTGCAAGTCTTCCTCGTACTGTCTCATGATTGCATCTTGTTTGGCTTTGCGGGCCTTTTTACGTTGAGCTTGTTTAAAGTCCCATACCGCACCAGCAAAGCCTGCTGTGAAGAATACTCCTGCAACTGCCATTGTTCCTAATAATTCGTTATACATGTTGTATCTCCTTCTCTAGTTCTAAAATCTCGTGTACATCGTTTAAGTCATACATGATGTACTTTCCTTGCTTGCGAAATTTCAAGCCCTTGCGTTTTAAACGCTTCAAGTATTCATTGCTAAAGCCAAATATTTCCTGTAGCTCTGCTTGGTTCACTGGTAGCAATTCCTTTTTAGCTTGTTCTTTCGCTTCGAGATAAATTTCTCTGATTTGTTCTTTTATCAATTCTTCAATCATTGTCTATCTCTCTATTCTGTGTTATAATTAATTTAGTTAATTTATTTGAGCGCTTTTTTCGAAAAGTGCTTTTTTATTTTTCTGGCCATTTCAACCAACTAAACTCATTTGGCCATTGCGGTTTTTGATTTCCAATTTAGTGTTGGCTGATGGTTCCCAGCTTCCCCAATAGTCAAATGCTTGTTCTTCATCTTTGCGTTTCAGCAAGTCATAGCGTGGGATTCGGAAGTATTCTTTGAAGTCTTTAGCTGCCTGAGAGAATACCGACTGCGCAAACTTGCGATCTTTGTACGCTTGACTGTCTTTACCGCCAAGTAATTCAACTACTTTTTGTTTTCGCATCTTTTCAAGCGCCAAGCAAATGGATGGATTTACTGGTTGCTCATTTTTTAAATAATCCACATCTGCTGATAGAACGGATTGACCTTCTTTCAGCTTTTTCAACTCCTGCAAAGCGTGGATCATTGTATCTTCTACTGTTAATTCTGTTTGTGCCATAGCGATTTCGTTCATTATTCAAATTCTCCTTCTAAAATGTTATTTTCTTTACGAATGTCGTTCAGATCGTTGAAGAATCTCAACCCTCGACTGATAAAACTGTCAAATTCGTCTCGGACGATTCCATCTGCTTTTAAGACATTCTTTTCGTCTGCATAGATTAGACCGCCCATGCTTGCCAAGAAGTCATTCCCTTTTTGTAAAAGGCTTGTTATGTTCTTATAAGCCGAGATCTGCTTCTGTACGCTGTTCAGTTGTCCTTGCGATTCTTCAATCGCTCGTGTCAGTTCATCGTATTGAGCAGATTTTTTGTCAGCCTCTGCACGCTGGGCCATCATCTCGTTTAGTTTGTTACTGATGAACTCAGAACGCTCTTCCATAGCCTTCATGCTGTCGGACAGTTCCTTGTTCTTCACTAACAATCGCTTATTTAGCTCCCGTGTGGCACTGTAATCGTCTGGAACAACTTCCTTGATTGTTTCCCTCACCTCAACTTTAGAAGCCTTTAGAGCCTCATTCTCGCCCTTTAGAAGCTCATTCGCTTGTTGGCTTAGTTTGAGTTTGTTTTTGACTTCTTTCAGCTCTCGTACAGTTGGGGTGTCACCATCTTCGATACGCTGGATCTGCTCCTGTTTTTCCTCTTCTGGAAGAGTTGCGATCAGATGAAGTGCTGTTGTTCCTAAATTTCGAAACGTTTCGAAATTTGGAAGTTCTTTAGCAATTTTCATTGATTTACTGGCGAAATCCTTATCAATACCGAGACCGAGGTACCAATCCATGAATTCACCGTGAGCAAGATCGTTCTCCTTTACATGATTTAATCGCCTACCAATTTCCCAAATTGACTGACCAGCAATTTGTTTGTGGTGGCTGATTTCAAGTTCTATCTGAGATAGATTATTTGATAAAGTTATTTCGTTCACTCTTTAATTCCTTTCTAATTTGGTATAATAATTAATAAAAAGCCAGGTTATTTCAAATCTAATATCAGGTCAATTTAGCAAGTAAAGTTAATTTCACTTCTGCATAGCCGTTCTCGGTTGTATTTTTTATTTCAAATCCTATAAGAGTTTTTAATTCTTGGCCGTTCAAGGACACTTTATCCTCACGGATTGTAAGTTCTTCCATATCTACTCCTCAAATCTTTCCTACTCAATCCCATAATCTTCAATAACCTGAAGAATGAAACTGTTCGCTCGTGGACCTTTTGTTGTTCCACTTAAAATATTGGTAACTTCCTGTCGTTTAAAACCATAAGCGACCGCTAGAGTTGATTTTTTAATGCCTTTCTCTTTCAAAAAAGCATTAACCTTTTCACGACCGTTTGCGATATCCGGCATATAAAATCCTCCTTTCTATCTAAACTCGTCCAAGCTGACTTTCAGTGCATCAGCAATTTTGCACATATTCGTCCACGACATCTCTTTCAATCTTCCAGCCTTTAGGTTAGAAAAATTCGATTGATGGATTCCTGATTCTTTGGCCAATCTATACATAGACCAGTCTCTTAGTTTTAATTGATGTTCAATTTTATCCCACATTCAAAATACTATATATTGTGTTTTAACAATATATTTACCCCTTTCCTGTACAACATATTGACAAATAAAAGCATTTAAGCTATAATATATTTTGACTAAAACGTTTTGATAAGACCTTTCTAACTCCTTATGAAAATAACAAGTCAAATAATTAAGAAAGGAGAATTGTTTATGGCAAGAAATACTAAGCAAACCTCTGCTAAAGTCGCCACCAAAGCAAGTAAAGCTCTTCGTGACGGGCGTTCTTCTGCTCGAACAAAGTCTATCGCTGGCTCGGCACTTTCACAGACTCGTAAAAAGTAAAACGATATAGTCTGTGTTCAGGATGTAGCTTTTCCCTTTTTCGGTAACCTTTACTAGGTTCTGATCGGGGAAAAGTTTTTTTATTTCTTCAGGAACTTCTTGGATATCGCATATTCCGAAAGAAATTTCTGAGTCTATCGTTGAAATCCCACCTATTTTCACGATTGCGCTCCTCCTTTTTTACAAATTTGTAAAGAAGAAACAACTAAAACTTTTAACTATTTTTTATCTTTTCGCTTGACTTATTTTAGATGTTTGTCTAAAATAAAGGCATAATAAAAACAATGATAAATCTATAAATACCGTTCGCCAAAACATTTTTATGATTTATTTCTTAGTTGTTTTTTTAGTTGTTTCTTAATTACAAATACTATTTTAGTCGTTCATCTAATAAATGTCAAGTATTTTAGATGAAAAAATAAAATATTTTTTTGTAATGCTTCAGAAAGGTTGATAAATCAATGTTTGAGACATTCGAAAAAATTAAAATATTAGCTAAAAAACAAGGGATTTCTCTAAATACTTTGGAAGAAAGAGTCGGTTTAGGAAAAAATTACATTTATAGTCTTAAGAATAAAAAGACTCCTTCAGCTGAACATATCGCAAAAATAGCCGACTATTTCAACGTGTCCACCGACTACCTATTGGGACGCACAGATAATCCCAAAATTACAACAGGCGGTGATGCTTCTGCACCGCTTGACCTTCGAGACATTGCTGCGCAATCTATGTTGTTCGATGGTAAACCACTTACTGAAGAAGATATTGATTTTATTACAGCGGTCTTGGAGGCACACTTAAAAAATAAATAGAGGTGCACTTATGACTGTAAAAGAGCTTTGCGCCCAAGAGGGTGTAAATCTATGCTACTTTGACGGGAGCGAATGGCACAGCCCTGGCTTCTTCAATCCGGCATTAAAAGTCCTTGCTATTGATATCAATCTATCGGAGCAAGATCAAAAACAAGTAGCCCTACATGAATTGGGCCATAAAGAACATACACCCGTCCAGTATGAGATTAATAGGGAGTTGTGTGAACTTCAAGCTGATCGTAGCATGATTCATCATCTATTAGGAGAAGAATTGAAAACTATGGATGACGTGTCCGAATTTAATTATGTTCATTTCATGGAGCGATATAATTTGAAAACCATTGCGAATGAAGCAATGGTGATAGAAGAATACAAGGTATTTGCGGAAGAAAAGGGTTATTTTTATGAAAATAGGAGTTAGAAAGCCAAGCCTTTCAAAAAGTCTAAAAGCTAGAACCACTTCCAAATAGAGAAGTTATGAACAATGTTAGTTGGATCCTTGAACATGAATAAGTGATATTGTTAATGAAAGAATAATAAATGGGTTTTATAAAGAAGATGTTTGATCATTTCAAACAAACTGCTACTGCTACCGAAATTAATAAGATAACACGGGAAGATGATACGCTACAAATTGGTGATATAGTTCTTTTGTATTGGATTGATACAAACAATGGGGATTTTTTCCCATCATATTTTGAACAGGAATATAAAATCAACCCTCAACTTCATAGAAATAAATTAATCCGACTAGGATTGCTGACATTTCAAAAATCAGAAAAAAGTTTATCTAAGCTTAAAGTTGCAGAGTTAAAAGAGATTTTAAAAGTTAAGTCTTTACCAGTTAGTGGTAAAAAATATGACCTCATACAAAGAATTATGAATAATTTTGATCTGCTAGAAGATAGCATCCCATCATCGATTTGTACCACGAATACAGGGCAACAGATTTTAATTAATTACGAAGGTCTTATTAGAGCACACAAAGATCCATATATATCAGCATTTGAATATATGGAATACTCTGAAAATGACCCTTACCTTTCATATGACATTATTAAAATTAAAATTTTGAACGACCGGATCAATAACAATATCAATTCTAAATTATTTGGTCTTGTTAGAAATGACTGCCATGCTTTTGGTTGCTTCTTTCTAGATAAGAAAGATTATAAGTTAGCATTAAAATATTTTATCGAAACAATGTTATTTGATTGTTCTGGGCTTAGTAATAGTTATGAGTATATACAAGGTCCTGTTTATATACCACCTATGACTAATAGTTATGTTGTTACAACTATCCGCAATATCGCAGAAGAGTGCGACTTAGATGATTATAATTCTGCATTTGAGCTTGCAAAAAAAGAAATCAAAAGCTTGAAGAAAAAAATGTTTCTTACAGAAGGAGACTTTAGTTTTATTAAAAGTAACCTTCTGACAGAAGATCTTTTCGTAATAGAAGAATATCTTAAAAAATACAGTGAATTCGCCCTATAATTCTTAATAGACAGCTGGCATTCATCAATAAACATTGATTTCGGCGCTCCTTTGGTAATAGAAAAGACAAGGCATATTTAAGAAGTTTTAACAAGAGATACAAAGATATACCGATTGATTCAAACAGTGACTTTAGGATCATCGGTAAAGTCGTAGATGTGTATAGGGAAGAAAAATAAAAACCATCGCAAATGAAACGATGGTAATCGATGAATATAGGTCTTTCATCAATGAAGTGAAGGACATGGAGAAAAATAATGCAATTTAATTCTCATGGGAACCTAGAAGGTGGTATAATAGAGTCAAGTTCTTTACTAGAAATTGAAGAATTTTTAGTAACAGCATTTCCAAATTCGAGAACAAGAAAAAGAAATTTCGATTCTTTTAAATCGTTCTTGGATCAACTAGATACTTCTAAAATTAAGCGTGTCTGGTTAGATGGTAGTTTTTGTTCAAACAAGATTGATCCAAACGATATAGATTGTGTTGTGTTTGTGGATCCACAGTTCGGAGATTATATTGATCATTTAATGGATATGCATAATCTTTTTAAGACACAATATCTTGATATTTATGCTACACCAGACAAAGAGTTGATTGATTTTAGTCTTGAATGGGCAGAAGAGGCTTTTAGAAATTTTGATTATCAAGAAAAGTATTGGCAAGGACAGTTTGGCTTTGACAGAAATAGAGAGCACAAAGCAATTGTTGAATTAAGATTGGACGGTGATGAGTAATATGATGGATGTATATGCAAAAATAATAGAACAAGACATTAATAATATTCCAGACTCTAGTCCATATAAAGCTTCTATGATTGAAGGGCTTAAATCAATACAACTATTCGAGTCTGAAAAATTAAAAAATAACAGAGTTAAAAACGTACTCTCTGTCCGCTTGATGGCCGACTCTTACGAATCAGGACAAATCGGTCTAAAACCTCTAACCGAAGTGCTCTCTTCTCTTGAAAATATACAAAAGAATGGACTCGCTTCGATTTCTGGCTATTCTGGCAAACGTGGCAAAATCCCTAAAGATATACTTTCTAAAAATGAATTAATTATTACAGCGACTAGAGCAGGTTCTTTTGTAGTTGATTTAGCAATGAAAGAAAGTCAGTTGTCAATATTTGAAGAAGAAAATCATCCGGCTAATAAAATTATGGAAGATGTTACCGATTTTCTTCAAAATAAAATAGAAATTGCTGACTTTGTTGATAAATATAGCCCTCGCACATTTGGTTCAGTCAAGAAGCTTATTTCTAATTTAAACAGCGAAGGCATAGGTTTTGAAATTATAGATGACATAAAAAAACAAACTGCCTCTTTCCCAAGGGAGAAAGTTAAGGAGATTAATACAGAATTAAAATCTACATATATTGAAAAACGTGAAGGAATGAATATTATAGGGAAACTAACAAAAGTAGATCTTGGGACTCAAAAAATTACATTAGATACAGATAGTGGTGCTATTACGATAAAGGTAAATGATGAAAAAATTAAAGATTATCGTTTAACAACAAATGACGTTTATGAAATAACTACTAATGTTAGAGAAGTAGTTCGCAAAGGACAACGAACACAAACATATTCAACCAACTCGATTGATAAAATCACTAAGAAATAACAAAAAAATCCCCACACTCTCCGACGGCAATCTTGAGTGTGAGGAATACAGTATAAGAAAAGCCATTAAAAAGGTCTTTTTCTTATACCTATTTTACCAAGAAATGAGGTAAAAGGCAATGATCAAAAAATACTTAACCAAAGACGGGGAAACTCGTTATATGCTCCAAGTGTATTTAGGTGTTGACCCATTTACAGGGAAACAAAAGCGCACTACTCGAAGAGGGTTTAAGACGCAGAAAGAAGCTAAAAAAGCAGAACGTGAGCTACTGCTATCTGTAGAGGAAAACGGTTTTACAGATCATTCCAGCAAGCCCACGTTTGAAGAGGTGGCCAATCTCTGGTTAGAAAGCTATGAAACAACTGTGAAACCTACGACATACCAGAATACACGGAAATATTTAAATATCCTTATTAAAGATTATTTCAGTGATATCAGAATAGAGAGTATATCTGTTTCGATGATGCAACAAATTGTACTTAAATTAAGTAAAAGATATACTGCTTATTCTCTCTATCTATCCGTTGTCAATCGTGTGTTTAAGTTTGCGATGTCGCTAGGAATCGTGCAAGCCAATCCTGTTGATAGGATTATACGACCGAAACAGCAACCGCCAAAAAGCGAAAAGATAGCTCTCACTAAAGAGGAATTAAACCAATTCCTCACACTAGCCAAAGAACACGCAAGACCTGTACTGTATGCAGCATGGCATACACTAGCATATACTGGTCTGCGAAAGGGTGAGCTACTAGGACTTGAGTGGTCTGATATAGACCTTGATAACAAAGTGATATCTGTACAGCATAATCTTGTGATGGTTAATGGTAAGTACAGAATACAATCACCAAAAACAAGAAAGAGCATACGCAAGATCACGATAGACGACATTACCGCTTCCGTACTCAAGTCGTGGAAGCTGGAACAGAAGAAATTATTTTTTAAAAATGGTGTAAAGAATAGCAATATCGTATTTTCTGGTTCGTCTGGAGAATATCTGGATAAGTCACATTTTAGAGTTAGTCTCAAGAAATTTTTGAAACGATACGACTTACCAGCTATCACGGTGCATGGTCTAAGGCATACACACGCAAGTTTGCTCTTTGAAGCTGGTGTAGAACCTAAGACGATATCGGACAGATTGGGCCACGCAAACATACAAACAACTCTCGATATGTACACACACTTAAACGATAACCAGCGGTCAGATGTTGCGGATCGCTTATTAAAATTCCTAGAAGCGTAGTCAAAAACGTAGTCAGTACACGAAAACCCTTGATACACAAGGGGTTTTTGTTTTATAGCATAATATAGTCTGTTTTATTACAAAGATAAATTAGCTAGGGATTTTCCTCGTCTTAAACAGTGGAACTCATCTTACACCACTGTTTGCTGGATGGCATTCATCTGGGCATAGATCCCGCCTTGTGCAACCAGTTCCTCGTGTCTACCACGCTCCACAATGCGTCCTTCAGATAAGACTAAGATCTGATCCGCATCTTGGATAGTGGACAAGCGATGGGCAATGATAAAGGTGGTCCGGCCCTTTTGCAGGACTGCCATAGCCTTCTGGATGATTTCTTCTGTTTCCGTATCGATGTGAGAGGTTGCCTCATCCAAAATCAGAATTTGCGGATTCATATAGAGCGTCCGCGCAAAGGAAATCAATTGGCGCTCACCACTTGAAAAGGCAGATCCTTTTTCTACGACTGGATGGTCTATCCCCTTTTCAAGGCGCTCTACAAAGGGCCAAGCTCCGACTTTTTTCAAGGCATCTTTGACCGCATTCCGATCAATGTGATCCTGACTCATGGCCACATTACTAGCAATAGTCCCTGTAAATAGATAAGGATCCTGCAGAACAATCCCCATGTGTCTTCGCAGGCTCTCACGAGAAACTTGGCGAATATCTTGACCATCGATCAAAATCGCTCCTTCTTGAGGATCATAAAAACGATAGAGCAGGTTCATAATCGAAGACTTACCCGATCCAGTATGGCCCACAAGAGCGATGGTTTGACCTGGACTAGCCTGAAAGGCAATATCCCGCAGAACTGGCTTGCCTTCTTCATAGGCAAATTGAACGTCGTCAAACACGACTTGAGCTTTTTCTATCTTCAGTTCCGATGCACCATCGGCCTCTAACGGTTGGTCTAAGAAAGCAAGGACGCGGCTCCCCGTTTCTAAGGATCGCCGAATATTTGGGAATTGACGACTAAGATTGGCCATGAGATCAAATAGATTAATCACATAGTTAATATTGATAAATAAGAAACCAGCAGTCACACCGATATTGCCTTGTAGGAAAGAAATCCCAGCGATGGTCAAAATGCCCGCAATCACTAAAAACTTGAGCAATTCCGTCAAGGTCCAAGAAGCGATAGAATCAGCCAGGAGGATTCGATCATTAGCTCCTAACATCTTCTGGGTAGTGGCTTCAAACTCATCCACCACACCAGGCTCTTGATGATAGAGTTGAATCATACTGGCACCGTGCAAGAGTTCATTGACCTGGGTATTGACCTCGCTTCGCGCATCAAAGAAATCCTTCATAGGCTGGTCCGTCATGACCTTGTAGAGATACTGGATCCCATAGAAAATTGGAAAGACCAAACACAAGAGAAGGCCCATCATAGGACTCAGGTAAAAGAGAATCCCTAGGATAAAGAGGAAACGCACCAAGTAGATGACTAAAATCATACAAGAGTTATAAAACTGGGTCCGCAAGGTCTCCGTATCATTGACAATTCTTGTCGCGATCTTCCCAGCCGGCTTATCATCAAAATAAGAAATAGGCAGCCCTTGCATGACTTGAAAGGCTTTGTCTCTCAGACTAGCGGTTACTTGATTACTTCCATATAGCAAGATCCGATTGCCCATGTAGCTAATCAGCTGCCCCAGGCTCAAGACCAAGAGATAAAAGCCTCCCATCTGAAGCAAGTCCCCTCGCCCGCCACCGTGGGTCAGTGCAGTCAAAGGCCCATCGATCATCTTTTGGAGAAGAAAGGGTGACAATTCAGAAAAAATGGTAGCTAGCAAGAGGCAAATAAAGCCAGCAAGAAAGACAGTTGGATAAAGCGTGATCCTCGATAATAATCGTTTCAAAACTTTCATCTTATTCTCCTTCCTGTTTTTGTTGCCGTTGGTATTGTTCATAATACCAGCCCTCTTGAGCTAATAAATCACTAGCCCTGCCTTCTTCTACAATACGCCCTTGATCCAAGACAATGATCCAATCCGCCTGATGAACAGCAGACAAGCGATGGGAAACAATGATGGTCGTCTTGTCTTTTCGTTCTTTTTGAATCGTGTCAATAATAGCCTGTTCAGTCTTCGCATCCACCGCCGAAAGGGAATCATCTAACAGCAAGAGCTCAGCATCTCTTAAGAAGGCACGCGCCAAAGAGATCCGTTGTTTTTGACCTCCTGATACAGAGACCCCTTTCTCACCGATCAGGGTGTCCATTCCCTGAGACATCCGCTCAAGATCATCCACAAAAGCAGCTTGGGCTACTGCTTCCACCAAGTCCTCTTGGCTGGCTCCTTTTTTACCAAGCGCTATATTTTCACGGATAGACTTGGAAAATAAAATATGTTCTTGGGAAACATAGCCAATTTTTTCTTCGATGGAGTGTCGGTTGTAGTCCACGATCGGTTGCTGGTTGACCAAGAATTCTCCCTCACCAACTGGGTACTGCCGCAAGAATTGTCGAACCAGGGTAGTCTTTCCTGCACCGGTACGACCAACAATTCCAACCGTTTGTCCTTTCTGGATAGTCCAATCAATGCCTGATAGGCTCTTTCGCTCAGCACCAGGATAGCTGAAAGAATAGTCCTTAAACTGCACCAAATCAATCTGCTCTAGGTAATGAGAACCATCTGGCTCCAGATCATCCGTTTCATCAATCACTTCTTTTAATTTTTTATAGGACATTTGCCCTGTCTGGTAGACCAAGATCAAGTCCGCCATCATCCACATAGGCTCAATTAAAAAGACCAAATACAGCTGTAAAGCCAATAACTTGCCAAGGCTCAACTGCCCGCTTGCCAGGGACTGGCCTCCAAATAGTAGGAGCAAGACCGTCGAGAATCCAATAAACAACAGGGCTAAAGGTCCAAAAGAATACTGGATAGAGGCAATTTTATCCCCTGTTTTGGATAGACTGGCTGTTTTCTTCTGAAACTGTTTGACCTGCTGGTCCCGTCTACTATAGGCCCGCATGACCCGAATTCCTTCGATGGACTCCAAGACTTCATCGTTCAACTGAGCGACCGCTTCCCGGTTTTGCTCAACATACTCCTCCTGCTTTCTACTCAAAAAATAGGTAGAGACGACGAGGAAGATCATGGGAATAAAGGAAATCAAGGTTAATTGCCAAGAAATGAAAAACATGGTCGGAATAATAAAGGCAAACAAGCCACCGCCAAACAGGAGCACCATCATCCCGTAACCAGCCATATCGGCCATTCCATCCACATCTGTCGTGAACCGCGTCAAGAGATCCCCTGAACGGAATTTCTCAAAAAAGGGACGCCGCATAGCTACTAGCTTACGAAACGCTTGTCCCTGAAGGGTTGCCTTGAAATGGACTGACGACTGAAAGAGTCGCAACTGCCAATAAAAAGCTGTCAGGTAATTAAGGATGGCTGACCCTACCAAGAGGACCATATCCCATACAAAGTTGGATTGCGTCAGCGTCTGCTGACTCAAATGATCCACTAAACGCTGGATAACTTGCGTCGGGATCAATAAGGTGTAATCATAAAGAATCAGGACCATAGCGATCTTCACATATCGCCACTTGCGTTCCCTGATATACTCCCAAATAGCTCTGATCATATATTCTCCTTTTCAAAACGGCACAGAAAAAACCCAAGCAAGGAGCTGAGTACGTGCTCAGTCCACACTTGGGCCTTCTAATGCCTCTCACCAATTCAGTTAAGGCAGGTAAAAATGCATACAAAAAACCCAAGACAGACTCCTCCATCTTGGGTTCCATTTATGGTTTACATCGAACTCAACTGAGATTGGAGAAGTTGTGTATTCAATTGTGTCATCAAGAATGCTACTTTGTTCATGATGGTTTTCTCCTTTCTCTTTGTTGTTCTAACTTTACCACGTATTTTTGTGCTTGTCAACGCTTTTTTGAAAATTGTTGAAAAAAGCAAAATTTTTAAGATGGACTCGCAAAAAAAGAAGCCTAGATCCTCTCTAAGCTTCCCTCTTCTTCTATGCTAGTTGCCGGGATTGAACCGGCGACCTCATCCTTACCATGGATGCGCTCTACCGACTGAGCTAAACCAGCAGTACCTATCTACTATATCATGGAGATAGGCCTTTTGTCAATATCCTGACTCATTTTTCTGACAAATATTCTTCCTTAGTGAGGACATAGTGGACTCTTGTCACCATTCTCCCTTCTTCATGCAGGTCTAGCATCGCGTAGGGCTCCTCGTGAGAATATTTCATCCCTGATTTGGCCATCACCCGTCCAGAAGCTGGGTTGTCCTGATCATGAACAGCAATGAGCTTGTTCATCCCTAACTGTTCAAAAGCCAAGGCAATGACTGCCTTGGTAGCCTCTGTCGCAAGACCTTGGTTCCAATAGTCTTTATTCAGAACATAGCCGATACTCCCCTTCTTCAGACAAAGATCCAAATCCAGTAAATCAATCGTCCCGATAAATTTTCCATTTTCTTTGAGCTCGATCCCCCATTTTCCAAGTGGGCTCGCTAGGTAAAAGAGGGCAATATTATTACGCGTCTCTTCTAGACTTTGATTGGTTGGAAACGTATAGCGTGTAACTGTCTCATCAGAAGCGTACTCAAACATAGCCGGTGCATCTTCAAGAGTGACCGGACGCAAGTGCAAACGCTCTGTCTCCACTTCACGATAAGCCACTAACTTCACATATAAATTTTCCATTTGACACTCCTTCTTTAGGGATTAGTTTAGCAAATAACCTAAAGGAAGGCAAGCTCAAATTTTTCTTGCTTTTTATTCTACTTTTCTATACAATAATATCAATCAAAACAATCGGATAAGGAGTAAAAAGGTCATTGAGTCAAGAGAGCAATCTCACAACAATGGCCTTTTTACACCTAAATCTGAGCAAGGAGGCAAGAATGCTCATTGGAATTCCTAAAGAAATTAAAAACAACGAAAATCGGGTCGGTTTGACTCCCGCAGGCGTACAAAGCTTGGTCAAGAAAGGACATCAAGTTTTAGTGGAAACAAATGCTGGGCTTGGTTCTGGCTTTGCGGATGAAGATTACACGAAGCAAGGGGCAACCATCGTTGCGACTGCTGCAGAAGCTTGGGCCGCTGAGATGGTGGTCAAAGTCAAAGAACCCCTCGCTGAAGAATATGGCTTCCTTCGCGAAGACCTCTTGCTCTTTACCTACTTGCATATGGCTGCTGCACCAGAATTAGCGGGCGCTATGGTCTCAGCTAAAACAACAGGTGTGGCCTACGAAACGGTGCGTGACCTTGATGGACAATTGCCACTCTTGGTGCCAATGAGTGAGGTTGCTGGACGGATGGCCGTGCAAATCGGTGCTCACTTCCTGACCAAACAAGAAGGTGGATCAGGAGTCCTCCTAGGTGGGGTACCAGGTGTTCCCAAAGGAAAAGTCACCATCATCGGTGGCGGTGTCGTTGGAACCCACGCGGCTCGTATCGCCCTTGGACTTGGTGCCCAAGTGACCATCTTAGATATCAGTGCTAAACGTTTGGCTGTTCTGGAAGATGTCTTTGGTCACCAAATCCAAACCCTTATGTCCAATCCATTTAACATTGAGGCCAGCGTCCGTGATGCCGATGTTGTCATCGGTGCTGTCTTGATTCCTGGTGCTAAAGCTCCTAAATTAGTGACAGACGATATGGTTAAACAAATGCGTCCCGGTTCAGTCATCGTCGATGTGGCCGTTGACCAAGGTGGGGTTATTGAAACAGCAGACCGTGTCACAACGCATACCGAGCCAGTTTACGAAAAACATGGTGTGCTCCACTATGCCGTTGCCAATATCCCAGGGGCTGTCGCTCGTACCTCTACTATCGCCCTTACCAATGTGACCCTTCCTTATGTCGAATCCCTAGCTGACAATGGCTTCCACAAGGCCATCGCCCTAGACGAAGGCCTGCGCCAAGGGGTCACCACTTACCAAGGTCACATCACTAGCCAACCCGTTGCTACTGGTTTAGAGCGTGACTTCACACCAATTGATGAATTGGTTTAATTTCTAACATAAAAAAGGCAAAGATCTGATGATCTTTGCCTTTTCTTTTATGCTTCTTCTTCCACATCCGGTTTTTCTTTGAGCACTGGATTTGGGATTGGCTCGTAGGCCCGGATAATTTCTGCTACTACAGGATGGCGAACAACATCCTTGGCAGAGAAATGCACAAAGTCGATCTGAGAAATATTTTTCAATTTCTCCTGGGCATCAATCAAGCCGGATTTGACATTTCGAGGAAGATCGATCTGGCTAGTATCCCCATTGACAATCATCTTGGAATTAAAACCAAGACGGGTCAAAAACATCTTCATCTGCATGATGGTGGTATTTTGCGCTTCATCGAGGATGACAAAGGCATCGTCCAAGGTCCGCCCCCGCATATAAGCCAAAGGCGCAATCTCGATAATCTCCCGCTCCATCATCCGAGTGGTTTGGTCTTTCCCTAAAATCTGGTAAAGAGCATCATAGACCGGTCGTAGATAAGGGTCCACTTTTTCTTTGAGATCTCCTGGTAGGAAACCAAGGCTCTCTCCAGCTTCTACAGCAGGACGCGTCAAAATGATCCGTTTGACTTGACCACGCTTGAGGGCAGTCACGGCCAAGGTCACCGCTAGGAATGTTTTCCCAGTCCCCGCTGGTCCAATCCCAAAAGTGACATCATGGTTCTTGACACTATCGACATAGATCTTTTGACCAAGCGTTTTAACTCGAATGGGCTTGCCGTAACTATCCTTGATAATCTCTTCTTCATAGAGAGCGATGAACTTATCCAATTCACCATTTCTCACCATGGTAATGGCGGTCACCACATCCGGCGTCCCAATGGTCATGCCACGATTAACGAGGACCAAAAGAGCCTGCATGACTTGACGAACCTGCTCGCAGCTTTCTTCTTCTCCAATGATTTGGACGATTTCTGTCCGGGCATGAATAGTTACCCCAAATTCTTGCTCCATCAAACGGAGATGGCGTTCGTTAGATCCAAACAAATGAAAGAGATCGTCTGGATGCGTTAATGTAATTTCAACTGAATGTTCTTGCAAATAAAGAACCTCTCTACCTGTGTTTTTCTATTATTATAACAAAGAGGCCGAGAAAAAACCATCCTCGACCTATCCTTCTCTAGTGGGCTTGGTATTCTTCCCAAATCGCATCAAAATCGCCAAGATTAAAGGAAAAGCTGGCATGCTCTTCTAGATAGCGACTGACCTCGTCGAAGTCATCTGTATGCTTGGGAAAAGCAGACTCGTGAAAAGCAAGATCTGCTAGAATGGCCTTAGGAGCATTGCTTTTAGGATTGCGCTCCGTCATCAGCCAAGTATAAAACGATTTTCGCATAAGCCTCCTCTTAGATTAACTCTGTTCCAAACTGGTCTTGCTTGATTTTTTTGGCCTTCATCAAGCCACCCAAGGCCTTTTTGAACTGGCCTTTTGAAATCCCAAAAGTTGCCTTGATTTCTTCTGGAGATGACTTATCATTCAAGGTCATAAAGCCTCCATTGGCTTCCAAATAGGTCAAAATCATTTGGGCATCGTTTTCCAACATCTCAAAGGAGCGTGGCTTCAAAGATAGGTTCAAGGTCCGGTCCACCTCACGAAATCCAATGACCCGGGCATTTAAGACCTCTCCCAAACGAGGTTCTGCATAGCGCTCACTTGGGTGGATAAAGCCCAGCATATTGTTCTCTGGAAGGTAAACAAAGGTTCCAGACAATTTCAAGCGGTAGACAATGGCTGGCCAGTTTTGGTTTTGCATATTGTTGTAGGCTGGACGAGCCAAACGCTGGAAATCTTCCTGGTAGGCTAAGATCCCCCAAATCCGATCTTTCTTATCGAC